>MUNB01000353.1 GCA_002154345.1 Streptomyces griseus
GAGCCTGCGGGAACGCCGCATACGGGATGCGGCGTTCCCGCAGGCTCTGGAAGAGCTTCGGTGTGCGGATGCCCCGTTCGAAGCGGATGAGCACGGAGTCGGTGTCGAACTCCCAGGTGGCATGAATTCCGGCCAGCACATCACCCATGTGCCTCATCGTATGCGGCACAGTCGCCCGCGTCCCCCCTCGGAGTAAGTCCCAATTAATCCGCCCGCCACGCTCCTCTACGCGCGTCAGCCGTCCCGCGCACCGGAAATACCGCTGTGGCATGCGCTGTCGGCACGCGCGCAGCTGACCGAGCCGTACGCTCCGACACCGATCGCGGCGAAGTTGTCCAGGCTCTCGGTGCCCGGTTCGAAGTAGCCGCTGTGCCCGGCGGCCCCCGCCGCCGAGACGATCCGCGCGCCGAACTCCGGGTCGACCGGATCAGCCCCGTGACCGATCCCGCCGAATTCGAGATGCGGTACGTCCCCGATCCAGTCGTCGCCGTCCCGGGTCGCCCAGATCCGGGCGTCGGTCTCCAGCTGCCCGGCGTTGGCGGCCCGCATGCCCGGACTGCCCGCGACCGCGATGTCGGCCACCCGGTCGGGGGCCGAGTGCGCGGCCACCCCGCAGACCACCGAGCCGTAGCTGTGGCAGAACAGCGAGACCTTCGAGACGCCGGGCAGCGCACCGATCATCGCGTTCAGCCGGATCGCGCCGTTCGCCGCCAGACCGCCCAGCGCCGCGTCCATGCCGAGACCGGCCGGGGCGGTGTAGTCGGCCCAGGCGATGACGGCCGTACGGGTGCCCGGGGAGGCCGAGCGCTCCGCGCCGTACAGCGACTTGGCCATGCCGACGGGGGCCGCGTACTGGCGCCGGCTGCGTTCCAGGGTCAGCAGATGGGTGTCGACGCCGGGGACGACGACGGAGACCCGGGCGGCCCGGTCGAGGTTGCCGAACACCTCGGCCGCCCGGCCCTTCCCGGACGGATCGAAGGCCAGGATCTGGCGTCCGCCCTTGAGCAGCGACCGGAACCGGTCGAGCCGGGCCCGCGCCTCGTCGCGCCCGTCCGGCGAGAGCTTCTCGTCATGTGCCCGCACCTGCTCCACGGCCACGGCCTGTCTGAGGGCGACCCGGTTGGCCCGGTAGCGCAGCGTGACCGGTGCGCCGTTCAGATTTCCCACCACCGACGGGTACTTGCCCGCCAGCGCCGTCCGCTGTCCCGTGGTGAGGGTGGCGAAGAAGTGGGCCAGCCGATAGGCGGGGGCGTCGGCCTCCGGCAGCGAACGGCCCGCTATCCGGTCCCGTGCCCAGGCGGCGAGCGCGAGCTCGCGCGGCCCGTCGGGGTGCTGATCGCGGACGGCGCTCCAGCCCGTCGTCGCCAGCATCACGAACACGACCGCGACGGCGAGCAGCGCGCGCCATGCGGTCAACGTGGGAGAGGTGTCGAAAGAAGTCACTGCGCCACACCCTAGGAGACGCGCGTCGGCCACCGTGATTCGGGTGACGTACATCACCCGTCCGCAAAGGATTCACTCCGGATTTCTCACGGAGGGTCACCGTGGTTCCGGAGGTGCGCTCTTGTCGACGCGAGCCCGACGTTTCGTGACCCGATGTCTGTTTCGTTCTCCGACGTCTACGGACGCCAGTCCCGGGCGAGGGCCGGGGCGAGCTGGTCGAGGTACTCCTCGGTCAGATCGCGCAGCGCCTCCACGCTCGGGTCGCGCCCCTGGCCCCACAGCTGGCCGGTCACCCGCATCACCCCGGAGAACGCGGCGACGGCCACCCGCGGCCGGGGGTCCCGGTCCACGTCCAGCCCCTCGCGCTCCGCGATCAGCAGGGCGATGTGGTTCTCCAGGGCGATACCGCGCCGCATATGGGCGGCGAGCAGGGTCGGGGTCGACTCGATCATCTGGTAGGTCCGCATATGGAGGTCGACCGTGATGACCTCCTCGATCGCCTCGCCGATGCTGTTCCACGCGCACAGCACCGCCCGGCGCATGGCCTCGAAGGGCGCCTCGTGCGCGGGCCGCCGGCGCAGCTCCTCGATGAAACGGGACTCGACCATCTCCTGCACCGCGAAGGTGGTGTCCTCCTTGCTCGCGAAGTAGCGGAAGAAGGTGCGCTGGGAGACCTCCACGGCGTCGACGATCTCGTCGACGGTGGTGCGTTCGTACCCCTGGGTGGTGAACAGTTCGAGAGCGGCGCGCAACAAGGCGTCGCGGGTGCGCTGTTTCTTGCGTTCACGCAGTCCGGCGCGGGGCTCGACTGTCTGCCCGTCGGTCACGTACCGGTCCCTCTTTTCCCGTGTTTGTCCAGCTCAGCATACCTGTGCGCTACGTGTGAGCTACGTGACAGTTACTGACTTGTGAATTGGTTTGTCAACTGTCAGCGGCTGTCACTAGTCTCCCCGTATGACTAGTCAGACCACCGTCGAGAAGGCGCCGCGGGAGCCCGAAGACAACGCAGTACCCGCCCCGGTCAAGGGGCTTCGCGGCCACCCCTGGCTGACCCTCTTCGCCGTCGCCATCGGCGTGATGATGGTCGCCCTCGACGGCACCATCGTCGCCATCGCGAACCCCGCGATCCAGAAGGACCTCGGCGCCTCGCTCGCCGACGTCCAGTGGATCACCAACGGCTATCTGCTCGCCCTCGCCGTCGCCCTGATCACCGCGGGCAAGCTGGGCGACCGCTTCGGCCACCGTCAGACCTTCCTCATCGGCATCGCGGGCTTCGCCCTCGCCTCCGGTGCGATCGGTCTCTCCAGCGAGATCTCGCTGGTCATCCTCTTCCGCGTGCTCCAGGGCCTCTTCGGCGCCCTGCTGATGCCGGCCGCGCTCGGCCTGCTGCGCGCCACCTTCCCCGCCGAGAAGCTGAACATGGCGATCGGCATCTGGGGCATGGTCATCGGAGCGTCCACCGCGGGCGGTCCGATCGTCGGCGGTCTGCTCGTCGAGCACGTCAGCTGGCAGTCGGTCTTCTTCATCAACGTGCCCGTCGGCATCGCCGCGCTCGCCTTCGGCCTGGTGATCCTCAAGGACCACCGCGCCGCCAACGCGCCGCGCTCCTTCGACCTCCTGGGCATCGCGCTGCTCTCGGGCGCGATGTTCGCCCTCATCTGGGGCATCATCAAGGCCGGTGAGTCCTGGGGCTGGGGCGACGGCCGGACCTGGGCGTGGCTGGGCCTCGCGATCCTGCTCTTCCTGGCCTTCGGCCTCTGGGAGACCCGGGTCAAGGAGCCGCTCGTTCCGCTGGGGATGTTCCGCTCCGTGCCGTTGACGGCCGGTGTCGTCCTCATGATGCTGATGGCCTTCGCCTTCATGGGCGGCCTCTTCTTCGTGACCTTCTTCCTCCAGGGCGTCCACGGCCTCAGCCCGGTCGACAGCGGTCTGCATCTGCTGCCGCTCACCGCGATGATGATCGTCTCCTCGCCGGTCGCCGGTCTGCTGATCACCAAGTTCGGCCCGCGCGTCCCGCTGGTCGGCGGCATGGTCTGCACGGCCACCGCGATGTTCGGCATGACCACGCTCACCGAGTCCACCGGCACCTTCGCCATGTCCCTCTGGTTCGCCCTGCTCGGCTGCGGGCTCGCCCCGGTCATGGTCGGCGCCACCGAGGTCATCGTCGGCAACGCGCCCATGGAGCTCTCCGGCGTGGCCGGCGGTCTCCAGCAGGCCGCCATGCAGGTCGGCGGCGCGCTCGGCACCGCCGTCCTCGGCGCGGTCATGTCCTCCAAGGTCAGCTCGGAGTTCGCGGAGAACTGGGCGGGCGCGGGCCTGCCCGGCGAACCCGACCCGAATCTGGAGCAGGCCGCCGAGTTCGGCATGGTCCCGACCGAGGCGCTCGCCAAGGCTCCCGGCATGACGCCGGACATCGTGGACCGCATCGGCGGGGTCATCCACGACACCTTCATGTCCGGCATGGGCCTGGCCTTCACGGTCGCCGGCGTCGTCGCGGTGATCGCCGCCTTCGTCGCCACGCTCACCAAGCGCGGCGCGAACGCCGAGGCCGGTGCCGGAGTCGGCCACATCTGACGCGCCCCGCACGACGAGGCAGATCGTCAACACAGTGCAGGTCACAGCCCCGCCGAATCCTTTCGGCGGGGCTGTCGCCTATCAGGGTGGCAACCCCCCGGCCCGCCTTCCGTACACCGCGCATGGTGACGCAGAGTGATCGGCGAACACATCGCCGACCGACCACGGGGGTTGATCCACCATGCGTACGACCACGACACCTACGACGGCCACGACACGTACGACGGCCACGACACGCATGACGGTCACGCGCACGACCGTTCTCGCGGCCGCACTGGCCGTCACCGCACTCGTTCCCCAGGCCCTGGCCCACGACCGGGCCGCGGCGGCTCCGGAGCGCTCCCCGGGGTCCTCGGGCGTCAGCCTCGGGTCCTGCGAGGCGGGCCGGCTCTGCCTCTGGAAGAAGCCCGACTTCACCGGCGCCCGCCACACCTTCGAGCTCTCCGACACCGACATCGAGAGCTGCGTCCCGCTGCCCAAGGGCGGCGACGCCCAGTCCCTCGCCAACCGCACCGGGCGGCCCGTCACCACCTACCAGTCCGCCGAGTGCGCGGAGACCGGCGAGTTCGAGACGTACCCCGGCGGCGGCACCTGGACGCCCCGCTCCCCGTACCAGGTACGCGCCTTCAAGATCTGGGAGAACTGAGCCCGGACACGCCGGAGGGGCGGCGACGCTTCCGCGCCACCGCCCCTCCGGGCCGAAACTTTCCCGCCTACGCGTCGCCGCCCGCCGCGCCCGGATCGGCCGCGGCCACGTCCAGGAGCTCGTAGCGGTCGACCGCCGTCTTCAGGGCCGACCGGTCGATCCTGCCCTCCTTGGCCAGCTCCGTGAGGACCGCCAGCACGATCGACTGCGCGTCGATGTGGAAGAACCGGCGGGCCGCACCCCGGGTGTCCGCGAAGCCGAAGCCGTCCGCGCCCAGCGACTGGTACGCACCCGGCACCCAGCGCGCGATCTGGTCCGGCACCGAACGCATCCAGTCCGAGACCGCCACGAACGGGCCCTGCGCCCCGTCGAGCTTCTTGGTCACGTACGGGACGCGCTGCTCCTCCTCCGGGTGCAGGAGGTTGTAGCGCTCCACGTCCACCGCCTCGCGGCGCAGCTCGTTCCAGGAGGTCGCCGACCAGACGTCCGCCTTGACGTTCCACTCGTCCGCGAGGATCTTCTGCGCCTCCAAGGCCCAGGGGACCGCCACGCCGGACGCCACGATCTGGGCCGGGATCTCGCCCTTCTCGCCCGCGCTGAAGCGGTGGATGCCCTTGAGGATGCCCTCGACGTCCACGTTCTCGGGCTCGGCCGGGTGCTGGATCGGCTCGTTGTAGACGGTGAGGTAGTAGAAGACGTCCTCGTTCGCCTCGCCGTACATCCGGCGCAGCCCGTCCTTCATGATGTGCGCGATCTCGAACCCGTACGCCGGGTCGTACGCGACACAGCCCGGGTTCGTCGAGGCCAGCAGCTGCGAGTGGCCGTCCGCGTGCTGGAGCCCTTCACCGGTCAGCGTGGTCCGGCCGGCGGTGGCGCCCAGCACGAAGCCGCGCGCGAGCTGGTCGGCCATCTGCCAGAACTGGTCGCCGGTGCGCTGGAACCCGAACATCGAGTAGAAGACGTACACCGGGATCAGCGGCTCGCCGTGCGTGGCGTACGCCGAACCGGCCGCGATCAGCGAGGCCGTACAGCCCGCCTCGGAGATGCCGTCGTGCAGCATCTGCCCGGTCGGCGACTCCTTGTACGCGAGCAGCAGATCGCGGTCGACCGCCTCGTACTGCTGCCCCAGCGGGTTGTAGATCTTCGCACTCGGGAAGAACGCGTCCATGCCGAAGGTGCGGTACTCATCGGGTGCGATCAGCACGAACCGCTTGCCGATCTCCTTGTCCCGCATGAGGTCCTTCAGGATGCGGACGAACGCCATGGTGGTGGCGATCGACTGCGAACCTGAACCCTTCTTCGCAGCCGCGTACGTCTTGTCCTCGGGCTGCGGCAGCGGCTTCGCACGCACCACCCGGGTCGGGACGTAACCGCCCAGACCCTGGCGGCGGTCGTGCATGTACTGGATCTCCTCCGAGTCGCGGCCCGGGTGGTAGTAGGGCGGGTAGCCCTCGTCCAGCTGCTTGTCCGTGATCGGGATGTGCAGACGGTCCCGGAAGCGCTTGAGGTCCTCGACCGTGAGCTTCTTCATCTGGTGGGTCGCGTTGCGGCCCTCGAAGTTCGGCCCCAGCGTCCAGCCCTTGACCGTCTGCGCCAGGATCACCGTCGGCTGGCCCTTGTGCGCCTTGGCCGCCGCATAGGCCGCGTAGACCTTGCGGTGGTCGTGACCGCCGCGGCCCAGGTGCAGGATCTGCTGGTCGGTCATGTCCTTGACCATGTCCCGCAGCCGCGGGTCGTCGCCGAAGAAGTGCTCGCGGATGTACGCGCCGGTCTCCGTGGCGTACGTCTGGAACTGGCCGTCCGGCGTGGTGTTCAGCTTGTTGACCAGGATGCCCGTGCGGTCCTGCGCCAGCAGCGGGTCCCAGGAGCGGTCCCAGACCAGCTTGATGACGTTCCAGCCGGCGCCCCGGAACTGCGACTCCAGCTCCTGGATGATCTTGCCGTTGCCGCGCACCGGGCCGTCGAGCCGCTGCAGGTTGCAGTTGACCACGAAGGTCAGGTTGTCCAGGCCCTCACGGGCCGCGATGGACAGCTGGCCCAGCGACTCCGGCTCGTCCATCTCGCCGTCGCCCAGATAGGCCCAGACGTGCGACTTGGAGGTGTCGGCGATGCCGCGCGCCTCCATGTAGCGGTTCATCCGCGCCTGGTAGATCGCGCCGAGCGGACCGAGGCCCATCGAGACGGTCGGGAACTCCCAGAAGTCCGGCATCAGCCGCGGGTGCGGATAGCTGGACAGGCCGTTCGGCGCCTTCGACTTCTCCTGGCGGAACGCGTCCAGCTGCGCCTCGCTCAGCCGGTCCAGCAGGAACGCGCGGGCGTAGATCCCCGGGGACGCGTGCCCCTGGAAGAAGATCTGGTCACCGCCGTCGCCCTGGTCCTTGCCCCGGAAGAAGTGGTTGAAGCCCACGTCGTACAGCGAGGCGGAGGACGCGAACGTGGCGATGTGGCCGCCGACGCCGATCCCGGGGCGCTGCGCCCGCGAGACCATCACGGCGGCGTTCCAGCGGGTCGCGTTGAGGACCTTGCGCTCGATCTCCTCGTCGCCGGGGAAGAACGGCTCGTCCTTCGTGGCGATCGTGTTCACGTAGTCCGTGCTGCGCATCTCCGGCACGGCGACGCGCTTCTCCCGCGCGCGCTCGATGAGCCGGAGCATCAGATAGCGGGCCCGCTCACGGCCGCGCTCGTCGACGGCGGCGTCGAGGGAGTCGAGCCATTCCCGGGTCTCTTCAGGATCGAAATCCGGGACCTGGCTCGGAAGGCCGCCAATGATGATCGGGTTGCGATCGGATCCGGAAGCCACACTGTTCCTTCGCTGTTCGGTGGTGCTCTACGGGGCCTGTTCACGGGGAACGGGCCCCCGTACGACTCTGCCAACTCTGTGTGCGCCGTCTCCATCGTGCTACCGCGAGGCCCCGAACGTCATCTCTACCGTGGGGTAACCCCGAGGTTCCGAAAACTCGTCGGAGGGGCACGAGTGTGGGCAGTACGCGGCTGGGTACGGGCAAACCGCAACCTTACGCCCAAGGCGTCCAAGCGTTCCCAAAGGCTGTTCGACTCCGATTGGCGGATCGAAACCGCATAAGCTGAGGAAGGACGTAAACGGATGGAGCGACGCGGGGGAGACCCCGGGAAGCCGCCGGAGAGACTTGCCGGAACTTGCGGCGACGTGGCAGGGAACGTCACCGTATAGGCGGTCTCGCACGCTGGGTACTTGCGCGATTCGCCGAGCCCGTGTGGACTACGGCCAACGCCCCGCGCACGCGCGTGGCTGCAGCATTTTCCGAAGACATGATCAGGAGGCAACCCGTGAGCGCGACCGCGGACCACGCGGAGGAGCGGACCAACCCGGCAGCACGCCTGGGGTTCGAGCCCGGACAAGTGGTCCAGGAGATCGGCTACGACGACGACGTCGAGCTGGAGCTCCGTGAGGGCATTGAGGCCACTACCGGCCAGGAACTCGTCGACGAGGAGTACGACGACGTCGCCGACGTCGTCCTGCTCTGGTTCCGCGACGAGGACGGCGACCTTACGGACGCGCTGGTGGATGCCATTGGTCTGATCGAGGACGGCGGGATGGTCTGGCTGATGACGCCGAAGACCGGCCGTGACGGATACGTCGAACCGAGCGACATCAATGAGGCCGCCCAGACGGCCGGGCTCGCCCAGACCAAGAGCATCAGCGCGGGCAAGGACTGGACGGGCAGCCGTCTGGCCACCCCCAAGGGGGCCAAGGGCAAGCGCTGAACCACTCTCTGCACCACCCGAGGCCCTCGCGGGCGCACACCGTGCCCGTGAGGGCCTTCGTACGCCCGCGACCGGCCTGCGTAGGGTGGGTGTCACCCGGACGGACCCGGCCCGGGAAGCGGAGAAGCGGCGATAAGGATGCGTGTTTCCATGACGATCGAGGTCGGCAGTCAGGCCCCGGACTTCCAGCTCAAGGACAACCACGGCCGGACCGTGCGGCTGTCGGAGTTCCGCGGCGAGAAGAACGTGGTGCTGGTGTTCTACCCGTTCGCCTTCACCGGCGTCTGCACCGGCGAGCTGTGCGCGCTCCGCGACGAGCTGCCCCGCTTCGAGAACGAGGGCACCCAGCTCCTCGCCGTCTCCAACGACTCCATCCACACCCTGCGCGTCTTCGCCGAGCAGGAGGGCCTGGAGTACCCGCTGCTGTCCGACTTCTGGCCGCACGGCGAGACCTCGCGGGCTTACGGCGTCTTCGACGAGGACAAGGGCTGCGCGGTGCGCGGCACCTTCGTCATCGACAAGGCGGGTGTGGTCCGCTGGAGCGTCGTGAACGGCCTCCCGGACGCCCGGGACCTGAACGACTACGTCAAGGCGCTCGAAGCGCTCTGAGACGATCTCCTGGCGACGCCCGGTCAAAAGCCTGTTTTGGCCGGGAACCGGTCACTAGGATCCAATCGTTGATCCGATGCCAACGAACGACGGGGACGCTGGTGTCTGCCGGCCCCTGAGAAAACTACTGGAGGACTCGTGGGAGTCAGCCTCAGCAAGGGCGGCAACGTCTCGCTGACCAAGGCCGCGCCCAACCTGACCGCGGTCATCGTCGGTCTGGGCTGGGACGCCCGCACCACCACCGGGGGTGACTTCGACCTCGACGCCAGCGCGCTGCTGACGAACACCGAGGGCAAGGTCGCCACCGACGGCAATTTCGTCTTCTTCAACAACCTGAAGAGCCCCGACGGCTCCGTCGAGCACACCGGTGACAACACCACCGGTGAGGGCGAGGGCGACGACGAGGTCATCAAGGTGAACCTGGCCGGTGTGCCGGCCGACGTCGACAAGATCGTCTTCCCGGTCTCGATCTACGAGGCCGAGACCCGCCAGCAGAGCTTCGGCCAGGTCCGCAACGCGTACATCCGCGTGGTCAACCAGGCCGACAACACGGAGCTGGCCCGCTACGACCTCAGCGAGGACGCTTCGACCGAGACCGCCATGGTCTTCGGCGAGCTGTACCGCAACGGCGCCGAGTGGAAGTTCCGCGCCATCGGCCAGGGGTACGCCTCCGGCCTGCGCGGCATCGCCCAGGACTTCGGCGTCAACGTCTGAGGTTTCTGGCCCCAGGGTGTGTCCGGACCGGTTCCGGGCCGGACACCCCCTGACCGGGCGCTTTCGACGCCCGGCCTCGGGCGTCGAAAGCGCCCGGCAGCGTTTTACACGACTCGGGGAGGACACACATGGGCGTCACGCTCGCCAAGGGAGGCAACGTCTCCCTCTCCAAGGTCGCACCCAACCTCACACAGGTGCTGGTCGGGCTCGGCTGGGACGCACGCTCCACCACGGGAGCCGCCTTCGACCTCGACGCCAGCGCACTGCTGTGCCAGTCGGGCCGGGTGCTCGGTGACGAGTGGTTCGTCTTCTACAACAACCTCACGAGCCCGGACGGCTCCGTCGAGCACACCGGCGACAACCTCACGGGGGAGGGCGAGGGCGACGACGAGTCCGTCATCGTCCGTCTCGACCAGGTTCCCGCCCACTGCGACAAGATCGTCTTTCCGGTCTCGATCCATGACGCGGACAGCCGGGGCCAGGCCTTCGGCCAGGTCAGCAATGCCTTCATTCGCGTCGTCAATCAGGCCGACGGTCAGGAACTGGCCCGTTACGACCTCAGCGAGGACGCCTCGACGGAGACCGCGATGATCTTCGGAGAGCTCTACCGGTACAACGGCGAGTGGAAATTCCGTGCAGTCGGGCAGGGGTACGCGTCGGGCCTGCGCGGCATCGCTCTAGACTTCGGCGTCAACGTTTCATAAAGCCGCGCACGGCGCGGGGGGCCCCGACACACCGGGGGAGACCCTTTTACATAACACGATGGGGTAGCCAGTGGTTCTGAAAACCTTCGGCTGGTCGTTCGCGGTCACCGCGCTCGGCCTGGTCGCAGCGATCCTCTACGGGGGGTGGCAGGCTTTCGGCATCGTCGCGATCCTGTCCGTCCTGGAGATCTCGCTGTCCTTCGACAACGCGGTGATCAACGCCGGAATCCTGAAGAAGATGAATGCCTTCTGGCAGAAGATCTTCCTCACCATCGGCATCCTCATCGCCGTCTTCGGTATGCGACTGGTGTTCCCCGTCGTGATCGTGGCCGTGAGCGCCCAGCTCGGACCGATCGAGGCCATCGACCTGTCCTTCAACGACCCGGACAAGTACAAGGAACTGGTCACGGACGCCCATCCGTCGATCGCCGCCTTCGGTGGCATGTTCCTGCTGATGATCTTCCTCGACTTCATCTTCGACGAGGACCGTGACATCCAGTGGCTGCGCTGGATCGAGCGTCCGCTCGCCAAGCTCGGCAAGGTCGACATGCTGTCGGTCTGCGTCGCGCTGATCATCCTGCTGATCACCGCCATGACCTTCGCGACCAACGCCCACCAGCACGGTGGCGGTCACGCCGACAAGGCGTCGACGGTCATGCTCTCCGGCATCGCCGGTCTGATCACCTACCTGATCGTCGGCGGGCTCTCCGGTTTCTTCGAGAACAAGCTCGAAGAGGAGGAGGAGCGCGAGCACGAGGCCGAGGAAGAGGCCAAGAAGAAGGGCAAGCCCGTCACCGGGGTCGCCCTCGCCGGAAAGGCCGCGTTCTTCCTCTTCCTCTACCTGGAAGTCCTGGACGCCTCGTTCTCCTTCGACGGCGTCATCGGCGCCTTCGCGATCACCAACGAGATCGTGCTGATGGCCCTCGGCCTCGGCATCGGCGCCATGTACGTCCGTTCGCTCACCGTCTACCTGGTGCGCGAGGGCACGCTCGACGACTACGTCTACCTGGAGCACGGGGCGCACTACGCGATCGGCGCGCTCTCCGTCATCCTGCTGATCACCATCCAGTACGAGATCAACGAGCTGATCACCGGCTCGGTCGGTGTCATCCTGATCGCCCTCTCCTTCTGGTCCTCGGTCAAGCGCAACCGCGCGCTCGCCGCGGAATCCGGCGGGGACGGCGGCTCGGACACCAAGGCAGAAGTGTCCTCCGGGGTGTGACCCGGTAAGGATTGAGGAACGCTCTCTGCGGGGCGGCCCACACGGCGACGGCTCTCCGGGAACTCCCGGACCCGGCCCGGTGGCCGCCCCGCAGTGATGTCCGGGCGGCGCGGAACAGGTGGGGGTTGGTATGGGATTCTTCGACGGCCTGTGGCCGGGGCGGGCAGCGCAGTTCGACTCGGGCAACTCGACGTCGAGCGCCATCGTGCTGTCCAAGCGGAACGCCACGATCTCGCTCAGCAAGCAGGGCGCCCTGTCGGGCAACCTCCGGGTCAATCTGTCCTGGCGGATGCGGACCTCGGACATCGAGGGCCGCTCACGCCAGAGCGGCCGGCTGCGGCACCCCCTCCAGCTCTTCAAGCCCGAGGTGGTCCAGGCGCACACCCAGGGCGTCGTCAACGTCGACCTGGACCTCGGCTGCATGTACGAGCTGACGGACGGCACCAAGGGCGTCGTGCAGCCGCTGGGCAGCCTCATCGGCGACCTCAACGGCCCGCCCTACGTCCGGCTCAGCGGCGACGACCGGTTCGGCGCCCCCTCGGGCGAGACGGTCTACGTCAACCTCGACCAGCGCGACAAGATCAAGCGGCTGCTGTTCTTCGTCTACATCTACGACCGGACGCCCGCCTTCGACCGCACCCACGCCAAGATCACGCTCTACCCGGGCAACGGACCGCGCATCGAGATCGAGCTGGACGAACGCGCACCGCAGGCCCGCTCCTGTGCGGTGTTCACCGTGGAGAACGTCAAGGACGAGCTGATCGTGCGCCGCGAGGTGAAGTTCGTGTACGGCTTCCAGTCGGAGCTGGACCGGCTGTACGGCTACGGCATGCAATGGGGGCGCGGCTACAAGACCCGGACCTGAGCCCGGGGGGTGTGGCCGGCGGACCGGGACGGCTCAGGACCGGACGAGGCTCAGGACCGGACGAACTGCGGACCTTGTGGAGGCAGCACGAAATGGGGGTCGGGCGCGTGCGCGGCGGCTGCCGCGGGCTGCGGATAGCCGTACGCGGGTGGCGCGGCGGCCGGCTGCGGATAGCCGTACGCCGGCTGCTGGGGCGCGGCGGCGGCGGGGTGCGCGACCGGCGGCGGATAGCCGTAGGAGGGCTGCTGGTGCTGGACCGTGGCCTGGGAGTCGGGCCCGGCGGTCACGGGGGCTGCGGGCCCCGGCGGCACGGCCGGAGGCGGGGGCACGGCGGCCGGGAGCGGCCCCGCGGCCGCCGGAGCGGCCGGGTCCTGGGCGTCGTTCGCCGCCTCCGACTCGTCCACCGAGATACCGAAGGCGGTGGCCAGGCCGATCAGGCCGGTGGGATAGCCCTGGCCGACCGCGCGGAACTTCCACCCCTCACCGCGGCGGTAGAGCTCACCGCAGATGATCGCCGTCTCTTCCCCGGTCTCCGGCCGGACATTGAACACCGCCAGCGGATCGCCCTCGGCGAACGCGGCGTCGAACAGGAGTATCCGCAGGTCCGGCACCTGCTCGAAGGCGGCCCCGTCGGAGGAGGCCGCGATGACCACCTGGTCCACCGAGGCGTCGAGCGCCCCGAGGTCCGCCTCGATCGTGTCCGTCAGCCCTTCCGGGACGCTGCGCTTCGGCAGCCGCCGGACCAGGCCGGAGGGGTGCCGGGGCTGGTTGTAGAAGACGAAGTCC
>MUNB01000354.1 GCA_002154345.1 Streptomyces griseus
AGACCCGGTAGGCCGGTCCGGCCGCCGCGCCGGAACCGGCCTACCGGGTCTCGCTCGCCACCTGCCAGGAAGACATACGCGCGGCCCAGCGCCTGCGCCACCTGGTGTTCGCCGGGGAGCTCGGAGCCCGCCTGGACGGGACCGAACCCGGCCTGGACAGCGACGCGTTCGACGCCTACTGCGACCACCTGCTGGTCCGCGAGACCGCCACCGGAGAGGTCGTCGCCACCTACCGACTGCTGCCGCCGGACCGGGCCCGTGCCGCCGGACGCCTCTACGCGGAGAGCGAGTTCGACCTCACCCGGCTCGCCCCGATCCGCGACGACCTCGTCGAGGTCGGCCGCTCCTGTGTCCACCCCGCCCACCGCGACGGCGCGGTCATCGCCCTCGTCTGGGCCGGACTCGCCCGCTACATGGAGCGCACCGGCCACACCTGGATCGCGGGCTGCTGCTCCCTCCCGCTGGCCGACGGCGGCGCACAGGCCGCCCGCAGCTGGAACACCGTGCGCGCGGGACACCTCGCTCCGCAGGAGTACTGGGTCACCCCGCACCGCCTCTGGGACTCCTCCGCGCACGGCCCGGAAGCCGGCTCCCGGGCGGACCTCCCGCCCCTGCTGCGCGGCTACCTCCGGCTCGGCGCCCAGATCTGCGGAGCCCCCGCGTACGACCCCGACTTCAACGTCGCCGACCTGTACGTGCTGCTCTCGCTGCGCCGCACGGACCCGCGCTACCTGCGCCACTTCCTCTCCCTGGCCCCGCTGGCATGAGCACCTGGCTGCCCGTCGCCCCGTGCACCCCGGACGGCTGTGCCCGGCACGCGGGAGCCGTACGCGCCCCGCTGCCCGCCGCGCTCCTGCTGCTGACCGGCTGCACCCTGGTCCTGCTCGGGGTGGCCTGCGTGCCGCTGGTCCGGCTGCTCGGGGCCACCCGCCGGGAGCGGCTGGTACGGCGCTGGGCGCGGGCGGTTCCCCGGGCCTTCGGCGTACGCGTCACGGTCCGGCGGCACGCGCCGGAACCCGCCGCCGGCGGCGAACTCGTCGTCGCCAACCACATCTCCTGGCTCGACATCCCGCTGATCGCCTCCGTGCTGCCCGGCCGGATGCTCGCCAAGCGCGAGATCCGGCACTGGCCGCTGCTCGGCCCGCTCGCCGCGCTCGGCGGCACCCTGTTCATCGACCGCGACCGGCTGCGCACCCTGCCCGCCGCGGTACGGACCGTCACGGCGGCCCTGCGCTCCGGCTCCCGGGTCGTGGTCTTCCCCGAGGGCAGCACCTGGTGCGGGCGGGGCGGCGGCGCGTTCCGGCCCGCCGTGTTCCAGGCGGCGATCGACGCCGGCGCGACGGTCCGGCCGGTCCGCATCGCCTACCGCGCCACCCGGCCCACCGCCACCGCCGCCGACGCGAGGGGGCAGGCCGCCGGAGCCGTGGCGTTCGTCGGGGACGATCCGCTCACCGCCTCGCTCTGGCGCGTGGTGCGCGCGGCCGGGCTCACCGCCCGGGTCGACGTCCTCGCGCCGGTCCCCGTCCTCGGACCCGAGGATCCGCTGCGGCCCCGTCAGACCGCCGTGGCCAGCGACAGGGCGAACCGCCCCGCCGCATCCGTCCACCACTGAGCCAGCCGCATACCGGCGGCGGCCAGCTCCTCGCGGACGTCCTCCTGACGGAACTTCGCCGACACCTCCGTACGCAGCTCCTCACCGGCCTCGAACGGCACCACGAGGTCCAGCTCGCGGATCTTGACGCTCAGCGCCCGACGGGCCCGCAGCCGCATCTCGATCCACCGGTCCGCCGGATTCCACACCGCGCGATGCTCGAACTCGGCGAGCGGGAAATCGGCCCCCAGCTCACGGTTGACGACGTTCAGGACGTTCTTGTTGAAGGCCGCCGTCACCCCGGCCGCGTCGTCGTACGCGGCCACCAGCGTCTCCTCCTCCTTCACCAGATCCGTGCCCAGCAGCAGCGCGTCCCCGGGCGAGAGCAGCGAGCGCACCGACCGCAGGAACGCCGCCCGCTCCTCCGGCAGCAGATTGCCGATCGTGCCGCCCAGGAACACCACGAGCCGCGGCCCCGGCGTCCCCGGCAGCGCCAGACCGCCGGTGAAGTCCGCGATCAGCGCGTGGACGGACAGCTCGGGGCGCTCGGCTAGCAGCGACTCGGCCGCGCCGGTCAGTGCGCTCTCGCTCACGTCCACCGGTACGTAGCTGTGCAACTCCGGGAGGGCGTCCAGCAGATGGCGGGTCTTCTCGGACGACCCCGAGCCCAGCTCGATCACGGTCCGGGCCCCCGAGGCCGCCGCGATCTCCTCGGCACGCGCCTCCAGGATTTCCCGCTCCGCGCGGGTCGGGTAGTACTCCGGCAGCCGGGTGATCTCCTCGAACAGCTCGCTGCCGCGGGCGTCGTAGAACCACTTCGGCGGCAGCGTCTTGGGGTGCCGGGTCAGGCCGTTGAGGACGTCGGCGCGCAGCGCCGCGTCCGTCGCGTCCACCGGCAGGGTGCGGGTCAGCAGGAAGGGACTCACGCGGTGGGCTCCTTGAGCGGGGTGAGCAGGACGTCCGAGGCGGTCGCGACCAGCAGGGTGCGGTCGGGGACCTCGCGCCAGAGCGGGTCGTCGTCGTAGGGCTCCGAGGCGACCGCGGTGCGGCGGCCCGGAGTGGTGAGGTACCAGAGGGTGTCGCCCCAGGCGGTCGCCGTGATCGTCTCCCCGTCGGTGAGGAGCAGATTCAGCCGGGAGCCGGGCGCGGCGGCCGCGACCTCGCGGACGGTCTCCGCGACGGCGCGCGGCACATCGTCCCCGGCGTCGGTCCGGTGCCGGATCAGCGCCCACACGAGCGCCGAGTCGTTACGGGCGGCCAGCGACAGCAGCTTCTCGGCGGGCAGGGCGGCGGCGAGCGGGCCGAGCGATCCGGGCCAGCCCTTCACCGCCCCGTTGTGGCTGAACAGCAGCCTCCCGGCGGCGTACGGCGCGGCCGCGGCCTCCCCGTCCGCCCCCGCCTCGGTGGCGTCGCGTACGGCGGCCAGCAGCGCGGTGCTGCGGACCACCCGGGCCAGATCGGCGAAGGTCTCGTCGCCCCAGACGGGGCCCTGGCGGCGGTAGCGTCCGGGCGCCGGGTCGCCGTTCGCGTACCAACCGACGCCGAAACCGTCCGCGTTGACCGTGCCGTAGCGCTGCCGGCGCGGCTCCCAGGACTGCCGGACCAAGGAGTGCGAGGGTCGCAGCAGAAGCTCGCCGAGCGCCACCGGCTCGCCCACATAGGCGATATGACGGCACATCAGGCATCCCTCGCCGTGCGGAAGCCGGAGAAGATCTGCCGCCGCACCGGAAGGTCCCAGTTGCGGAACGTGCCCCGGCAGGCGACCTGGTCCACGGCGAACGAGCCACCCCGCAGGACCTTGTGCCCGGGGCCGAAGAAGACCTCCGAGTACTCGCGGTAGGGAAACGCCACGAATCCCGGGTAGGGCAGGAAGTCGCTGGCGGTCCACTCCCAGACATCGCCGATCAACTGCCCCGCCCCGGAGGGCGAACGCCCCTGCGGATACGCCCCGGCCCGCGCCGGGCGCAGATGGCGCTGCCCCAGATTGGCCCGCTCCGGCGTCGGATCCTCATCGCCCCACGGGTAGCGCCGGGAGCGGCCGGAGGCCGGATCGTACCGGGCGGCCTTCTCCCACTCGCTCTCCGTGGGCAGCCGCCGCCCCGCCCAGCGGGCGTACGCGTCCGCCTCGTACCAGCTGACGTGGAGCACCGGTTCGTCGTCCGGCACCGGCTCGGTCACCCCGAACCGCCGGCGCAGCCACTGCCCCGTGTCCCGGCGCCAGAACAGCGGTGCCTCCAGGTCGTGTTCCCGGATCATGGCCCAGCCCTCGGGCGCCCACCAGCGGGCGTCCCCGTATCCGCCGTCCTCGATGAAGCGGCGGTACGCGCCACAGGTGACCGGTGAGGTGTCCAGGTGGAACGCCGCCACCTCGCGCCGGTGCGCGGGCCGTTCGTTATCCAGGGCCCACGGCTCGGCGGAGGTCCCCATGGTGAACGGGCCGCCGGGGACCAGGACTTCGTCCGGGAGCGTCCCGGCGTCGTCGGGCGCGGGCGGGGCGGGAGCGGTGAGCGCTGCCGGGCCCGACCGCAGCTGATGGGTGATCAGCATCGTCTCGTCGTGCTGCTGTTCGTGCTGGGCGATCATGCCGAAGGCGAACCCGGCACGCTCCAGCGGGCGTCCGCCCTCGTGCAGCGGTGCGCTCTCCAGCAGGTCCAGCGCCCGCCCCCGTACGTCGGAGGCGTACGTCCGTGCCTCGGCGGGGGCCAGCAGCGGCAGGGTGGGACGCGAGGCGCGCGAGTGCTCGAAGGCGTTGTACAGCCTGTCGATCTCCGGCCGCAGCGCCTCCCGGCCGCCGACCGCGCGCAGCAGCCACTGCTCCTCCTGGTTACCGATGTGTGCCAGGTCCCAGACCAGCGGCGACATCAACGGAGAGTGCTGGGCGGTGAGTTCACCGTCGTCGACACTGTCGGTGAGCAGCGCGGTGCGGTCGCGCGCGGCCAGCAGCGCGTCGAGGGCACGTCGCCGCAGGGCCTCGGGGTCGATGCCGGGAGCGACGGGGAAACCGGTGGCGGCGGGGCCGGAGGCCTGCGCCGGATCGAAAGCGTCGGAGAGCTCGCGGCGCTCGGCGTCTTCACGGTGCTCGGTCATGCGGAGGCCGCCTTTCCGGGATGCGGCGGGATCGTCGGCCGGCCGGGGAGCGGGCCCTCGTGCACGTCGGGCCCCACCGGCATGCTCGAACCGGTCAGCAGGCCGAGATCGGTGAGGGCGTCCGGATCGGGCAGGTCGTCGGCCGGACATCGGCCCCGGGCGACATAGCGGTCGGTGAAGGCGGCCACGGTGTCGCGCACCGCCCGGCTCGCGCCCATCCGCTCCAGCGCGGGCAGCGCCGCCCCGAAGCAGACGGTGGCCGCGGCCCGCAGCTCCGGATCCGCGAGGCCGTCGCGGGCGGCCGCCGTCCACAGCGGATTGCGCGGTGCGGCCGGTGCGCCCGCCGTCTCGGCCAGCGGCTTCACGGTGCGGTACACGGTCTCGGCGGCCTCCGGATCGTCGAACAGGGCCGTGGCGACGGCGAGCGGCACCAGCCACCCGTCGGGCCCGCTCTGCGCGTCGATCATGCGCAGCTCCAGATGGCCACGCGGCCGGACGGGCGGGAACAGCGTGGTGAGGTGGTAGTCGAGATCCGCCTGTACCGGAGGGCGCGGCGACCCGGTGCGGATCCACTCGCGGAAGGTGAGTCCCTCCGGCACGTCCCACGGACCGTCCTCGCACCGGATGCACAGCACGGTGGTGTCCAGCACATGCGCGGCCCACGCCTCGCGCGGGGCGCGCCCGGAGCCCGGAGCGAGCGTCCGGCCCGGATCGAGGTCGGCCCACAGCGACTGCCGGGTGGAGCGCCAGCCGGTCCGGCGGCCCCGCTGGAACGGCGAGTTCGCGAACGCCGCCACCAGCACCGCGCCCAGCAGATGCGCGAGCTGCCAGCGCCGTCCGAAACCGAGCGGCCCCGGCTCCTCCTCGCCCGCGTCCAGACACACCTGGACCGACGCGGAGGTGCACATCATCGCCCGCCCGGCCGGCCCCGCGCGGTCCAGCGCGGCCTCCATCGCGTCGTAACGGGGCTCGCGCAGCCGGCGGCGCGGCGACTGCCACGGGTCGACGCCGAGCCCGACCGGCGCCAGCCCGGCCGCGCCGAGCGTGGCACGGACCGCCGCCAGATCGGCCGCGGTCGTCTCGACGCACTCCGTCAACGAGCCGGCCGGCTGCGAACTGAGCTCCAGCTGGCCACCGGGCTCGAACGTCAGCGCGGCGCTCAGCGGCAGCGCGCGGACCGCCTCTACGGCGCTGTCGAGGCGCTCCTGGCCGACCGGAAGGTGCGGATGTTCCCGGTCGTGGATGAGCCATTCGAGTTCCACCCCGACCGTTCGGGGAGGGCCCGTCTTGAAACATATGCCGCGCAGTAAATCCTCTGCCCCGCTCTCGTCGAGGGGGGCGGCGTCCGGGCGCGAGCCGGTCGCGCCGGGAATGTCCAAGCCCATGAGGGCCTCCTTCGCAGCTGCGTACCTACCAGCCAAACCCGTACCCGGAGATCGCACAAGGGTGCCCCCGGGCCAAGAAAATCCGGTTGCGCCCAGGCCGCGTTCCCCGTCAGCATGCCCCGTATGCACCACACGGGGGAGCGCCGGTGAGCGCGCGGCTGCGCGGCATCGCGCGCGATACGGAAGCGGTCGTCGAGGCCGGGCGATATCGCAACGCGGCAGGTCAGGACGTGTCCATCGAGCGGGCCGTGACCGCCGCGCTGTCCGGCACCAGGCTCTACGGACCGGACCCGGTGCCCGTCGCCGCGCTCGACACCGACCGCACACCGCACTTCGAGGTCACCGACGAGAGCAGCCTCGCCGCGGCCCGCCGGATGACCGGCGAGGCCCCCGGTCGGGTCGCCGTCCTCAGCTACGCCTCGGCCCGCAACCCCGGCGGCGGCTACCTCAACGGGGCACAGGCCCAGGAGGAGGCCCTGTGCCGTGGATCGGCGCTCCACGCGACCCTGCTGCGCGCCCCGGAGTACTACGCGCACCACCGAGCCGAACGCAGCGCCTTCTACACCGACCGGGTGATCCACTCGCCCGGTGTGCCGGTCTTCCGCGACGACCGGGGCCGCTTCCTGGACGCCCCGTACACCGCCGGATTCCTCACCTCGCCCGCGCCCAACGCCGGGGTGATCCAGCGGCAGACCCCCGAGGAGGCCCACCGCATCCCGGCCGCCCTGGCCTCCCGGGCCGAACGGGTGCTGGAGGTCACGGCCGTACGCGGCTACCGCAGGCTCGTCCTCGGGGCATGGGGCTGCGGGGTCTTCCGGAACGACCCGGCCCAGGTGGCGGAGGCGTTCCGGGCGCTGCTGGGCGCGGGCGGCCGGTTCGGCGGCCACTTCGAGCAGATCGTGTTCGGCATCCTGGACCGCGACCCCGACTCCGCCGTCCGGGCCGCCTTCGCCCGGACCTTCAGCTGACCTGACCTGATGCCGGCCGCCGCGCTCGCAGCGGGTCCGCTCAGCTCCAGCCGTACCGCTCGCGCAGCCGCCCGGTGACCAGGTCGAAACGCTCCCGGTCCAGGGCGCACGCCTCCCGGCGCATCCCGTCCTCGTGGACCCGCAGCACCCGGTCCAGATCGACCCAGGACGGCCGCCCCGAGCTGTCCCACGGGCCCGCGCCCAGCGCCACCCACTCGTGGTCCCGGTCGTGCTGCTTGCTGGAGAGCTGGACGGCGAGCAGCGTGCCCGCCTCCTCACGGGCCACGACGAGCACCGGCCGGTCCTTCCCCCGCCCGTCGTTCTCTTCGAAGGGCACCCAGGTCCAGACGATCTCGCCGGGGTCGGGATCGCCGTCGCGATCGGGGGCGTACGAGGTGCGCACGGACCCCACATCATCGGGATCGGCCTGCACGGTGGCGGTCGGCCCGCTGCTGCCGGGCACGTCAAAGGGGTTGTCGGATCGGTACGCGCTGTCGTGGAACGTCATCGCAACACCGTAGAACCTCCACCGCCCGATGCCGGGAGGGGGGCGTCGGACCGGAGCCGCGGGGCGGCGTTCCGGCCACCGTGACCGGTGCTGCGGGCCCCGGGCCGAAACCCGCTCCCACGGGTCTGGAAGACTGCCCGACGCCATGAGCCAGTTACCCAAGCAGCCCGCCGAAGTCTCCGTTCCGACCAGCGCGGACGTCGCGCGCCTCGCCGGAGTGTCCCGGGCCACCGTGTCGTACGTACTGAACAACAACGCCACCGTCCGGATCAGCGAACCCACCCGACGCCGGGTCAGGGAGGCCGCCCTCCAACTCGGTTACGTTCCGCACGCGGCTGCCCGCAGTCTGCGCGCCGGACACAGCCGCATGGTCCTGTTGCCGTCCGGACACATACCGGCGGGACCGCTGCACCAGTACTTCTTCGAGGAACTCCAGTCGGGGCTGCGCCGCCTGGACTACACCGTCGTCCAGTACGGCAGCGTCGGGCTCACCGCCGACGAGGCGGCCACGGCCTGGGCCGAACTGCGGCCCGTCGCCGTCGTCGTACCGCCGGGCATCGCCCTCACCCCGCACGGCACCGGCATCCTGACCCGCTCCGGCGCCAAGGCGGTGATCACCCTGGGCCCCGACCCGGTGGCCGGAGCGCACGGTCTGGTGATGGACCAACGCCAGGTCGGAGCCAGCGCGGTGGAACATCTGGTGGCCCGGGGCCGTCGCCACATCGGGGTCGTCATGCCCCAGGAACCGGGCCGGTCGCCCTTCTCCGAACCCCGCCTCACCGGAGCTCGACGCGCCGCCGACCCGGTGGGGGCCCGGGTCTGCCCGCTCCCGCTGCGGTACGAGGAGGACTCCGCGCACCAGCTGGCGGCCCGCTGGCCGGAACTGGGCCTGGACGCGGTGTTCGCGTACAACGACGAGTACGCCATGCTGCTGATGCGGGCCCTCCAGGACGCGGGCGTCGCGGTGCCCGCCGACACGGCGGTGATCGGCGCGGACGACCTGCTGATCGGCAGACTGCTGCGCCCCAGGCTGAGCACCGTACGGATGGAACTGGCGATGCCGCAGCCGCTGGCCGAGACGATCGACCGCATGGTCCAGCACCCGGGCGGGCCGCCGTTCCACCACGACCTGCTCCGCACCAGCGCCGTGCACCGCGAATCCAGCTGACCGCCTCCGGCGCGACGACATGCGCGGCGCCCGGCGGATGTCTAGCGTCGGAGGCATGAGCCATCCGCAGAGTTACGAGCTCCTCCTCATCCCCGACCACAGCAGAACGCGGACCGGAGCCCCCGGCCGGCCGATCCGGTCCGCGGTCGTCGCCGCCACCGGCGAGACGGGGGCCTCGGGCTATCCCCGGTACGCGGGGGAGGGCATGGAGGCGGACGTCGACCCGGCGACCCGGACGGTGGAGGCCGTGCTCATCGACGGCGAGGAACTGGACTACGGCATGTCGGTCCGCGTGGCGGGCGCCGAGGGCGAGCGCCCGGCGTCCTGAGGGCCACGAGCCTCCGCCCGTCACGGCTGCCGCACACGACTGAGGGCACCACGCCGGGGGACGTCATGACTGAGGGGCCCGCCACGCACACCGCGATGTCCGCGGTGCGGGTCAGGGCCCCTCACTCGGTGCCGTGCGCCGGTCGGGCGGCTACTGGGGCTCCGGCTGCGCCTCCCCGGCCTCGGCCGCCCGCTTCTGCTCCTCGACGGACTTGCGGACCTCGTCCATGTCCAGCTTCCGGGCCTGTCCGATGACGTCCTCCAGGGCCGCCTCGGGCAGTGCACCGGGCTGCGCGAAGACCGCGACGTTGTCGCGGACGATCATCAGGGTCGGGATCGACCGGATCTCGAAGGCGGCCGCCAGCTCCTGCTGCGCCTCGGTGTCGACCTTCGCGAAGACCAGGTCGGGGTGGCGCTCGGAGGCCGCGTCGTAGACCGGCGCGAACTGTCGGCAGGGGCCGCACCAGGAAGCCCAGAAGTCGATCAGGACGAATTCGTTGTCGCTGACGACCTGATCGAAGTTTTCCTTGGTGAGCTCGACGGTGCTCATGCTTGGGGTACCTCTTCCTGTGCCCGTGGGGGTCCTGTCGGGTCCTGTCCGGCACAACGGTGACTGCTCTTGCGCTATTCCGCCTGCCCATGTGGCCGGGGCGCACACCCGCGAGGACACTGTTTCCATGACTGATGCAGCTTCCATGCCCGATGCGGCGAAGAACCCCGAGCGCTCCGAGCCCTCGTCCTACGACGTGGTGGTCATCGGCGCGGGGCCGGTGGGCGAGAACGTGGCCGACCGGGCCCGCGCCGCAGGGCTCACCACCGCGGTGGTGGAGTCCGAGCTGGTCGGCGGCGAATGCTCCTACTGGGCCTGCATGCCGAGCAAGGCGCTGCTGCGCCCCGTCGTCGCCCGCGCCGACGCCCGCCGGGTGCCGGGTCTGCGCGACGCCGTGCAGGGCCCGCTCGACGTCGCCGCCGTCCTCGCCCACCGGGACGAGGAGACGAGCCACTGGAAGGACGACGGCCAGGTGGCCTGGCTGGAGAGCGTCGGAGCGGACGTGTACCGGGGTACGGGCCGGCTGACCGGCCCGCGCGAGGTCTCCGTCACCGCCCCCGACGGCACGGAGCACCGGCTCACCGCCCGGCACGCGGTCGCGGTCTGCACCGGCACCAGGGCCGTCGTCCCCGCTCTCCCCGGCATCGAGGAGGTCCGCCCCTGGACCAGCCGGGACGCCACCAGCGCCAAGGAGGCGCCCGGCCGGCTCGTGGTCGTCGGCGGGGGAGTCGTGGGCGTGGAGATGGCGACCGTCTGGCAGGCGCTGGGCTCCGAGGTGACCCTGCTGATCCGCGGCAAGGGCCTGCTCCCGAAGATGGAGCCCTTCGCGGGCGAGCTGATCGCCGACGCGCTGACGGAGGCCGGGGCCCGGATCCGTACCGGTGTCTCCGTCACCGCGGTGCGGCGGCCCGCGCCGGACGGCCCGGTCACCGTCGAACTGGACGACGGCGACCGCGTCGAGGCCGACGAGATCCTCTTCGCCACCGGCCGGTCCCCGCGCACGGACGACCTGGGCCTGGAGACGATCGGGCTGGAACCCGGCTCCTGGCTCACCGTGGACGACAGCTGCCGGGTCGAGGGCACGGACTGGCTGTACGCGGTCGGGGACGTCAACCACCGCGCCCTGCTGACGCACCAGGGCAAGTACCAGGCCCGCATCGCCGGCGCGGCGATCGCCGCCCGCGCCGAGAAGGCCACCCCGGACACAGCCCCCTGGGGCGCCCACGTGGCCACCGCCGACCACGCGGCCGTCCCGCAGGTCGTCTTCACCGACCCGGAGGCCGCATCGGTCGGCCTCACCCTCGCCGAGGCCGAACGCGCCGGCCACCGGGTCCGCGCCGTCGACTACGACCTCGCCTCGGTCGCCGGCTCCGGCCTCTACGCCGACGGCTACCGGGGCCGCGCCCGGATGATCGTGGACCTGGACCGCGAGATCCTCCTCGGCGTCACCTTCGTCGGCCCGGGCATCGGCGAACTCCTGCACTCGGCGACGGTCGCCGTCGCGGGGGAGGTGCCCATCGCCCGCCTGTGGCACGCGGTCCCGGCGTACCCGACCATCAGCGAGGTGTGGCTGCGGCTGCTGGAGACGTTCAGGGGGTAGCGGCGACGAGGGCGGGCGACGCCGGGTCAAGACGCACTGGACGCCGCTGGTCAGATGTCCCGGAAGGGACCAGTCGCTCGGCCGATCTGCGGAAAGGATCGTCCACCGGCCGCTGGCCCGGCCATGACCTGGTCAAACACGCCTCACCTGCTGTCAAGCACCAGCTCGTAAGCTCGTAAGGGGTCAGTTTTCGGAGAGTCGTAGGCTGAGCTGGAAGCCCGTCTCCTGGAAGCCGAGTGTTTGGGCGACCCTCCGGGAGGCCAGGGTGCGGCCACGCCACTGACACAGGAGGCCCTGTGACAGTGCGTCCGCGACGGCGGCCGACGCGACGTCCAGGGCGAGGCCCCGGCGGCGATGGCGGGGATCGGTGAGGATGCTGAGGTGGGCAGTGCCTCGCGGCCAGAGCTCGTGTCCTGCCGCGGCCGCGATCTGGCCGTCCCGCCGCAGCACCCTCGCCGAACTCGTGATATCCGCGAGCGCGCTTTCGTCGGCGTCTCCGGGGCCGCACCGGTCGAGGAGGGCCAGGAGCAACGGATCGTCGCCCGGGACCCGCTCGGCGACGGACGGGACCGGGCGGAACCGGGAGGGCGTGAGGAACAGCAGATGCGCCGGGCCCAGTACCTCGTTGATGCGAAGCCGGTCATGGAGCCGGTCGGGGTCCGCCAACTCCTGGGTTCCGAGGTCACGGAGAGCCGTGGTGGCCCGGTCGGCCATACGGGCCGTGGGCACGGTCACCAGCGCGGCGTCGCCCAGGACGACCACCGCCATCCAGCCCGGCGGACTCAACCGGGAGGCCGGGGCGACGACAATGCTCGTACTGCCGGGGAGGAATGAGGCGTCTGCTCCGGCGAGTAGGGACCAGGCCGCTCGGGCTTGGTCCAGGACCGAGTGAGAGGCCGTCGCAGGGAGGGGGAGGTTCATCGGCTCGTGTTTCTGGTGCACGGTCGGCTGCTGGAGGCAGCCGGCGCTGAGGTGTTCTGGGTACGGTCAGAGGCCATCCATCGAGTGCCTGCCCGGGACTCAGACTACTGTCTTGTCCGCCATCACGAGGCTCATCAACTGCTGCTGCGCCGAAGCGTGTTCCGGCCTGCGGGCAAAGGCTACGGCGATCTGACGGCGGATCGCCCCGCCCAGCGCGGCGTGGCGGGCGCGCGGGTCGAACGCTATGACGTCTCCCGGTTCGACCGGCAGGACATGGGCCGGCAGGTCTTCGGGGGCGAGGTCGGTGGTGGGGTAGGCGGCGGGGGCGCGATGGCTTCCCGGCAGCAGGCGCAGCGCGCCGTTGGAGCCGTCGAGAGGCGTGTCGTACAGGACGAACTTCACCAGACGCGCCGGTGACCCCTCCACCGCGCTGGAGGCGTCGTCCGTTCCTTCCACGTCGGAGTGCCAGTAGGTGTCGCCGTGGATCTCGCTCGCGTCGCCGTAGAGGTAGACGCTGGGACCGCCGAGCAGTTCAGCGGCCAGGGTTTCCAGGCAGACGTCGGCGCATCCTCTGGACAGGGCGGCGGAGCGGCCCAGAAAACCCGGGACGGCCCTGCGCTCCCGGGAGCCGCGGACATTGCTGCCGGACGCGAGTGCCGCCTCCACATCGGCGAAGGCGTCATCGGTACATCCGGCGAGCAGCCCCCGGAAGACCTCGAAGCCGAAGAGGTCGAACCTCCGTCGACGCGGTGAGGGCAGCTCGGTGGTCATGTCAGGTGAACCTCACTGTTCCACTCACGAACCGGTTGAGGACGTACTGCGAGGCGGCCGTCCGTTCGGAGGCCGTGACCGGCTGTCGGGCGAAGTTCCACGCCCACTGCCGACGCCGGCCGCCGTTCCAGGCGGAGTGCAGGACGTTGGTGTTGAAGACGATGACGTCGCCGGGGTCGGTGGGGAGCACGGTGGCCGGGACCTCGCCGCCGCGCAGCCCGAGCACCTGGTCGTGTCGCATCAACTGCCGCACCGGCTCGCCCTGCCACCCTCCCTCGACCCGGTGCGAGCCGGGGATGACCCGCAGCGCCCCGGTGCCGGCGTCCGTGGGTTCCCCGTAGACGACGGCACGCAGATACAGTCCCTCCGCGTAGAAGCCGTCGGAGTGCCAGTACGAGTCGCCGACCAGGACGTTGACGTCGCTGGTGACCATGGAGGCGGCGCCCGTGCGGGACAGGAGGTCGTCCAGCGCGGGGACGCGTCCGGCGACGGCCATGCCGGGAGCGTGCTCGACCGCGTGGAAGCGCGTGCGG
Organism: Streptomyces griseus; assembly: GCA_002154345.1. GTDB lineage: Bacteria > Actinomycetota > Actinomycetes > Streptomycetales > Streptomycetaceae > Streptomyces > Streptomyces caviscabies. Next base: position 13,410 of record MUNB01000354.1, read on the forward strand.
CGCTCCGTGGCCGGCGCTTCCTCCTCGGGCAGCAGTGCTGCAAACGCCTCTTCAAGATCCGGCAGCAGGGGGAGTGCGGCGCCGGGCAGCACACAGAAGCCGAAGCGCTCCAGCAGGAGGTGGGGGGTGGAGGTCACCGGGAGGTCTCCGCGCGCAGGTGCTCGACAGCGGGGAGGTAGTCGGCGAACTGCTCCGGAGTCCTGGGTGCGATGACCAGGGCCCAGGGGTCGAACGCGGCCGTGAGCGCGGTCAGGCGCTCGGTCACTGCTTGCGCCCGGCGTTCCGCGGGCAGGGTCCGGATGGAGCGGCCCCCGGCGAAGAGGCTCCGCAGCACCAGCCGGTGCCCGGCGTCGCGGAGCCGGAGTGCGAGCTCCGGATGCCGCTCGAGGACGGCTGTCTCGACCATGGTCACCAGCGGCGTGCCGACGTCCGCGACCAGCGCGATCTCGGAGGGGTCCAGCACGGAGACGCCCAGGTCCCGGGCCGGCCCCTCCTGCACGAGGAGGCGGTGCATCTCGGGCCAGTCGAACGTCCTGAAGACCTCGATGGGCGGATTGTGGACCAGGACGCAGTCGACCGACGAGCGCCTCAGGCGTCGGCCGGATTCGGCCAAGGTGGCGGCCATGGTGGGCAGACTGTAGTCGAGTGTGGGCAACGGGGTACGGACGTCCACCCCCACCTTGGTCCACACCGGCAGGTCGTGGCAGAGCTCGCCGAGATCGCTCTCGGCAAGCGTGCGAGCGTAGATCGGTGCGGTGTCCAGCCCGTCCAGGTTCAGTTTGCGAGCCATCCGCACGACCTCGGCGGCCCGATGGGTGTCGCGGTCGACGACCATCAGGCTGTTGAAGTTGCCCGAGGTCCGCATGGTGCCCAGCACGACGCGTGTCATCTCTTCCTCACTCTCCACAGAGCAGTGCACAGCGGGACCCCACCGCGGAAGGCGACGTGTGGAGTGCTCGCACCCCGTCGGCCACAGCCTTGCGCGACAGCCTGACGTCGACCTCGTTCTTCCTGTCGTACGGACAGCGGCGCAGCGCGCCTCGCGGGGAGAGGTAGAGCCGGTCGCTGGAGCAGGTGCGGTCCAGGGTGCCGGCAAGGCTGCGGTCCAGGGCGGCGAGTGCGTCGGTGAAGCGGTCCGAGAGGCCGAATCGATCCCGGAGCGCCGCCAGGTCGCCCGCATAGCGGCTGCGCACTGCTTCGGGGGTCGCCTTCTTGAGTTGATGGTCTGTCAGCAGCAGGGGACTCAGCTCGAACTCCACCCCGAAGGCCGCGTCGATGGCGGCCATCGCCTCCAGGTCGGCGTCCTCCAGTTCCCACACGGTGACGTGCAGACTGGCGCGTCCGTGACCGAGCGCGTCGAACACCGCGGCGCTGCCCGTGATGGTCCTCTCGGTGGCCCCGACCCGCTGCGCACCCAGGCTGTCCGCCGAGACCGTGACATGGGAGAGCAGGCCCGCCACGGATGCCAAGGCGTCGAGCCGGCGCCCTTCGCGGGCCGCGGTGACCACGGAGCAGGCGTAGCCGAACTGGACGGCCACCCTGACCAGTTCCCTGAAGTCCGGGTGGTCCGTGGGCTCGCCGCCCGTGAGGCAGACCGAGGTGGCCCCCAGCTCCTTGCAGCGGGACAGGGCGCGGGCGTAGGTGGGAAGGTCCAGCGCGGAGCGGCCGACATCGGCGCGCAGGCAGAACTTGCAGCCCAGGTCGCACCGTTCGTCGACGGCGACCAGAAGCCCGGTCACCGGGGGGTGTGACGTCGTCTCCGCCGTGGCTGGATTCCGGTCGCCCCGGACGAGTTGGTCGGTCACCGTGGCGTCCTCCGTTGTTCGTCGGCGGTCATGGTGCGGGGAGGAGCGCTCCGGCCGGTGGCCGGAGCGCTCCCGTGTATCACTGAAGTGCCGTGTTGTCCGCGACGGCGAGGGCGAGCCCCTCGTTGAAGAAGCCGCAGAAGTCGTCGGTGGGGATCTGGGTGCGGCGCAGCAGCCGTTCGTTCTGCGAGGGACCGCCGCAGATCGCGAGCGCCGGGCAGGTCTTGCAGCCGTCGAACGGGTGCAGGTCCTTCGCGGCCCGCCCGAGCAGCGAGTGGTCCTCGCGGATCTGGTCGAGGGTGAAGATGAAACGCGGGTCCCGCCAGTTGAGGTCGAGCAGGCTGATCCGGCCGCCGGGGAGCAGGGCTGCGTTGACTCCGCCGCATCCCTGGAGGTGCTCGTAGACCCGCGGCCGGCGGGAGTCCAGCGCCTGGTAGATGCGGTCGAGGTGGGAGAAGAGCATGCCGCCGCGCGAGAGGGCCCGCATACGGGCCTGGTAGAGGTTGCGCGCCAGCTCCGGACCGTGGGCGATCCAGGTGCCGTGGGCGGGGATCGGCGTGTTCACGTAGAGGAACTTGATGCCCAGCGACAGGATGTAGTCCACGATCTCGGGCAGTTCGTGCACGTTCCACTGCGTGGGGGTGACGTTGGCGCCGACATGGATGCCGGCTTCCAGCATCCGCTGGATATTGCGGTGGATGCGCTCGTCGGCGGGCTTGCCCGACAGGAGCAGCCGTTCGTTGGCGTTGGTCGGGGGCGGGCCGTCGATGGAGACCCCGACGCCGTACCGGAATTCCTTGAAGTGGGCTATCAGATCATCGTTGATCTTCGCGCCGTTGGTCACGACCGTCGGCTGGATGCTGCCGACGTCGAATTTCTCGGCGAGTTCGCGGGCGTAATGGTCTCCCGCCATCATCAGGTCCGGCCGGATGGTCGGCTCGCCGCCGAACCACTGGTAAGTGACCTCCGGCCGTCCCCGATTCACTTCGAACAGCAGGTCGAGACCGAGGCGCAGGTCCTCCTCGGTCAGGTCCGGCGCTCCCGTATTGGTGTCGACGAAACAGTACGAGCACTTCATGTTGCACTTGTCCGTCACCACAATGCGGTATCCGGCGATATGGCTCGGCTGACCGCTGATCCCCAGGTGTGCCAGGTGGTTCACGACATCGCCGGGAAGGTCCACGGCGTCTCCGTTCCCGGGGGTGAACCCGTACTCCGAGAGAGTGTCCGCGATCCGCCCGTCGTCGCCCTCGCGCACCGCGCGGGTCTCCGCGGCGTCGAGGTACACCGTCTCCAACCGGACTGGGTCGAAGATCGCTGCACTCTCGCCGAGGTCGAACAGGAAATACCGATCCCATGCCCGTTCGACCGGCCGAGTCGTCGCCTTGTCCATTCGAAGTTTCCTCACTCGCTCGGTCATGCCGGATTCTTACCGGTGGGGCCCGTGCGGGCCCCACCGTCGGACCGGAGTGCTCAGCCGGCCTGCGGCTCCCCGGTCTCGTCGTCGTACGTCTCGACCGTGAGGCCCTGCTTGTCCATGACCTCCTTGACGATGGAGGTGTACTGGGACTTCAGCTGCTCGGAGTTCTCCGGCGTGGCTCCGTCGGCCAGCACGATGATCCCCGGGAGCGAGGGGTTGGGGGCCATGACGACGATCCCCGGCGGGTCCAGGCTCACGGCCATGACGGCGTTTTCGAGCGGAACCCAGTTGATCTTTTCCTTGACGTCTTCCATGACGTCCTGCTGACGGGTCTGGAACGCTTCGCGCTCACCGAACCAGACGCCCGACTTGCCACGGGAGCCGACGGCGTCGGCGTACAGCAGATGGTCGTCCTTACGTTCCCTCGGCGCTGCCATAGAGGTACACCCTTTCCATGGGATCGATTCCGATGCGTCTGCGTTCCACTCTTCCGTGAGTCAAAAGGAGGGTGGAACTCCGCGAGAAGAATCCTTGCATGTTGTCGCGCTCATGTCATCCCCCTCTTTTCGCGCGGAGGTGATGAAATCTTGGCGGTGCCCGGACACGGTTCGGTAAGGCAGGGCTGAATTCCCAGTGGGTTTCGGCGCGTTCCCACAAGGGTGGTCGTATATGTGTGAGGTGGGGATAAAGAAAAGGAGCGGGAGATCTTACTCCGTCGACTTTTCCCGCCGCTTGGTCCACCTTCGACCGGCCCGGCCGCGAAAGGACGGGGAAAGGGGGGCGGACCGGTCGATTTCTCGGCTGAGCAACTCTGCCAAGAGAGGCGCTGATGGGTTCAGGAGAGCCGCAGGATGACCGGACTCATCAGGTGGACGCCGTCGAGAAGGGCGATGACGAACCCCGAGTGGACATCGGGGCGCGCTCCTTGGGACGGCAGTGCCAGGGAGGCGGTGAAGGTGTGGGAGCCTCCGGGCGGGACAGTGACCGCCTCGCTGTGCCACACCGGCAGCACGGGAGGGTCGTAGAAGGCGCGGAACGCCATACCCACCGCACCGCGCACAGTGCGGTCACCGGTGTTGGTGACGGTCCGGGTAAGGGTGCCGGGCGCGGCCCGGTCGGCGTCGGTGTCCACGCGTCCGCCGATGGAGAGAGTGGGCTCACCCTCCTCGGTGGACCACCAGACATCGCCGCACCGGCGGCACTGCAGGGTCTGGACGGTCAGCCGGTGGTCCACCGCGTGCCGCAGTACGAGGTGCTGGCCCCGGTCGGTCCCGCAGCTGGTGCAGGGCGCGTCGCGGCGCGCCATCCGCTGGAAGGCGGGAGAGGCGTCCCCGAGGAAATCGGCTCCGTCCCGTTGGATCATGGCTGCGGTCCGGGCGATCAACTCCTCCTGCACGACGGCGATCTCGTCCTCCAGAGCGCTCACGTCCTCGCCGAGTCCGGGACGGTCCGGCTGCTCCGCCAGGGCGCGGACGCGAGCGCGCGCCACCCGCAGCGGTTCCTCGTCGACGTCGGCCTCCAGCCACGCCAGCCGCTCGCAGCCGGGGATCACGGAGTCGTGCAGGTAGTGCAGCCTTTCCAGGGCCGATGCGGTGGTCGCGGTCTGCTCCGGCTCGGGAGGCCCGCCGGTGTAGCGAAGTACGAGCCCGGGGTCGCCCGCCAGGCCGAACACCGCAAGACCACCGCGCGCGCCGTCCTGGCCGCTGTTCATCTCCGCGACGATCTCGCCCAGCGGCAGCCCGGCGCGCAGCCCGCGGTCGAGCAGTTGCTCGGCGCCGGGCTCGGCGTTGTGCGAGCCCATGCCGCCGATGACCGCGACGGCGGTTCCTTCGAGGAAGCCGCCCCCGATACCCACCGCCTCCGGATAGGGGCTGACACCGGCGGACACGGCGCCGCAGCTCTGCGAGAAGACGAGGACCGCGTGCAGATCGGCGGCTCGGACGCGCTGTCCTTCCTCCAGGTCGGCCCTGAAGCAGCCCTCGCCGCGGAGGCAGGAAGGGATGCGCAGATCGGCGGGGAGGGGGCGTTCGGGGACGAGCGGTCCCGGAGCGGTGGCGGCCCCGGGGAGTGATGGCAGGCCCAGGAAGCCGGCGCCCTCGTCCGTACGCCCGCAGATCACCCCATCGGGCAGGCCGACGCTGCACTCGCGGCCGTGGAGGTGGTACGTGACGAGCTGGTGCCGCGTCCCGTAGAGGGCGTCCAGCTCATCCATTTCGACCGCGTCGGCCGACAGGTCGTCGCTGTGGAAGGAGTTGGTCACGACGAAGGCGCCGGGGCTGGAACGGTGCTCGGGAACCAGGCTCCGGTACACCAGGCAGACCAGTGACGCGGGGGTTCGGGCGCTCACCACACCGGCCCTCGGGTTGCGAGCTCCCGGCCAGTCCCCGGCGTTCTCCAGCTCGTCCGCCAGGGCGACCACGGCGACCGGCCCGCTCTGCTCCCCGACCGTGCGGACGACATCCCCGACGGGAACGTGGAGATGCGGCCGCTCCGTCGCGATGGCGAGCAGCCGCCCACAGGCGCGGCCCACCTCTCCACCGGTCGACACCACGGATCCGACCCGTGGCGTCGTCGCCACCGCGGGTAACGCGCCGTCGTCGAGAGAGAGGAAGCGCGTCAGCGAGCTGCCCGCCAACAGGGGGAATGGGTCCCCCCGTTTCCAGGTCAGCGCCGCCTCGACCAGGTCTTCCTCGGACGTGAACACACAGGTGTCCGGGCCGGTTTTGCCTATCATCCAGTTACTCCTCGCTCAGGGTGAGGACTTTCTCGTGCCGCCCGCGAGAGCGGACGTCGGCGCCCGGGGTGGGTAGAAGCTCCGGCCGCCGATCCCGGACCCGGCGGTCAGAGTGGGATCCCGCGCGCGGTCGTCCCGTGGCCTGACGTGGTCTCGTGAAAGGCGGAGAGCCACCTTCCAGTTATCGTCACTTCCCCACCGTCCGGCGGGTCAATCTCACCAATCACGCTCAACACAACACCTGTACAACGTTGTCGGGCGAGGAGGTCCGAGCACCCTGGCACACCACAGATCGGCTGTCCAGGGTGCCCCGGACGTGTGGGAACGGCATGGTGAGCGCTTTTCGGTCGGCCTCGGCGAACCCTCGTCGGCCACCCCGGGATCCGGCTAGCATCCCGCACCGAGAACCCCCGGCGAACCCCGGCCGTCCGTGCCGAACGGGGTCCTGGCGCCTCCGGAGAAAGGACCGCACACATGGCGGGAAAGAGCCGATCCCTCATCGCGGAGATCTTCTCCGAACAGGTCGCCGCGCGGGCGGACCATCCCGCCGTGCTCTGCGAGGGACGCCGGCTGACCTATGCCCGACTCGACCAGGAATCCGATCTGATCGCAGCGCGTCTGGCGGAGCACGGCGTCGGGGATGGCGACATCGTGGGCATCGCCCTGCGGCGGTCGGAACTGTGTGCCGTGGCCTGGCTGGCGGTCGCGAAGGTCAACGGCGTGTGCCTCTGGCTGGATCCTGACTATCCGGCCGATCGGCTCGCCTTCATGATCGAGGACGCGGCGCCCTCGGTCCTGGTCATCGCGCCGGACGCCGACGGGACGACGCGTGAGCTGGCCGTAGGCCTGCGCACCGTGACCGTCGAGCCGGCCTCCGGCGACGCCGGACCGCTCGCCCCGGACACCGCCCGCTCCCTCCCTCCGCGACGGACCGCCCCTGCGCAGAGCGCGGCCTACGTGATCTACACATCCGGAACGACCGGACGCCCCAAAGGGACGATCCTCACGTCCACCGGACTGCGAAGCCTGCTGGCCACCGCGGTTCAGGGGTTCGGCGCGGGCCGGGACAGCCGGGTCCTGCAGTTCACGTCGATGAGCTTCGACGTGGCCTTCCTGGAGATGTCCATGGCTCTCCTGCTCGGTGGAACTCTCGTCGTGGTCCCCGGTGAACGCCGGGTGGCCGAAACAGCCTTCCTCGAACTGCTCCGCGAACAGCGCATCACCCATGCGGCGTTGCCGCCGGCCTTCCTCGAACTGCTCCCGGAGGAAAGCCCTCTGCCCGATGGCCTCACCATCATGACGGGTGCCGACAAGGTGCCGCTGGCCCTGGCCGGCCGCTGGGCACGGCGGGCCAGAGTCGTCGCGTGCTACGGCCTCACCGAGGTCACCGTCAACTCCACCCTCTGGGACTACGACGCCTCCTGGGACGGAGCGGTCGCACCGCTCGGCACCGAGGACCCCGGCACGGTCGCCCACCTCCTCGACGACTCCCTGCGACCGGTCCCCGCCGGACAGCCGGGAGAGCTGTACCTCGGCGGTGACGGACTGGCCCGAGGCTACCTCCACCGCCCGGGCCTGACAGCCGAGCGTTTCGTGGCCGACCCCTACGGCGCTCCCGGTGCGCGGATGTACCGCACCGGGGACCGGGCCGTCCGCCACGGCAGCGGCGTCCTGGAGTTTCTCGGCCGGGTCGACGGCCAACTGAAGATCCGCGGCCACCGCATCGAGCCGACCGACGTGGAGTCCGTCCTGCTGCGTCACCCTTCGGTCGCCCAGGCCGTCGTCACCTCCCACGACGACACCGCGGGTGGCGCGGAGCTGGCGGCCTACGTCGTGCCCGCCGAAGGAGCGGAGATCGACGCCCGGGAGCTGCGTCGTCATGTGGCCCGGACGTTGCCTTCCTACATGGTGCCCAGCCTCTTGGTCCCGGTGTCCGGTCTGGCGACGCTGCCGAGTGGCAAGCTCGACCGGCGCAGCGTCCTCCGGAAGGCCACGGCTCAGCTGCCCGCTGATGCCGGTGAGGCCGATGAGGAGGCTCTGCGGCAGTTGCTTTCGGCCGTGCTCGGCTGCGACGAGGAGGAGTTCGACGACGGATTCGACTTCGTCGGGCTCGGAGGCCACTCACTGACGGCCATGCGGCTCGCCACCGAGTGCCGACGGCTGTTCGGGCGCGAACCGGCGATGCGGGACGTCTTCGCCGCCCGCGGGGTACGCGACCTCCTGGACCGTCTCACCAGCAGTGGCCCGGACCGGCCGCGGCCCGGTCAGCTAGGCAACGAGCCTTTCCTCCTCTCCTACGAGCAGGAAAGGCTCTGGCTGCTGGAGGCACTGTCGGGCGGCGGCACGCACTACCACGTGCCCTGGGCCTGGCAGGTGCACGGCGACCTGGACCCGGAAGCTCTGCGCGGGGCGCTGGAGGACCTGGCCGCCTGCCACGACATCCTGCGCACCCGCTTCCCGGCCGTGCACGGTACCCCGCGACAGGAGATCCTTCCGCCGCAGGAGTACTCCCCGGATTACGCCGTTCTTCCCGTCGACGGACAGGACCTGACCGCCGCGATAACGGAAGCCGCCCGGGAGTCCTTCGACCTGGAGACCCGGCCCCCGTGGCGCGTCCGCGTCCTCACCGCACCTGACACCCCGCCGACGGTCCTGTTCTGCCTGCACCACATGGTCGTCGACGACTGGTCCGTCGACCGGCTGGCGACGCAGCTCGCGCAGGCCTACGCGGCCCGGCTCGATCCGGGACTCGAACCCCCGGCCCGCCCAGCGCTCCAGTTCGCGGACTTCAGCGCCTGGCAGCGGCGCGTGCACGACGCTCCCGCGGGAGATCCCGAGAGCGGTGGTGTGGGTTTTTGGCG
>MUNB01000355.1 GCA_002154345.1 Streptomyces griseus
CTCGTCCATCGACCAGCCGGTCGCGGGCGACGCCACCGGCTGGTCGATGGACGAGCGCCTCTACAACCAGATCTGGGGCATGTTCGAGGACCTGGCCCGCGCCGTCGCCGCCTACCGCAGCGCCGTCGACTTCGCCGAGTCCCGGATGGACCAGGAGCTCGACCGGGCCCTGTCCGACCCGCGCAACCGGATCGGCGGCGCGGGCGACCGCGCCCGCGAGACGGCCCGCGCCAAGCGCGACGAGCTGACCTCACGGGCCCGGGAGGCCCTCGACCGCGATCTGGCCCAGCTGGCCGCCGAGTCGGCCGTCGTCGAACCCGCGCTGCCGGCCGCGTACGCCGGGTGGGGCAACCCCGTCTGGCACGCCCACCGCATCCCCATGGAGATACCGATGGCCCTGCGCATCGGCGACCTCCATCTTCCCGAGCGCACCGACCTGCGCATCCCGCTGCTCGTCCGGCTGCCGCTGGAGCGCGGGATCTGGGTGGACAGCGGCCGGGCGGCGTCCGAGGCGGCCGCCCCGATCGACACGGACCGGCTGCGCCGGCTGGCCATGGAGACCGCGGTCGCCCACGTGGCGCGGCTGCTCGCGGTGTATCCGCCCGGGGAGTTCGCGGTGCACGTCATCGACCCGGCGGGCTCGGCGGCCGGTCCGCTCGCGCCGCTGGTCGACGCGGGCGTCCTCGCCGGGCCGCCCGCCGCCGGACCGGGGGGAGTGGCCTCGGTCCTCGCCCACCTCACCCGGCGGGTGGACCTGGTGCAGATGGCGGTGCGGGCCGGGGCCGCCGACTCTCTGCCGCCCGACCTGGACACCGGGGAACAGCTCCTGGTGGTCAACGACTTCCCGCACGGCTTCGACGACCGGGCCGTCACCCAGCTCCGCTATCTCGCCGACGAGGGTCCCTCGGTCGGAGTGCATCTCCTGATGGTCGCCGACCGGGAGGAGGCCAGTGCGTACGGGCCGGTCCTCGACCCGCTGTGGCGTTCGCTGCTGCGGATCACGCCGGTCGCCGACAGCCACCTCGCCGACCCCTGGGTCGGGCACGCCTGGACGTACGAGCCGTCGGCGATCCCGCCGGGCAGCCGTGTCCTGGAGCAGGTCCTCGCAGCGGTGGCCGCCGCCCGCCGAGCCGCCGGCCGCTAAAGGCAAACCGCCCTGACCTGCGGTTTTGACGAGTTCTTTACTCTTCTCTTTACCTTTTCTTGGTGATGCCTGTACTGTTCGGGGCACGGAGGGGAGTACTCCTTACGCGACGTCCCGTCAATACGGACCGTTTTTCGGTCCCGGGGCGCCGGTCCAGGCGCGCACACCGCGCGCAGGGATGGAAGAGACCTCCGGCAGCGACGACGCTGATCCAGTTGCCGTAGCGAACTGCCGGAGGCGCAGTGGACGTTTCATGGACCGTTTGGGCCCTGACCATCTTTGGTCTGTCGGCCCTGATCGCCGTCGACTTCTTCATCGGGCGCAAGCCCCATGACGTGTCGACCAAGGAAGCCGGAATCTGGACGATCGTCTGGATCGCGCTGGCCGTCCTCTTCGGAGTCGGCCTCATGGTCTTCGGCGAGAGCCAGGCCTCCGGCGAGTTCTTCGCGGGATTCATCACCGAGAAGTCGCTGAGCGTCGACAATCTCTTCGTCTTCGTCCTGATCATGGCGAAGTTCTCGGTGCCCTCACACCTCCAGCAGCGCGTGCTGCTCATCGGTGTGCTCATCGCCCTGGTGCTCCGGGCGATCTTCATCGCCGCCGGCGCCGCCGTGATCGCGAACTTCTCGTGGGTGTTCTACATCTTCGGCGCGTTCCTGATCTACACCGCCTGGAAGCTCATCCAGGAGGCCCGGGCCGACGAGGACGAGGACGACTGGGAGGAGAACCGCCTCCTCAAGAAGATCGAGCACCGTTTCGGTGTCGCCGACCAGTACCACGGCACGAAGCTCTTCATCCAGAAGAACGGCAAGCGCATCCTGACCCCGCTGATGGTGGTCATGCTCGCCATCGGTATGACGGACGTGCTGTTCGCGCTGGACTCCATCCCGGCGATCTTCGGCCTGACCCAGGACCCGTACATCGTCTTCACGGCCAACGCGTTCGCGCTGATGGGTCTGCGCCAGCTGTACTTCCTCATCGGCGGTCTGCTGAAGAAGCTGGTCCACCTCAGCTACGGCCTGTCGGTGATCCTCGGCTTCATCGGCGTCAAGCTGGTGCTGCACGCCATGCACGAGTCCGGGGTGAACACGCCCGAGATCTCCATCCCCTTCTCGCTCAGTGTCATCGGCGGCGTCCTGGTGATCACCACGATCACCAGCCTCATCGCCAGCAAGAAGCAGGTGGCGGCCGAGGCGGAGGAGGCCGCGAAGGCCGCGAAGGCGGAGACCGCCGGCCCGGCCGACGAGGAGAGCAAGAGCATCAGCGGCTGACCCGGGGCCGCCCGGAGCGGCACAGGGACACCACGGCGGCGGCCGGGGTGGAAACGGCGAAGGCCGTCCACCCCGGCCGCTTTCGCGTGATCCGGGAAGCGTGGCGGGCTACCAGCCGCGGGCGCGCCACTCGGGCAGCTGGGGCCGCTCGGCGCCGAGCGTCGTGTCGTGCCCGTGGCCCGGATAGACCCACGTCTCGTCGGGCAGCCGGTCGAACAGCTTCGTCTCGACGTCGTGCAGGAGGCTCGCGAAGGCCTCGGGGTCGTCATGCGTGTTCCCGACCCCGCCGGGGAAGAGGCAGTCCCCGGTGAACAGGTGCGGGGCGCCGTGCGGGTCGTCGTAGACCAGCGCGATGGAGCCCGGGGTGTGACCGGTCAGATGGCGGGCGGTCAGCTCGACCCGGCCGACGGTCACGGTGTCGCCGTCCTCGACCAGGACATCGGTCGGCACCGGGATGCCCTCGGCGTCGTGGCGGCCCGCGTACGTCCGGGCGCCGGTCGCCCCGACCACCTCGGCCAGCGCCTGCCAGTGGTCCCCGTGCCGGTGGGTGGTGACGACGGACGCGATGCCGTCGTCACCGATCAGCGCGAGCAGGGTCTCCGGCTCGGCGGCGGCGTCGATCAGCAGCTGCTCGCCGGTCGCCCGGCAGCGCAGCAGATAGGCGTTGTTGTTCATCCCGCCGACGGCGACCTTCGAGATCATCAGATCCGTCAGTTCGTGCACGCTCGCCGGTCCGCCGACCTTCACCGCTCCGCTGTACGTCATACGGCTCAGCCTATAGCGGGGGCAGGGCGGGCAGCGGGCCTCCGGCCACCGTCAGGGCGGAGCCGTCCCGGCGGCCGCAGAGCCAGCCCATCAGCTCGGCGGCGGGCCCCTGCACCGTCACCAGGGCGCTCGGCGGGCCGCTGCCCGTGCTCCAGGTGCGGCCGTCCTGATCGGTCAGCGCGGTCGCGGGCACGTCCTGGTTGCCCGAGAAGCGGTCCGTCAGGAACGCGATCTCCCGCGACACGAACTCCGCGGGCAGGTCCTCCAGCTCGTAGCCGATGTCGAGGTCGACGTGGTGGATCTCCACCTCGATCAGCCGCCGGAAGGGCACCCGGGCCGCGGAGTCCGTCACGCCGTTGCGCAGGGTGACCGTACGGGACCAGTCGGCCGGTTCGGCGGCGACCGCCAGGAAGCCGTCCGCGCTCTCCCGCAGGTCGGTCAGCTGCTCGTGCGCCGGGCGCGGGGCGCCGTCGGCGATGTCGGCGTCCCGGGTTTCGCTGCTCGCGTACATCGGGAGGCCCCGGAGAACATTTCCGAGCGCGTCGGCGTTACGTGACAGGTGGGCCAGAACATGGCCCCGACTCCATCCGGGCAACCGTGACGCCCCGGCGACCGAGGCGTTGTCCAGTTTGCCGACTGCGTCGAGCAGCCGTTCGGTCGCCCCGCGTACAGCTCCCAGGTCGTGCGCATGATCAATCATGCGACCGAGCCTAGCTCCGCCACTCATTCGGGTGAAGGAGTCGACGGTCGGCCGTAAATCGAATGTGCGTGCTATACGCTCGGAATCGAAAGCTTCGTACACCGCTGTGGCGCCCCCCATACCCTGGGAGAGGGGCTCAGTTCCCCCAGCTTCTCTCTAGAAAGGTGCGGACCGGCGTGGCCGACCGTCTCATCGTCCGTGGCGCGCGCGAGCACAACCTGAAGAACGTCTCGCTCGACCTGCCCCGCGACTCCCTCATCGTCTTCACCGGGCTCTCCGGGTCGGGCAAGTCGTCCCTCGCGTTCGACACGATCTTCGCGGAGGGCCAGCGCCGCTACGTGGAGTCGCTCTCCTCGTACGCCCGGCAGTTCCTCGGCCAGATGGACAAGCCGGACGTCGACTTCATCGAAGGCCTCTCCCCGGCGGTCTCCATCGACCAGAAGTCGACCTCGCGCAACCCGCGCTCGACGGTCGGCACCATCACCGAGGTCTACGACTACCTCCGGCTGCTCTTCGCCCGGATCGGCAAGCCGCACTGCCCCGAGTGCCACCGCCCCATCTCCCGGCAGTCCCCGCAGGCCATCGTCGACAAGGTCCTCGGCCTGCCCGAGGGCAGCCGCTTCCAGGTCCTCTCGCCGCTGGTGCGCGAGCGCAAGGGCGAGTTCGTCGACCTCTTCGCCGACCTCCAGACCAAGGGCTACAGCCGCGCCCGGGTCGACGGCGAGACCATCCAGCTCGCCGAGCCGCCCACGCTCAAGAAGCAGGAGAAGCACACCATCGAGGTGGTCGTCGACCGCCTCACCGTCAAGGACAGCGCCAAGCGCCGGCTGACCGACTCGGTCGAGACCGCGCTCGGCCTCTCCGGCGGCATGGTCGTGCTCGACTTCGTCGACCTCCCCGAGGACGACCCCGAGCGCGAGCGGATGTATTCCGAGCACCTCTACTGCCCGTACGACGACCTCTCCTTCGAGGAGCTGGAGCCGCGCTCCTTCTCCTTCAACTCGCCCTTCGGCGCCTGCCCCGACTGCACCGGCATCGGCACCCGCATGGAGGTCGACCCGGAGCTGATCGTCCCGGACGAGGAGAAGTCCCTCGACGAGGGCGCGATCCACCCCTGGTCCCACGGCCACACCAAGGAGTACTTCGGCCGCCTCATCGGCGCGCTCTCCGAAGCCCTCGGCTTCCGTACGGACATCCCCTGGGCCGGGCTGCCGCAGCGGGCCAAGAAGGCCCTGCTCTTCGGCCACAAGATCCAGACCGAGGTCCGCTACCGCAACCGCTACGGGCGCGAGCGCGCCTACACCACCCCCGCCTTCGAGGGCGCGGTGCAGTTCGTCAAGCGGCGGCACACCGAGGCCGAGAGCGACTCCAGCCGGGAGCGCTTCGAGGGTTACATGCGCGAGGTGCCCTGCCCGACCTGTGAGGGCACCCGGCTCAAGCCGATCGTCCTCGCGGTGACGGTGATGGAGAAGTCCATCGCCGAGGTCGCCGCCATGTCGATCAGCGAGTGCGCCGAGTTCCTGGGCCGCCTCAAGCTGAACGCCCGCGACAAGAAGATCGCCGAGCGGGTGCTCAAGGAGGTCAACGAGCGGCTGAAATTCCTCGTCGACGTCGGCCTGGACTATCTGTCGCTGAACCGCGCGGCCGGCACCCTGTCCGGCGGCGAGGCCCAGCGCATCCGGCTCGCCACCCAGATCGGCTCCGGCCTGGTCGGCGTGCTCTACGTCCTGGACGAGCCGTCCATCGGCCTGCACCAGCGCGACAACCACCGGCTGATCGAGACCCTGGTCCGGCTCCGCGACATGGGCAACACGCTCATCGTCGTCGAGCACGACGAGGACACCATCAAGGTCGCCGACTGGGTCGTGGACATCGGCCCCGGCGCCGGAGAACACGGCGGCAAGGTCGTCCACTCCGGCTCGCTCAAGGAGCTGCTGGCCAACAAGGACTCGATCACCGGCCAGTATCTGGCGGGCAAGCGGTCCATCCCGACGCCGGACATCCGCCGCCCGGTCGACCCGGCCCGCAGCCTCACCGTGCACGGCGCCCGGGAGAACAACCTCCAGGACATCGACGTCTCCTTCCCGCTCGGCGTCCTCACCGCCGTCACCGGCGTCTCCGGGTCCGGGAAGTCGACCCTGGTCAACGACATCCTCTACACCCACCTGGCCCGCGAGCTGAACGGCGCCAAGTCGGTCCCCGGCCGGCACACCCGGGTCGACGGCGACGACCTCGTCGACAAGGTCGTGCACGTCGACCAGTCGCCGATCGGCCGGACGCCCCGGTCCAACCCGGCGACGTACACCGGAGTCTTCGACCACGTCCGCAAGCTCTTCGCCGAGACGATGGAGGCGAAGGTGCGCGGCTATCTGCCGGGCCGCTTCTCCTTCAACGTCAAGGGCGGCCGCTGCGAGAACTGCTCCGGCGACGGCACCATCAAGATCGAGATGAACTTCCTGCCCGATGTGTACGTCCCGTGCGAGGTCTGCCACGGAGCGCGCTACAACCGGGAGACCCTGGAGGTCCACTACAAGGGCAAGTCCATCGCCGAGGTGCTGGACATGCCGATCGAGGAGGGCCTGGAGTTCTTCGAGGCCGTCCCGACGATCGCCCGCCACCTCCGCACGCTCAACGAGGTCGGCCTCGGCTATGTGCGGCTGGGCCAGTCCGCGCCGACCCTCTCCGGCGGTGAGGCGCAGCGCGTCAAGCTGGCGAGCGAGCTCCAGAAGCGCTCCACCGGCCGCACGGTCTACGTCCTGGACGAGCCGACCACCGGTCTGCACTTCGAGGACATCAGCAAGCTGATCACCGTGCTCTCCGGCCTGGTGGACAAGGGCAACACCGTGATCGTCATCGAGCACAACCTCGATGTCATCAAGACCGCCGACTGGGTCGTCGACATGGGCCCCGAGGGCGGCAACGGCGGTGGCCTGGTGGTCGCCGAGGGAACGCCGGAGCAGGTCGCCTCGGTGCCCGCCAGCCACACCGGGAAGTTCCTCCAGTCCATCCTGGACGCGGACCGGATCAGCGAGGCGGCGGTGCCCTCCGGACGCGGGACGGCCCGCAAGGCGACCGCCCGCACGACCGCCCCGGCGAAGAAGACGGCCGCCGCGGCCAAGAAGGCCACGGCCGCCAAGGCGAACGCCTCGGGCGCCAAGGCCACGACGGCCAAGGCGGTCACCGGCAAGAAGGCCGCCGCGAAGAAGACCACCCGCGCTCGCAAGGCCTGAGCGAAGGAGCGACGACGGCGGCCCTCGCAGGACGAAGGGGGCCGCCGTCGCGCGTCGGCGGGAGGCGGTCCGGCCCGGTCGCAGCGCTTCCGGTCCCCGCCGGTATCGTCGGTTCTGTCACCGGCACGCGGGGCCGCCGTCGCCGCCCCGCCCGTCCGGCGACCCGATCCACCCTGGGATCCGCCGTGATCCACCCCGAACAACGACCCGTGGAGCCCGCATGCCCGGTCTGCCCGCCGCCCGCCGTACCGTGCTGAAGGGTGCCGCGCTCGCCGGTGCCGCAGGGCTGGGAGCGGCCGCCTGCTCCACCGATTCCAAGCTCGGCCACGCCAAGAACCCCACGCCCACCGCACCCGTCGACCTCGGGGCCGCCTCCGAGGTGCCCGTCGGCGGAGCCAAGCTCTACCGCGAGCAGCGCCTGGTCGTCGTCTGCCCGGCGAAGGGCGAGTACAAGGCGTTCTCCGCCCAGTGCACCCACGGCGGCTGCGTCCTGGACAAGGTCGAGGGCACCGAGGGCCACTGCCCCTGCCACGGCAGCCGCTTCGACATGACCACGGGCCAGCCGGTGAAGGGCCCGGCCACCGTGCCGCTGCCCGCCGTCCCGGTCACCGCCGAGGGCGGAAAACTCGTCGCGGGCCCCGACGCCTGAGCCTTCCGATTCCCGGGACCGGCGCGCCGGGGCGCTCACTCCCAGTCCCAGTCGATCCCGATCAGGCCCGGCCGTACGCCCTCCTCCACCAGGTGCACGGTCCGGTGCCGCCCGGTCAGCGTGAGGTCGCCGCGGGCCCCGCGCACCGCCCCCGCCGACGCCTGGGCGAACCGGCGGCACCGCACCGGGAGCGCCCCCTCGTCGAAGCCGACCTGGAGCACGTACTGGCCGCCCCCGAAGGTGAAGCCGCGTACGTACTCACCGCTGGTCCCGCCCGTACCGTCGTCGAAGCCGTAGCCGAAGAGATACGTCTCGCCGGATCGCAGCCGGGTGTCGAAGAGCAGTTCCGCCACCAGCACCCCCGCCTCCCGGTCCCAGCGGATCCGGCCCGTCCGGCAGTTCTCCAGGGCCCGCACCGCGATCCGCGACGGATCGCAGCCGGGGTCGCCCCGGTGCACCGCGAGATAGCGGTCGACGCCGTCGCGGTGCGCGCGCACCACATGCC
>MUNB01000356.1 GCA_002154345.1 Streptomyces griseus
GCCCAGGAGATGCCCGGCCAGCAGCGAGGCGAACAACTCGGCCTCGGCGGGGGCCGGGACGGGGCGCTCTCCCGGCTGTTGGAGCGAGCCGCCGAGCTCCGTGCGGACCCCGAGGTCACCGAGGCCGTGGGCCTCGACGATCTGCGCCCCGCCGAGGCCGAGTTGTTCGCCTCGCTGCTGGCCGGGCATCTCCTGGGCACCGTCGACCGCGAGGAGCTGCTGTCCGGGTGCCGCGGGCTCGCGGCCGTCCAGGCGTACGAGTGGTTCGCCGGGGTGGACCGGGCCCTGGCGGCCCCGCCCCCGGGCGACGGGCGGACGCCCGTGCGCTCCGGCACCGCCGCCCTGTTCCACCCGGTGGCGTTCCGGATCGCGCTCGCGGTGCTCGGCGGCGCTTCGCACAGCGCGGTGTCCGCCGCCGCCCACCTGCTGACCTGGGAACTGTCCGTACAGAGCGATCCGGACAGCACCCCGGCGCGCGCCCTGTTCTGCGACGACCCGGAATCCGACCTGGCGCTCTCCCGCGCCCGGCAGGTCGACGGCACCGTCGACGTGGCAGGCACCGAGGTGAAGGGGCGGCTGGTCTACTACCGGGGCGCCGCGCTGCCCGCCGCCGTGCTGGCCGAGCTCTGGGACCGGCACTTCCCCGTCCGCCTCCCGGTCGTCCGCTGGCTGCGGCTGCTCGCCGACGACCCCCGGCCCGATGTGTCGATGCGGGCCGCGGTCGCCGCCGGAGAGCTGTCCGTACGGGACTTCGAGCACGGGTACACCGAGGTGGTCCGGCCGCTCGCCGAGGCGCCCACACCGCGCCGCAGGGTGTTCGCCGCCGCCGCGCTGGACCAGGCCGCCGGGCACGCCTCGCACCGCAAGGCGGTGCGCAAGGTGGTCGATGACTGGTCGCGGTACGGCTCGGCCTCGCTGCGCTGGACGGCGGCGATGGCGCTCGGCTACGGGCGGTCCGCCGACTCGATGGACGACACCCTGGACACGCTGGCCCGGATCGGGATCCGCGACGACGGTGAGCTGCTGGCCGTGGCCTCGCTGAACGTGGTCCGGCTGCTGCTGCTCCCGGAGTGCTCCGTCGTCCTGAAGCGGCTGGCCGACTGGACCGGGCACCGCGGCGAGGAGTACCAGGACCTCGCCCTGGTGACCATCGTCCGGCTGGCGCTGATCGACGTGGACGACGTCCTCGACGAGGACCCCGGCACCCCGTTGGCGGACCGGGGCGACTGGCCGCTGCTGCTGGCTCTGGCCGCGACCCGGCCCGAACTGATCGGGCGGCTGGCCGACCTGTTCTGGACCGCGCTCAACACCGCACGGTCGCAGGGCGTGGCGCTCGACGCCCTGGAGCACATGCTGCGCTCCGCGACGCGCGGGAACGGCCGCGCGTGGACGCGGCCGGGGCTGGCCGCGCTGCTGCCCGCGCTGATCGCCGAGGAGCGCGACCAGCGGCGGCTGGACTGGCTGCTGCGCCGAATGATGAGGGATCAGGACCGTCCGCTCACCGCCGAAGCGGCACGCGCCCTGTGGCGGCTCGCCGTGCCCGCGCGGCAGCGGCGGTCCGACGAGGAGGAGAGTCATGGCTGAGGAGAACGGCGTGGCCGGGAACGGCGTGGCCGAGGACGACGCGCCCGCGGCGTCGAGGCCCGCGGGCCCGTTCCTGCGGGAGTACAAGCCGACGGGCGCGTTCCGGCAGGGCGGCGCCCGCACCACGTCGGTGCTGTTCTACCGGCGGGGCTACAGCGTGGCGGGCGTCTCCGGCGTCGAGCACTACGACAAGCCGCCGCTGGCCCGGCCGCACACCATCTGCGAGATCGCCGCCGGCACCTATGTCACCACCCTGCGGATGGAGTTGCCCGCCGCCGGCGGGGCGACGTTCTTCAAGGCGGAGGTGGACATCCACTGGACCGTCGAGGACCCGCACCTGGTGGCGGTGGAGGTGGTCACCGACATCGCCCAGCGGCTCACCGCGCCGACCCTGGAGCGGCTGCGGGACATCTCCGCCCAGTACCCGGTGCACCAGGCGGAGCAGGCCAACACCGCCATCACCCGGACCTGCGTCTCCGGCCGGTGGAACGACCTCGGCTCCGACCTCGGGCTGCGGGTGCGGCTGTACGTACGGCTGCGGGTGGACGACCGGACGATCGGCCACACGGAGGCCGTCCGGGAGGAGGCGTCCGGGGCCGAGCTGAACATGATCCGCCAGCAGCGCTATCTGACGATGCTGCGCGGCGGTGAGCTGGAGCAGCTCAGCCACATGCTGGCCGCGGATCCCGAGGCGGCCAACAGCTTCCTGGAGAAGATCCGCCAGGAGGGCCGGCAGGACGAGAAGGACCGGGTCGACCGGCTCTTCGACATGGTCGCCAGCGGCCAGATCCCCTCCAGCGAGATGGACGCCCAGGCGCTCGCCTATCTCAACCGCGAACGCCTCAGCATCCAGGGCCCCGTGGGCAACCGGCCCGCCCGCAGGACCCCGCAGGAGCTGGAGCCCGCCCGCGACGAGCCGTTCACCCCGGACTGGGTGTCGGACGATCCTCCGGTGCGGCGGCCCCGGCCCGACCGGGACCGGAGCCATGGCCGGGACCGGAGCCGGGACCAGGACCAGGACCAGGACCGGAGCCGAAGCCGGGACCGGAGCCGGGACCGGGACTCCGGCCCCGCGCCCGAGCCGCCCGCGCCGCGCCCTCGCCCCCGCGACGACGGCTGGGGCTGGGCGGAGGACGACGGATGAGCGCCGACGGCGGTACACGGACTTCCCCCGCCCCGACCGCGCCGGTGCCGGACGGGGGTCAGCACGGGCCGGACAGGGCGGGGGAACGCATCGCGGAACGGCTCCTGGTCACCGTCCGGGAGGACCTGGGCAGGGCCGACTCCAAGGCGGCGGTGCTGCTTTCGGGGGCGCTCGCCCTGCCCGCCTTCCTCATCGGGCGGCACGGCTCCCCGGACTGGCAGGGCCCCGGCGACCTGGCGCTGGTCGTGGCCGGGCTGCTGTGGGTGGTCGCGGTGGCCGCCCTGGTCCGCGCGCTCCTGCCGCGTACGGGCACGGTCCGCGACCAGGAAGGAGTGACGTACTTCGGGGACCTGCTGGCCCCGTTCGACTACGACCTGCTGACCGCCCGGATCAACGAGGCGGGCCGCGATCCGGTCGGCTGGCTGCTCGTCCAGGCCGTGGACGTCAGCGCCATCCTGTCCGCGAAATACCGGGCGATCCGCTGGGCGGTCGCCACGCTCGCCCCGTCGGCCGCGCTGGCTCTCGCCTGGAGCCTGGCCGCGCGCTGACCGAACCGCACGGATGCGCCACGTCCAGAGGCGCACCACCGACGACTACCCAGAGTAATCGAACACGTACTTCGAGCTTCACGACACCACGCAGACACGCAACGACAGTAAAAGGGGACGGTCGTGCGAACTGACCGAAGAAGAGGCCCGGCCGGCACCGGCCGGGCCGGACGGGCGGCGCTGTCCGTCCTGGCCGGCGCGGCCGTGCTCATGTCTCTGACGGCACCGGACGCCCCCGATCCTGAACCGGCCGCGGCCGCCGCGCCCGCCTTCGCCTCCGTCAACTACGCGGTGGCCGTCGACCAGTCAGCGAGCCTCGCGCCCGAGGACATCAAGGCGGAGAAGGCCGCCGCCGCCCGGATCGCGCTCGGCGACGTCTCGGCGACCTCGCACATCACCGTGTTCGGCTTCGCCGCCGCCGAGTCGGCCGACCAGCGGGCGGTGGACCCGGCCTGCCCCCGTACCCGACTGGACGCTGCCGGGCGGGAGTCGATCGGGGGCTGCGTGGACAAGCTGCGCAGCCGCAAGAAGAGCGAGGGCACCGGTACGGACTTCCCGAGCGCGATACGCCAGGGCGTGCACGAACTGAGCTCGGGCACCGATCCGTCGGTCCCCCGCGTGCTGTTCCTGCTCACCGACGGGGAGATGGACGTCACCGGCAGCCCCCAGTACGGGGATCCGGCGCACCGCGAGGCGGAGGGCAAGCGGCAACTGGAGCTGGAGCTGAAGAACGCCGCCGCCAAGAACGTACAGATCTGGCCGCTCGGCTTCGGTCCCGCACCGGACAAGGAGCAGCTCGACAAGATCGCCGCGGGCGGCTACCAGAAGGGCTGCGTCGACCTGCCGTCCGCCCGCCCCACCGCCCGTAAGGTCTCCGGGGCCAAGGACGTCGGGCCGGTGCTGGAGCGGATCTTCGCCGCCGCGCACTGCCTGCGCTACCAGCCGGGGCCGAGCAAGCGCCCGCCCGCCACGCTGCCCGTCACCATCTCGCCGCTGGCGACCGTCGGCTCCATCGTCGTCGACAAGGGCTCCCCCGAGGTGACCGTCACCTACACCGACCCGCTCGGCAACAAGGTGCCCACCACGGGGACGTTCCAGGACTCCACCTTCGAACTCGCGGGCGGCGGGAACACCGTGGAGGCGCTGAAGATCATCGATCCGGTGCCCGGCCGGTGGAAGGTCGACGTGAAGGCCCCCGAGGGCCACCGCTCGCTGCCCGTGGGCGTCAGCGTCCTGTGGCAGGGCGAACTGCGCGGCTCCATCACGATGGACCCGCCCTCCCCGCAGGCCGGGCAGAAGGCGACCGTCACCATGCGGCTCCAGACCCGCGAGGGCTACGAGATCAAGGACCCGGCCGACTACGCCGGTCTGAAGGTCAGCAGCGAGCTCACCGGCGACGGCTTCGCACCGCTGCCCCTGCGGCTCGCCGACGACGGCAAGGGCCCCGACCCCACGAAGAGCGACGGCTCCTTCAGCGGTACGGTCACCGTCCCCGAGAGCGCCGACGGCGCCCTGAAGGTCAGCGGCACCCTCACCGCCTCCGGGCTCAGCGCCGACACCCGCAGCGAGGGCGGCCAGGTCTCCCCCGGCGCCCTGCCCGTCACCACGGCGCTCGGCCCGGTCCGCGGCGACGGCCACCCCGGGGACACCGTCACCGCGAACCTCTCGGTCACCAACACCACCGACGCCCCGCACACGTTGCGGCTCTCCCTCGCGGACGTCCGGGCCGGGCTCCTCGGCGTGAGCCCCGCCGAGATCGTGGTGAAGCCCGGCGCGTCCACCACCCACGAGATCCGGCTCAGGATCGGCGACGCGAAGGCCTTCGAGGGGCGGCTCGACGACGGCCCGCTCGGCATCGGCGGCACGGTCACCGTCCAGGACGCCACCGACGACGACCGCACCCTGGTACGCACCCCGATCTCCGTCCAGGTCACCGCCGAACCCGGTCTGCTGGACCGCTACTGGTGGGTGCTGGTCGGCGCCGTCGCGCTGATCGTCGTCGGCGTCCTGCTGGCGCTGGCCTGGATCCGGCAGCGGCGCCGCCGCCGCGACCCGTACGGGCTGATGCTCCATCTGATCTCCGAGGACGGCGACGTGCTCGGCGTCCACAAGGCCGGGCACGGCCAGAAGCAGTGGTACGCGTTCGACATCGCCGAGGCGCACAGCAACCCGCGCATCGAGCGGCGCACCCACGGCCAGTACGCCGTGCAGCGCAGCCCCGAGGGCGGTGCGGTGCTGCGCAGGCGCGGCGGCGCCCGGACCCGGCTCACCGCGACCGGCCGGGTGGAACTCACCGACCGGCTGAGCCTCGCCCTCGGCGAGGACTCCGTACGCCCCACCGCCCCCGGCCGGCCCGATCCGGTGAGCACCGGCGGACACGACGACTACCTGTGACGCCCATCGACGTACCGGCCCCACCCCGGCCGGCAGCGGGAGGAACCCCATGAAGATCTTCCAGCCGATGCTCTTCGTCGGCCTGGGCGGGACCGGCGGCCTCGTCGGCGCCGAGCTGGAACGCCAGCTGCGCGTGGACCTGTGCGGCCCCGACGGCACCGCCCTCCAGCACATCGGCGGCCTCGCCCCCTATCAACTGCCCGACTGCCTGCAGTTCGTGTACGCGGACTTCAGCGAGCCCGACCTCCAGCGGCTGCCCCAGTTCAACGTGGACTCCTCGCTGCGCGCGGCCTACGCCCGCACCTCGCGGGCCACCCACAACCTCCTGCCGAACTTCGACAGTTCGCCCGAGGTGACCCAGATGCTGCGGGCCAGCCTGCGCGACGAGGTCGCGGGCTGGCTGCCCCCGCGCGACGGCGAGCCGCGCGTCACCCCGCTGCACAACGGCGCGGGCCAGCTCCCCACGGTCGGCCGCGCGGCGCTCTTCGCGACCCTGCGGCACTCCCTCCAGCCGGTCCTGGAGCCCCTCCTCCAGGCGATCGACGCCATCGCCAAGTCGGCGGGCGAACTGAGCGAACTGGGCGGCGGCCGGGTCACCGGCTGCGACGTCTTCGTCGCGTTCTCGGTCGCGGGCGGCACCGGCGCCGGGATCTTCCTGGACTACCTCCACCTGATCAACCAGGCGTTCAAGATGCGCCGCTTCAACGGCGTGAAGATCTACCCGCTGGTCGTCATGCCGTCCTCGTTCCCCGCCGCCACCGGCGGCGGCCGCGAGGCCGAACTCAACGCCGCGCGCTCGCTGGTCGACCTGTTCCGGCTGGTCGACGGGCAGAACGCGCCGACCGCGGGGGCGGAGATCGGCGACCTCGACCAGGAGACCGGCCTCGGCATCCGCTACCCGGGCACCACCCCGGTCCGGCTGCGCACCGGGATCCTGCCGACCGCGTTCCTCTTCAGCCCGACCGCGGGCATCCGCCAGGACGACCTGCGCCGCTCCATCGTCTCGCTGGTGATGTCGCTGATCGGCACCGAACTGGGCGACAGCCGCTCGCAGGGCCGGTCGATGGCCGGCGACGACGACTTCCAGACCTTCGCCGCCAGCTTCATCAACCGGGGGGTGCACCGCAGCGCCCTGTCCCCCACCGGCATCGGCCGCCAGGGCGTCTCCACCAGCCTGGTCGCCTCGATGACCGCGCCCATGGACCAGCTGGCCGATCTGGTGGCCGGGCGGCTGCTGCGGGTCGCGGTCACCGAGCTGGTGGAACGCCCGCGCAACCCGGCGAAGGACGACGCGATGCCGCTGGTCCGCCAGCTGTTCGCCGACTCCCAGCTCGAAGAGCTGTGGGAGCGCAAGCAGTTGCCCGTGGAGGACCCGCAGCCGCTGCCGCGCGGCGGCAAGGCAATCGAGGAGGCGCTCAACCACCGGATCGGTGACATGCAGCGGCTGCTGTCCGAACTCCAGGGCATCGCCGACCGCCAGGCCGCCGCGATGGCGAGCCGCTTCAGCCCGCGCCCGGCGATCGAGAAACTGCTCCAGAGCGTCGACCCGTTCCTCGCCGAACGTCTCGTCCGGGGCGTCCCCGACAGCGAGGACGAGATCACCCGGCTCGGGTTCCTCGGCATGCTCACCGCCCGCGCCCGCTCCCCGAAGCGGCCGCCGGGCATCACCGACCAGCCGCCCAAGACCCCCCGGATCAAGGGCCGGATCGCCGGAATGTCCCCGGCCCGCTGGGGCGACGACGACGTACGGGCCGCGCTCCAGGCGCAGGACAGCTGGTACCGCTGGCGCAGCCGGGCCGTGTGGCACGAGGCCTGGCGCGAGCAGCAGCAGCGCTGGCAGTCGCAGGCGGACACGGCGGGCACCGACCTCGGGCGGCTGGTCAACGCCTTCCGCAAGCAGGCCGACCAGGAGCGCAAGTCCGCCGAGCAGAAGGGCATGGAGCTGTACGCGGAGCGCACCGGCATCTCGTACCTGCTGCCGCCGCAGCGCAGCCTCAACCACTTCTACGAGGACGTCGTGGCCCGCCTCGTACGCCGCGAGGGCCTGCGCGAGAGCGACGACGAAGCGTCGCTGCTGCTGCGGCTCGTCGACGGGGACACCTGGCGGGACGTCCACGCGCGCAGCCACCGCAGCCCCGAGGGCGCGGTCGGTGTCGTCAAGGCCCGGCTGGAGGGCCGGATCACCCGGCTCTTCGCGGAGAGCGGGGCGCAGCTGGAGGAGCGGCCGCTGCTGCCCTCGATGAGCACCCTGCTGGCGGCCGCCGCCGGTGACGCCGACGCCACCGAGCAGGTCAGCAAGGAAGCGCTCGACCTGTTCAGCCGCAAGCTCGCCGGGCTCCTGCCGGTCGGCTTCACCCCGGAGGGCACCGGGCCGCTGCGGGTCCTGGTCACCCACCCGCGGGTCCAGGCCGCGGAGGAGGTGCACGAGTACCTGGCCAAGGCGCTGCGGCTGCCGTCCGACGCGAAGAACGCCGTCGAGTACCGGGGCGTGGAGAGCGACTCGATCACCGTGGTCCTCTTCCGCAGCGAGATGAGCCTCACCCAGGTGCCCGAGGCCCGCAAGGTGCTGCGCCAGTGGGCCAGGGCCAAGGACGACGAGCAGGCCCACGACGTCCTGCGCTGGCGCCAGCGCCTCGGCTTCGAGGACGACTGGATGGTCAGCAGCGAGGAGGACCGGCGCACGATCCTGCACCGCCTGCTGTGCTGCCTGTGGAACGGCCAGGTGGACGTCCTGGAGGGCGAGTCCTCCTCGCCCGCCCGGGTGCGGCTGCGGCTCTTCCCGGAGAAGGGCGCGAGCGTCCCCGGCGTACGGCTGCGGCTCGGCGACTTCCCCGGCGGCATCTCCAGCTGGTCGGAACTGCTGCGCTCCTACGAACGCTGGACGGTCCTGGACGACGAACGCACCGTGGAGGACTACTGCCGCAAACTGATGAGCGCCCAGCCCCTCGGCCTCGCCCGCGCGGGCACCGACCCGCACCCGCTCTTCGTCGAGCTGGTCGAACGCATCGCCCCGCGCCAGCTGGAGCTCCTGGAGGAGCGCCGGGAGCGCGACGGAGAGCGCGTGGACGGCTGGATCCGGCCGCTGTGGGAATTCTGGGCGGAGACCCTGCCCGCCGCCCTGGACACGGAGTTCGGCGACCAGCACGCGATCCAGCCCACCCTGCGCACGCTGCTGGAACAGGCACGCGGCGGCACCCCCAAGCCCTGTCCC
>MUNB01000357.1:0-9551 GCA_002154345.1 Streptomyces griseus
GTGCCGACGGGGGCCGGGCGGGACGGCTTGGAGGACAGGTGGTCGAGCGACGTGGCCACGGGTCGGTCGCTTTCGCCTCGGGCCGTACGGCTGCGCGAGGAGGAGCGGCCCCGGACGACGGCCGCCCGCGCAGCGCCCTTCGCAGTCCACGGCGAATTGTCAGGAGCCTTCTCCCCCACGGGTGATCGGGCTCGCGGAACCGATGGCTCCGCCTACCGTTGCGGGTCAGCGCCGGATTTCGACCGGACTTCCCCCGCGGGGAATCCGCAGCTTAGCGGGTGCGCCCGTGCCGCTCCCGGGGAGGGCGAGCGGCGACGGAAGGGACAGCGGAGCCGGGCTGCCGGTGCAGGGGCCGGTGCAGCAGGACGTGGGGCCGGTGCTGCGGGACGAAGGGCCGGTGCTCAAGGATGGGGTGGGTGCTGGAGGATGGGGTGGGTGCCGACCTATGTCTACCGCGTGACCAAGTACGACCCCGACGACCGTGATGAACACGGGTACTACACCGGCCCGGAGGACACCGTCAGCGACCGGGGCGCGGTCGAAGCCGCGTACCTCCGGGCCGTCGCGGCCTTCGCGGAGGACTCGGGTGTCGACCGGCCGGTGATACGCGAGCCCCAGGCGCCGTCCCCTCCGTTCGACTCAACGGCCGTTCTTCCGGAGGACTTTCACGACGGGGCCGAGGTATCGCTCGATGTCGGGCTGGAGTTGGTGCGGTCCATGCTGCGTGACGGCGGCGCCTGGTGCCGGCTGGAGGTGGAGGACAGGTTCACGGTCCACGTCGGCTGGGACCAGTACCTCTACGTCGGCAGCGACCGGCCCTGCGAGCGAGCGCTCGCGCTGACCCGGCGGCTCGGGCTGTTCCCGGAGCGCCTGGACTCCTCCCCGTACGCCGTGGAGACCGACGTCGAGGAGGTGCGGCGCCCGGCCGACGACGCGTTCTGGTCCGGTCTGCGCCGGATGGTCTCGGCGCGCCGTGCGGGCCTGCTGGAGGAGATGTACGTCGAGGGCGCCTCGCGCTGGCACCGCCTCACCCGGGACGGCGTCGACGCGGTACGCGCCCGGATCGCGCCCCGGGCCCGGATCGCCGTGTGGCCGGATCTGTCCGACGACGTCGAGGCGGTGCTCGGCGCCCTCCCGGCCGAGGGCACGGTGGAGTGCGTCTGGCAGGACACGGACGGGGACGTGCACAGCGTCCTCGTCGACGAGGACTCCTTTCCCGTCCTGACCGCCCGGCTGTCCGGTGCCACCGCCGTGGCACTCCTGCCTCTGACCGTCGACGAACGCGTTCCGCTGTTCACGGGCGTGATGCCCGACGCCGACGGGGTGCTGCGCGCCCGCTGGGGCAACGAACCGACGCCGAGCGACCGGCACTGGGCCCTTCTCAGGACCCTTCGCCCCGGGCAGATCGTCACCGGCACGGTGACCCACATCGCCTCCTTCGGCGTCACCTTCGTGGACATCGGCGGCTTCGAAGCGATGATCAACATCCCCGAGCTGTCGTGGCGTCGCTTCGAGCACCCGTCCGATGTCGTCTCCGTCGGCGAGGTGATCGAAGCCGAGGTTCTCGGTGTCGCGTTCCTGCCCGAGCGCGTGTCGCTGTCCCGCAAGTCCCTGCACGAGGATCCTATGCGGCTGTTGACCGGGCAGATCGGCCGGACGCTCGTCGGCCCGGTCACCAAGGTCCTGCCCTTCGGTGTGTTCGTACGCGTCGAGGAGGCGGAGGACGGGTTCGAGGGGCTCGTGCACATCTCCGAGCTGGCGGACGAACACCTCGCCTGCCCGGAGATCGCGCTCCGGGCCGGCGACGCCCTGCCGGTGAGGATCGTGGACGTGGACCTGTCCCGGCGGCGGATCGTCCTGACGAACCGGCAGGCCGTCGCGCGGTACTGACAGGACGGCCCGGTCCGCGAGGCCTCTTGTTCAGTTGCCCACGCCGAGGCCCGCCATGAACGCGGACGGGTAGCGGTCGCCGCGCGCCGAGCCCGGCGGAACCGCCTTCTCGATCTCGGCGAGGTCGTCCGCGGTGAGCTCCAGGTCCAGCGCGGGCAGGGCCTCGGCCAGCCGCTCGCGGGTGCGGGCGCCGACGAGCGGCACGATGTCCCGGCCCTGGGCGGCCACCCAGGCGATGACCAGCTGGGCGACGGTGCACCCCTTGGCCTCGGCGACCCGGCGCAGGACGTCCACGAGGGCGAGGTTGTGCTCCACGTTCCCGCTGGAGAAGCGCGGACCGAAGCCACGGCTGTCGCCGGGAACGGAACGGGTCGTGGACCAGTGGCCGGAGATCAGGCCCCGGCCCAGGACGCCGTACGCGGTGAGGCCGATGCCGAGCTCCCGCAGCGTGGGCAGGACGTCCGCCTCGACCGCGCGGGAGATCAGCGAGTACTCGATCTGGAGGTCGGCGACCGGGTGCACGGCGTGCGCCCGGCGGATCGTCGCCGCGTCCACCTCGGAGAGGCCGATGTGCCGTACGTATCCGGCGTCGACCATCTCCTTGATCGCGCCCACCGTCTCCTCGATCGGCACGGCCGGGTCCAGCCGCGCCGGGCGGTAGATGTCGATGTGGTCGGTGCCCAGCCGGGTCAGGGAGTAGGCGAGGAAGTTCTTCACCGCCTCGGGGCGGCCGTCCTGCCCGCTGAACTCGTGGCCCGGCCCGCGCAGCGCGCCGAACTTGACGCTCAGCGCGTAGCTGTCGCGGTCCCGGCCGCGCAGCGCTTCGGCGAGGAGCAGTTCGTTGTGGCCCATGGCGTAGAAGTCGCCGGTGTCGATCAGTGTGACGCCGGCGTCCAGGGCGGCGTGGACGGTCGCGACGGACTCCGCGCGGTCGGTCGGGCCGTAGGCGTCCGACATGCCCATCGCGCCCAGGCCCAGCGCGGAGACGGCGGGGCCGGTGGCGCCGAGGGTTCGTGTCTGCATGGCGTGCTCCTTCGTCGTCGGTCTGCCACCCACCCTGCGCCGGTGCCGCGACCGGCGGGAGCGGAGCGTTCATCATGGGAGCGGCGCTCCCTGGATCGCCCTGCCGCAGCGCGGGACCATGGGGGCATGGAACGTGATCAGCTGGCCGACTTCCTGCGCAGGCGCCGGGAGGCGATCCGCCCGGCGGAGGTGGGCATCGCCGACGGTCCCCGCCGCCGTACCTCCGGTCTGCGCCGGGAGGAGGTGGCCATGCTCGCCGGGATGTCGGTGGACTACGTCGTCCGCCTGGAGCAGGGGCGCAGCAGTCAGCCCTCGCCGCAGTTGCTCACCGCGCTGGCCAGGGCGTTGCGCCTCACCGACGACGAGCGGGACCATCTGTTCCATCTGGCCGGTCACCAGCCGCCGCCGGCCGACTCGGTGGCGGGCCTGGCCCGCGCCGGGCTGGTCCGGATGCTCGATCTGCTCGGCGACACCCCGGCCATGGTGGTCTCCGACCTGGGCGAGGTGCTCGCCCAGAACCGGATGTCGCTGCTGCTGGCGGGCGACCACACCGCCTTCTCGGGCGACCGGCGCTACCTGGTGTACCGCTGGTTCACCGACCCCGCCGCGCGTGCGGCGGGCGCGCCCGAGGAGCACGAGCACCAGGCCCGGCAGCTCGTGGCCGATCTGCGCGCCGCCGCGGGTCGCCGGTCCGGCGATCCCGTGGTCGCCGGGCTGATCGACCGGCTGCGGGCGGCGAGCGAGGAGTTCCGCCGGATCTGGGCGGAGCACGAGGTGGGGGTGCGGCGGGCCGACCGCAAGACCCTGCTGCACCCTCGGGTGGGCCGGCTGGTGATGGACTGCGAGACGCTGGTCACCCCCGACCACGGCCAGCTGCTGCTCGTTCTCACCCCGGCGGACGCGGGGACCCGCGAGCGGCTGGACCTGCTGCGGGTCCTCGGCATCGAGGAGTTCCCCGCCGGGGCGACGGGCGCACCCGAGCGGTAGGACAGGCGGTCCTGCGGCCCGGGGCCCGTCCGGGGCTCTCCTCGGCGTTCACCAGCTGATGCGGGCCGCCACGGGCAGGTGGTCGCTGCCGGTGGCGGGCAGCACCCACGAGCTCTTCGGCTCCACGCCGCGCACCAGGATCTGGTCGATCCGTACGACGGGGAAGGCGGCCGGCCAGCTGAAGCCGAAGCCGTCGCCGGCCGCTTCCTGGGCCGATTCCAGCCGCGCGGTGATGCCGTCGTACGCACGGTCGTCGAGGGTGCCGTTCAGGTCGCCGAGCAGCACCACCCGCTCGTTCCGTTCGGCCGCCAGCGCCTGCCCCAGCGACTGTGCGCCGGCATCCCGCTGGCCCGTCGAGAGCCCGGCCCTGGGGTTCACCCGTACGGACCCCAGGTGGGCCACGTACACCGCCAGCGGCCCGCGGTCCGTGGCCACCGTGGTCCGCAGCCCACGGTTGTAGACCATCTTGACCTCGGCGGGCTTGGCGTCCCCCAGCGGCCCGATGTCCATCTTGACGTCCACCGGCCGGCTGTCCGACAGGGGGAACCTGCTCCACAGCCCGACCGTGCCCCGCACCGTGTGGTGCGGGTACTCCTTCGCCAGTTCCTTCTCGTACGTCTCCCGGGCGTGCGCGGCCAGTTCCTCCAGTGCCAGCACGTCCGCACCGGAGCCGGCCAGGGCGCGGGCGGTGCCGATCGGGTCGGCGTTCTCCGCGCCGACGTTGTGGGAGGCCACCGTGAGGTCGCCGCCCTCGTGCGACTTGTCGGTGAGCAGGCCGCCGAAGAGGTTTAGCCAGGCCACGAGCGGCAGGAGCAGGGCGATCACCGCCGGGGCGGAGCGGCGCAGCACCGCGCCGGCCAGCAGTACCGGGACGAGCAGGCCGAACCACGGCAGGAAGGTCTCGACCAGGCTGCCGAGGTTTCCGATCCGGTTCGGAATCCTCGCGTGCAGCAGCAGGACGAGCCCGAGCAGCAGCGCGGACGCCGCGAGCAACCGGCCGCGCCTCCAGGTCCCGGACGCCTCCGCCGGGTCTGCCGTGTCCGCCCCGGGCGTCTCTTCGACCACGTCCGCCGTACTCGGCGTGCTCGGCGTGCTCGGCGTGTCCACCTGCGTCATCGTCCGTCCTTGCTCGCGGCCGCTCACGGCCGCATCCTCGGGTCCTGTGTGGGGTCGGCGTACCTGCGCGGACAGCCTCGGTCGGGCGCGTCGGTGCGCAGTTCGAAGTGCCAGGGTTCGTTCCGGTAGATCCGGCACAGCCCGTACGCGGCGCCATGTTCGGCGAGCCACGCCGTCGCCTCCTCGGGGCCGATGTCGACCGCGTCCCCCGACACATGGGGAGACGTCGTCGCGGTGGCGACCCACCGGGCGGCCTCGGCCTCGGAGCCGTACTGCGCGACCGCCTTGCGGAGCAGCTGGTTCTGGTACTCCGGTGAACGCCAGCCGCTGTTGACGGTGAACGCGACGCCGTCGTCCGCGGCCTCCGGCGCGGCCCGGCGCAGTGCCGCGAGCAGATCCGCGTCGAGGTTGGCCACGGCCGGAACGTCGTCGTCGAGCACCGTCGATCCGTCGGGTACGACGCCGTCGGCCTCGTCGAGCGGGCCCCGGCGCTCCTGCTGGGAGGAGTCCGGGGGCGCCCGGTCCGGGAGGGACGGGGCCGGTGGGCGGACCGAGGAGCCCTGCCCCGGCGTGGCCGAGGACGAGTCCGAGTCCGAGTCCGAGTCCGAGGAGGGTTTCAGCAGGGGGAGGCCGAGGGCCACGACGATCGCCGCCAGGACGGCCACCAGGACGATGACGAGGAGGGGCCGGCGGATCCGGTGGGTCGACGTGCGCGACGACGGCGGGGTTCGAGTCATGCTGCCAGTGAAGGCAGCGCCCGGTTGCCGGCGCGTATGCGCTTTTCGATACGCGGACGATATGCGCCGGCTCCTACCATCGAGGACATGCGTGTGCTGATCGTCGAGGACGAGCCCTATCTGGCAGAAGCCATCCGCGATGGTCTGCGCCTCGAAGCGATCGCGGCCGACATCGCGGGCGACGGCGACACCGCTCTGGAACTGCTGGGCGTCAACACGTACGACATCGCCGTCCTCGACCGTGACGTCCCCGGCCCTTCCGGCGACGAGATCGCCCGGCACATCGTCGCCTCCGGCAGCGGTACGCCGATCCTCATGCTCACCGCGGCCGACCGGCTCGACGACAAGGCCTCCGGGTTCGAACTCGGCGCCGACGACTACCTCACGAAACCTTTCGAGCTGCGGGAACTCGCGCTCCGGCTCCGGGCGCTCGACCGCAGACGCGCCCACAGCAGGCCTCCCGTGCGGGAGATCGCGGGGCTGCGGCTCGATCCGTTCCGCAGAGAGGTATACCGGCACGGGCGGTACGTCGCACTGACCCGGAAGCAGTTCGCCGTGCTCGAAGTCCTGATCGCCGCCGAAGGCGGTGTCGTCAGCGCCGAGGAACTCCTCGAACGCGCCTGGGACGAGAACGCCGATCCGTTCACCAACGCCGTGCGCATCACCGTATCGGCGCTGCGCAAACGCCTCGGAGAGCCCGCGGTCATCGCGACCGTGCCCGGCGTCGGCTATCGCATCGACGCGGCAGCCGGATCCGGAGCCGGAAGCGACGACGAGGGCAACGGGAGCGACGGGGGCGAGGGCGGCGATGGGGGCGATCGTGGCTAGGCGGCGAGGGCTGAGCGTACGCCTCAGACTGACTCTCAGTTACGCCGGATTCCTCATGGTCGCGGGCGTCCTGCTGCTCACCGCGGTGTGGGTGTATCTCCTGGAGTACGTGCCCGACGACTGGAACCAGCGCATGCTCCACCAGAACCCCAATCGTCAACTCCTCGCGTACACCTTCGCCCCGGCGGCAGCCACCGTGCTGGCGATCCTTCTCGTCTTCGGGCTCCTGGGCGGATGGTTCCTGGCCGGCCGCATGCTCGCTCCGCTGACCCCTATCACGGAGGCCACCCGGGCGGCCACGGACGGATCGCTCTCCCACCGGATCCGGCTGCCGGGCCGCAAGGACGAGTTCCGGGAACTCGCCGACGCCTTCGACACGATGCTCGCCCGGCTCGAAGCGCATGTCGCCGAGCAGAAGAGATTCGCGGCCAACGCCTCCCACGAGCTGCGCACGCCGCTCGCGGTGTCGAAGACGCTCCTCGAAGTGGCCCGTGCCGATCCGGACCGCGACACCGGCGAGATCATCGACCGCCTCCACGCCGTCAACAGCCGGGCGATCGACCTCACCGAGGCGCTGCTCCTGCTCAGCCGCGCCGACCGGCGTTCGTTCCCCCGGGAACGCGTCGACCTGTCGCTCCTGGCGGAGGAGGCCGCCGAAACCCTCCTGCCCCTCGCCGAAGTGCGCGGCGTCACCGTCGAGACGCACGGCGACATCGCCCCCACGATCGGCTCGCCGACCCTCCTGCTGCAACTGACCACGAACCTCCTGCACAACGCGATCGTCCACAACCTGCCGGACCGGGGCACCGTCCGGGTCACGACGAGCGTCCGCCCCGAGACCGTGGACATCACGGTCGAGAACACCGGTGCGCGGCTCACCCCCGAGGTGGCCTCGACGCTCACCGAACCGTTCCAGCGCGGCGCGGAACGCCTGCGCACCCACCACACGGGCGTCGGCCTCGGCCTGGCCATCGCCGAGACCATCACCCGCGCGCACGACGGGACGCTCACCCTCACCCCGCGCTCCGGCGGCGGGCTCCGCGTCACGGTGGAACTGCCCGCGACGGCCCCGCACGGGTGAGAGCGGGAACTCCGCCGCCAGGAA
This sequence comes from Streptomyces griseus, assembly GCA_002154345.1. Lineage (GTDB taxonomy): Bacteria > Actinomycetota > Actinomycetes > Streptomycetales > Streptomycetaceae > Streptomyces > Streptomyces caviscabies. Next base: position 7,687 of record MUNB01000357.1, read on the forward strand.
CGGGAAAAGGGGCATCGCCGCAGCTCGGCGGTGGTCGGCCAAGGCGTTCTCGTCCCCCCTGGGGCGTCGTCGCCGGGACGTCGTACGGCAGGATGGGGCCATGAGCGTAGTCAAGATCAATGTGCTGACCGTTCCCGCCGAGCAGCGGGAAACCCTCGAGAAGCGCTTCGCGTCCCGGGCCGGCGCCGTGGAGAACTCCGACGGCTTCGAATGGTTCGAGCTTCTCCGTCCCGTCGAAGGGACCGACGACTACCTGGTGTACACGCGGTGGCGTGACGAGGAGTCGTTCCAGGCGTGGATGGAGGGCCCGATGAAGGCGGCCCACCAGGGCGGCGGCGAGCGCCCGAAGCCCGCCTCCAGCAGCTCCTCGGTGTGGTCCTTCGAGGTCGTGCAGCAGGCCGCGCCCGCCGGCTCGTAGCCGAGCGCGCACCGATGTGTCACCTGCCCGGACCGGCTCATGACCGGCCGGGCAGGTCTGTTTCTCCTTCGCCCCGGCCCCGGCCCCGGCGCGTAGGCGTTCGGTCGGCGGCAGCCACCACCGCGTGGTGGTCGGTGTCCGGCGCGCAGCGGACCCGTCTCGTCACTCCCAGGGTGCAGGCCGTCTCCTCCCGTCGGTTGATTCCTCGTGTCCTGCACGTTTTTAAGATCATTCTTCGGAGAACGGACGGATCGACCGGTGGAGCACGACATGACGCTGCTGGATGTACTGCTGGACGCGGTCCGTGAGGCTCCCGGGCAGGTCGTCGTTCATGTGCGTGGCGACGGCAGCGAGCTGACCGTCACCCTGCGCGAACTCCTGGACGACTCCCTTCGCGTGGCCGGCGGATTCCGGGCGGCGGGGGTGGCGCCGGGGACCTGTGTGCCGTTGCTCGCCGACCGCAGCGAGGACTTCCAGCCGATGTTCTGGGGTGCTCTGGCGGCCGGTCTGGTGCCGGTTCCGCTGGCTCCTGACGGCCGTCGGGCGCTGCCGGTCTGGGAACACCTGGGGCGGCCGCCCGTCGTCGTGGACGCGTCGACCGCGCCGTTGGCCGGTGAACTCCCGGATGGTGCACGCACCTTGGCGCTCGATGCCCTGCGGGCGGGGCCCGTGCTGCGGGAGCCTGCCGCCGCCGGGCCCGAGGACGTCGCGTTCGTGCAGTTCTCCTCGGGGAGCACCGGTGCGCCCAAGGGGGTGGAGGTGACGCACGCCGCGGTACTGGCCAATCTGGAGCAGATACGGGCCGCCTCGGCGCTGGGCGCCGACGACGTGGTGGTCAGCTGGATGCCGTACTTCCACGACATGGGGCTCATCGGCACCCATCTCGCTCCCCTGTCCGCCCGGGCCAGGCAGGTCAAGATCGGTCCGCTGACGTTCGCCAAGCGGCCCCGGATGTGGTTCGAGGCAGCGGCCCGGCACCGGGCCACGGTGCTGTCCGCCGCCAACTTCGCCCTGGCGCTGGCCGTACGCCGTGTTCCCGACGAGGCCCTGGCCCGGCTGGACCTGTCCGCCGTACGGCTGCTCCTGGTCGGGGCGGAACCGATCGCGCCCGCGGTGTGGCGCGCCTTCGCCCTCAAGACGCGGCCCGCGGGGCTGGACCCGGCGGCGGCGCAGCCCGTCTACGGCCTGGCGGAGGCGACGCTCGCGGTGACCTTCCCGCCGCCGGGAGAGGTGGCCGTGCCGCTGGTCCTGGACCGGGCCTCGTTGAGCGACGGGGTGGCCCTGGACGCCGAACCGGGCGCAGGGGCCGTCGAGTTGATGGACGTCGGGTTTCCGGTGGCCGGCTGCGCCGTACGCGTCGTCGATGACGCGGGCGCCGTCCTCGGGGACCGGCGGGTCGGTCACATCATGGTGAGCGGTCCCCAACTGGCCCGCGGCTACCACGGCC
>MUNB01000357.1:9567-9761 GCA_002154345.1 Streptomyces griseus
GCTCCGCACCGGTGATCTCGGGTTCCTGCGGGACGGGCGGCTGTGCGTCACGGGCCGGCACAAGGACGTGCTGTTCCTCAACGGCCGTACGTTCCACGCCACGGACGTGGAGACGGTCGCGGCGGCGACGCCCGGGCTGCCTTCCGGCGCCCCGGCGGTGATCGGTTCGACCGACCCGGTCACCGGTGCGGAGC
>MUNB01000358.1 GCA_002154345.1 Streptomyces griseus
GTGCGGGGCGGTGGTACGTGGGCGGTGGTACGGGTACGACGGTGGGCCGAAGCCGTACGGGCCCGTCGCCGGCCGGTCTCAGGTGCGGTCGATGTGCACGCTGGTCGACTTCACCCGGGCGGTCGCCTGCATGCCGACCTCCAGGCCCAGCTCCTCCACCGCCTCCCGGGTCAGGAGCGAGACGAGCCGGTGCGGCCCGGCCTGGATCTCGACCTGGGCCGCGACATCGCCGAGTTTCACCGCGGTGACGATGCCGGGGAACGCGTTGCGGGCCGAGGTGTACGGGGCCTCGTCCTCGCCGCCCGCGCTCTGGCCGACCTCGATCGAGAAGGCGGCCAGCGCACGGCCGTCGATCAGCCGCCGGCCGGCCTCGTCGCGATGGGTGGCGACCCGGCCGGCGTCCGCCCAGCGGCGGGCGGTGTCGGGGCTGACTCCGAGAAGTCGTGCGGCCTGGCCGATTGTGTAGGACTGCATGTGCGACACGCTAGGCCAATCAGGCTGGCATTTACCATTCTCTGGACGATGATCCATCGCAGATGCGACAGGCCTCGGAGGAATGTACGGGGCACGGGAACGGGCCGCGCCGGTGCTCCGGTCGCGGCCCGTGGCGGCTCTTCGCCCCGGGTGGGGCGGTTCGGTCGGCTCCGTTCGGATCCGGCCGGCTCAGGTCACCGGGCTCGTCGCCGGCATCTCGCCCTCGGTGGTGGTCACGTCGATCACGGCGAACGCGGCCCCCTGCGGGTCGCTGATCGCCGCGAACCGGCCGAAGGGGCTGTCCATCGGCCCGAACCGCAGCACCCCGCCGCGCTCGGTCGCCTTCGCCACCGCCGCGTCGCAGTCCGGAACGGAGAAGTACACGTTCAGGAACGAGGGCAGATCGGGCGGGAAGTCCTGGTCCATCACCATCCGGCCGAGGACCGTCTGCCCCTGGACGTCGAACATGGCGAAGTCCATCGACTCGTCGTCGAACTTCCGTGTCGTGTACGAGAAGACCGCGGGGTAGAACGCGTCGACCTTCTTCGGGTCGCGGGTGAAGACCTCACCCCAGCAGTACCCGCCGGGCTCGCCCGTCTTCGTCTCGAACCCCTCGTGGGTGTTCGCCTGCCAGATGCCGAAGACCGCGCCGCCGGGGTCGCGGGCCAGCGCCATCGTGCCGAACTCGCCGACCCGCATCGGCTCCATCAGCACCTCGCCGCCCTGGTCGCGGACCTTCCGGGCGGTCGCGGCGGCGTCCGGCGACGCGAGGTAGAGGCACCACGCGGAGGGGGCCCCTTCGGTGCCCGGCATGGGCGGGGAGACGGCGGCGGCCGCCCTGCCGTCCACGTACGCCTGGGTGTAGTCGCCGAACTCGGGCCGACTCTCGCCGAACGTCCAGCCGAGCACGTCTCCGTAGAAGCTCTTGGCGCCCTCGATGTCGGCGAACATGGCGTCCGCCCAGCACGGGGTGCCCTCGGGTTGTACAGCCATGGCGCGCCGGTCCTTCCCTGGAGTCCCTCTCGTCGGCCCCGCCCTACGGGCCCTGCCCGCAGGGTCAACGCTAGTCAGCCGGGGGTCGGTCCGCGCGTCGGAGAGACGTGCCGTTCGCCGTCGTCCACCGGGCGAGCGGCCGGGCCGTCGGCCGGACCGCGTACCTGGACGTCGCGGTCCAGGACGAGCGCCTGGAGGTCGGCTGGACCTGGTACGGGCGGGCGCACCGGCGCTCGGCGGTGAACAGCGAGGCGAAGCCGGCGGGACAGCGTCTACTTGTCGCTGCCGGCCGACGAGTGGCCCGCGGCGAAGGCGCGTCTCACCGCACGCCTTGCCGCGGGCTGAGGGGACTCTTCCGGGTCATCCCCGGGTCCGGTGCCGGACCGGCCGGGTCTCGGCGGCGTACTCCGCGCAGTCGGGGTTCTCGCAGGGGCCCGCGCGCCATACCGGGACGAAGATCCCGAGGGACTTGTGGCGGTGGATCTCGGAGGGGACGGGCTGTTTGCAGGTCGGGCACATGAAAGCGGCCCGCTGGTGAAGGTCACGCTTTTTGCTGTCCATTTACCCACGATAGGCGGGGCCCGATATTTTGGAAAGTCTTGGTCTTGGCTATTCCTCTTCTTTGCTCGGCCGGCGGCGCATGCTCAGCGTCACCGACACCGCCAGAATGACGACGATCACCGCCAGGCTGACCGGTGAGGGAATCTCCGGGATCGAGGTGCTGATCATCTTGTGGCAGGCCTGGAGGACGAGTTTGACCGCGATGAAGGCGAGGATGACCGCCAGGCCGTGGCTCAGGTAGTGGAACCGGTCCAGCAGTCCCGCCAGCAGGAAGTACAGGGCCCGCAGGCCCAGGATCGCGAAGGCGTTGCTGGTGTAGACGATGAACAGGTCGTCGCTGACCGCGAGCACCGCCGGCACGCTGTCGACCGCGAAGATGAGGTCGGCCGCCTCGATCGCGGCGACCACCGCCAGCAGCGGAGTGGCGATCCGCCGTCCTTCCTCGCGGACGACGAAATGCGTGCCGGCGTAGTCGTCCTGGACCGGCATGATCTTGCGCAGCAGCCGTACCGCGAAGCTCTTGCCGGGATCGAAATTCTCCTCCTGGCCGCTGAGGATTTTATAGCTGCTGTAGAAAAGGATCGCGGCGAAGAGGAAGAGCACGAAGGTGAAGCGGTTGACCACCGCGACGCCGGCCGTCAGGAAGATCGCGCGGAACACCAGTGCGCCGATGACGCCGAAGAAAAGCACCCGGTGCTGGTATTCCCGGGGCACCTTGAAATAGGCGAAGATCAGCGCGAAGACGAAGAGGTTGTCGACCGACAGGCTCTTCTCCAGCAGCCAGGCGGTGGTGTACTCCGTCCCGGCGGTCGTCCCGAGGACCAGGAAGACGACCCCGCCGAAGATCAGCGCGAGGCTCACCCACAGGGCGCTCCACAGCCCGGCCTCCTTGAAGCCGATGACATGCGCCTTGCGGTGCGCCATGAGGTCGACCGTCAGCGAGACGATCACGGTCGCGGCGAACACGATCCAGAGCCACACCGGTACGTCCACGCCGCAGACCTCCCACTCGGGTTTTTACGAGTGTGACCCGCCCGCCCCGTCACCGCCCGCCGGAGTGCGCCGGGTGGCGGCCGCGACCGAGGCCATCAGCTCCGCGTCGAGGAACGAGGGGTCGGCCAGCCGGGTGGCGGCGGCGTAGGAGTTCAGCAGCGCCTTGGTGACCCGCAGCGCCGCCTCCGGGCGGCGGACCACCGGCTTCGCCCAGGCGGCGACCGCCGCGTCCAGCTCAGCCCCGGGCACCACCCGCTGGAGCACGGACAGCTCGCGGGCCTCGGCGGCGTCGAAGGCCCGGCCCGTCAGGATCAGCTCGCGGACCCGGGCCGCGCCCACCTCGTGGATCAGCCGGGGCAGCAGCCCGCCCCAGGCGGTCGGCAGCCCGAGCGCCAGTTCCGGCAGCCGGAAGGAGGCGTCCTCCGCACCGACCCGCAGGTCGCAGGCCAGGGCCAGCGCGAACCCCGCGCCCACCGCCTTGCCCTGCACCCGGGCGATGGTCACGGCCCGGCCGCCGGAGATCGCCTCGCAGACCCGGCGGGCCTTCTCCCCGGCGACCCGGATGCCCCGGCCGCCCGGATCCTCCGCCAGCCAGTCCGCGAACTCGGTACGGTCGCCGCCCAGGCAGAAGTCGTCCCCGGCGGCGCTGAGCACCAGGACCCGCACCTCCGGGTCCGGGGCGACGACGACGTCGAGCAGTTCGTCGAGCATCGCCTCGGTCACCGCGTTGCCGGACTCCGGCGCGTTCAGCTCCACGTACAGGACGGGGCCCTCGCGCCGGCTGCGTACCGTCGCGGGCCGGTCGTCGGAGCGGTCGCCCGCCGTCAGGAAGTCGGGCAGCGAGAGCTTCACAGCGCCACGCTCAGCGAGGTGATCCGTCTGAAGACCATCCGGGGCGCGTGGACCGGCGGCGAGACGGTGTGCAGGGTGGGGAAACGGTCCAGCATCCGCGCCAGCAGCGTCCGCGCCTCCAGCTTGGCCAGCGCCGCGCCCAGGCAGTAGTGCACCCCGCCGCCGAAGGTGAGGTGGCTGCCGCCGCGCAGGATGTCGAAGGAGTCCGGGTCCGGGTTCCGCCGCGGATCGTGGTTGGCGGCTCCGTACAGGACGTGGATCATGCTGTCCTTCTTGATCGGGACCCCGGCCAGGACGGTGTCCTCGGCGGCGATCCGGGTGTTGATGTGGATGGGCGGGTCGTAGCGCAGCGTCTCGTCGACGGCCGCGTCGATGTGCTCCGGGTGCTCCCGCAGCCACGCCCACCGGGCCGGTTCGGTCAGCAGGGCGGTCATCGAGGAGAGCAGCGTCGCGGTGGTCTCCAGCGAGGCGATGGTGACGAACATGGTGAGCCGGTAGAGGATCTCGTCCGCCCGCTCCCGGTCCGGCTCCATGGCGTCCCAGGTGTGGATCCAGCCGGTCAGCACATCGTGGCGGGGCTCCGCCCGGCGGCGGGCGACCAGCTCGGTGAAGTAGGCGCGCAGCCGCAGCGTCGCCTCGGCGGAGACGGCCAGCTGCGACTTGGTGGGCAGCAGTTCCTGGGCGAACACCTGGTTGTGCGTGATCTCCAGGATGTCCGGGTAGTCCTCGGGCGGTATCCCCAGCCAGGAGCCGACGGTGCTGATCGGCAGCTGTTCGCTGACCGTGGAGACGAAGTCCGCCTCACCCCAGCGGAGCTTCTCCGCCAGCTCGTCCAGGAGCCGGTCGGTGTCGCGCTCGACGTCGGGGGTGAGGCGTTCGATGGTGGAACGGTCGAAGAGATTGCCCAGCGAGCGGCGCTGGCAGGTGTGCTCGGGGGCGTTGAGCCGGGCGAGCGTGGTGGTCATCTCGCGGGTCGCGATCGCGTCCCACTGCTTGGAGTCGTCCTGCCGCTCCTGCCAGGCGAGATCCGGGACGAGCCAGTCGCGGCCCCGGAGCACCTGGCTGCAACTGTCGAAACCGGTGACGAAATACCCGTTCCACGGAGCGCGGACGACGTCACCCATCGTCCGCAGCTCCGCGAGTATCCCGTACGGATCGGCCTGTCCTTCGGGCGTACTGAGCCGGCGGAGCAGCCCGATGACCGCGCGCCGACCGTCCGGGGTCCTGCCCTTACCGCCCGTGATGCTCACGCAGAGTTCCTTGACCTAGGCCCATGGTTACCGCCCTGAACCTACCCCTCCGGATATCTGCGCCAAGCATCGATCTTTGTTGCCCCCGTCACATGCAATCGTCACAAATGCCCGTTGTCATATGCGAATTGTCGGTCCGTGAGTCATACGCGGAACACGTCGAGGAACGAACTCCACCAGCCCTTCTGCTTCTTGCCGGAATCCGCTTCGTGACGGTGCGTCACAGGAGGTGCGGCGGGGGAGTTCCGGAAGGGGTCGGGCAGCTGGGCCGAGGTCTGCGCCGGGGGCTGCACCCCGGCGCCCGTACGCCGCGCGGTCGTCGGGGTGAACCGTACGGGCAGCGCGACCAGCGCCCGGTGGAAGGGGCCCGGCCGCCAGGCCACGCCCGAGGCGGGCACGGCCAGCGCGAGGTCCGGGACGGTGTTGAGGATCTTCTCGATCGCGGTCAGCGCGATCAGCGTCGCGGGCGACTTGGCCGGGCACACGTGCGGGCCGGCGCCCCAGGCCAGATGGGCGCCCTTGCTCAGGGTCTGGCGGGCGTCGGTGAGCCCCGGGTCGCTGTTCGCGGCGGCGAAGCTGATCAGGACCGGGGTCTCCGCCTTCAGCACCACCCCGTCCAGCTCGATGTCCCGAACCGGGTAGTGCGTGGCGTAGTTGGCGATCGGCGGGTTGTTCCACAGGACGTCGTCCAGCGCGTCCTCGACGAGCATCCCCGAACCGCGCCGCTCGGGCGCGCCCGGCTGCTCACCGGCGAGCATCAGCAGCAGCGCGTTGCCGATCAGATTGCGCTCCGGCTCCACGCCCGCGCCCATCAGCATGACCAGCTGGTCCTTCAGCTCCTCGTCCCGCAGCCCCGCCGGGTGCTGGATCAGCCAGGAGGTGATGTCCTCGCCGGGCTGGCGGCGCTTGATCGCGACCAGCTCCATCAGGCACTCGGTCAGCTCGGCGTTGGCGCGGAGCACGTCCTCGCCGTCGAAGATCGCCGACATCGAGCGGGTCAGCCGGTCGCCGATGTCGCCGGGGCAGCCGAAGAGCTGGTTGAACAGCAGCAGCGGCAGGAGCTTGGCGTACTCGTTGAGCAGATCGGCGGTGCCGCGCTCGATGAACTGGTCGATCAGATAGTCGGCGATCCGCTCGACGTCCCGGCTGAGCCGGCTGCTGTTGAGCCGGGCCAGCGACTCGGTGACCGCCTTGCGCAGCCGCAGGTGCTCCGCGCCGTCGGTGAACAGGCAGTTGGGCCGGTAGATCATCATCGGCAGCACCGGGCTGTCCATCGGTACGGCGCCCTCGCGCAGCGCGGCCCAGCGCCGCGAGTCCCGGGCGAACAGCGCCGGGTTCTGCAGCACCCGCAGCGCCGCCTCGTGCTGCACGATCAGCGTGGCGTCCACGCCGGGGGCCAGCTCGATGGGTGCGGCGGGGCCGTGGGTCCGTGCCGCGTCGTAGAAGCGGTGCGGATCGGCGGCGAACTCCGGTCCGTACAGCGACGTCTGCTGCTGGTGCATGGGGCACCCGGCGGGGGCGCTGTACGGGGTGGCTCCCGGCGACGGGTCCATGTCGGCTTCCTCGGTGTGATCGCGGGACCCGGTCGGGCCCCGGCTTCCGTATACGTTTCTGGTGCGGGCGGGCCGCGTGGGTCAGGCCACGTGCGAGAGCAGATGGCGGACCAGGGTGATCAGTGCCTGCGCGGAGGACTTCTGGTCCCGGGCGTCGCAGAAGACGACCGGGGTGTCCGGCAGCAGGTCGAGCGCCTCGCGCAGTTCGTTCTCGGCGTGCTGGGAGTACGGGTCGAAGCTGTTGACGGCGACCGCGTACTCCAGTCCGTACGTCTCGACGAGGTCGATGACGGGGAACGTGTCGGCGAGCCGCGCCGGGTCGACCAGGAGCAGGGCGCCCAGCGAACCGCGCGCCATGTCCTCCCACAGCTCCACGAACCGCTGCTGGCCCGGTGTGCCGAACAGGTACAGCACCAGTTCGTCGCTGAGGGTGAGCCGGCCGAAGTCCAGGGCGACCGTGGTCGTCTTCTTGTCGGGGGCGCCGCGCAGATCGTCGACCTGGGCCGCGGCCTGGGTCATCCGCTCCTCGGTGCGCAGCGGGGTGATCTCGGACAGGGTGCCGATCAGCGTCGTCTTGCCCACCGCGAAGTGCCCGACGACGAGGATCTTCGCCGCGCGCTGCACCGCGTCCGGCACATAGATGCTCTCAGCCGAACCGGACTTGGAGTCCATGCAACACCTCTTCGAGGATCTTCCTGTCAACGAGCTGGGCCGGCGGCGGCGCCTTCCGGCGCAGCAGGTGTCCCTGCTGGTTTAAGTCCTGGAGCAGCAGACGGGCCACCCCGACCGGCAGGCCGAGGTGGCCGGCCACCTCGGCCACGGACAGATAGCCGCCGGAGCACAGCTCCCAGATCGCCTTGACCTCCGGGCTGGGGTTCGGCGGCGGCTGGCTCTCGGGGGCGAGGGTGACCAGCGTGACCAGCGAGAGGTCTTCCGCGTCGGGCAGCCCCCGTCCGCCGGTGATGACATAGGACCGGACGAACCCGCTGCTGACCTGCTGCTCCTCGCCCGGCGCGGTCATATCTCGCTGTCCGCGTGTCGGCGGGGAGGTGTGGTCATCGCCTTCCCCAGCGCGGTGACCTGCTGCTGCATCCGGAAGGACATCGCCTCCATGTCCACGTCGGCGGCGGCGGTGGCGGCGAGATAGGCGCCGGTGCCGGCGGCGATCAGGAAGATCCAGCCGTCCTCGTACTCCAGGAGCGTCTGCCGCCAGTGGCCCGGGTCGCGGGTGCCGATGAAGGGGGCGACGGCTCGGCTGAGGGACTGCATGGAGCTCATCGCCGCGGCGACGGTCTCCGCGTCGTCCCGGCCGATCTCGCTGGAGTTGGCGAGCAGGAGGCCGTCGGCGGACACCAGGATCGCGTGCCGGGCGCCGGGCACCTGGAGCAGGTCGTTGAGCACCCAGGACAGATCGGGGTTCACTGGAACTCGGGTCCTTCCGTCGTCGTCGTGTCGCGTCCGGACCGGGTTCCTCGCTGGAACGCGCCGAGTCGGGAGGCGGTCTCCTCGTTGCTGCGCACGGGCTGCGGTTCGGCCGAGGGCACCGCGGAGACCGGGCTCTTGCGACGACGCTTCGGCAGCCCCCCGGCGGTGGTGGTGATCTGGGCCAGCGGCTGGGTCGCGGTGTCCGGCTGGGGTGCGGGCGGGAAGAGCGGGGTGGGCGCCGGGGCCGGGGCGGCCTGCCGGTGGTCCACCCGCTGCGGCTGCGGAGCGATGGCTTCGGGCGCTTCCACGGGGGCCGCGGCGGGCGGCGCCTCGGTGGTGAGCAGTTCGTCGGGGATCAGGACCACCGCGCGTACGCCTCCATAGGGGGAAACGGAGTCCACCGAGACCCGGAAGCCGTAGCGGGCGGCGAGCATCCCGGAGACGGCGAATCCGAACTGCGGCGGAATACCGAGGCTGGAGACGCTGATCGCGGCCTGGGGGGAGAGGAGGGCCGCCGCGCGGTCCTTCTCCTCCTGGCCCATGCCGAGACCGGCGTCGTCGACGATGAGGCAGACACCCGTCGGCACGGCCTGGATGTTGATCTCGACCGGGGTGCCGGGGGCGGAGTAGTTCGTGGCGTTGGCCAGCAGCTCGGCGAGGACCACGGCGACGGGCTCCACGGCCCGGCTGACCACCGAGAAGTTCACCTGGCCGTTGACCCGGACCCGGTCGAAGTGCCGGATCCGGCCCTGGGCGCTGCGGGCCACGTCGAAGACGGAGGCCACGGTCTCGCGCCGGCCGAGCCAGCCGCCGCAGAGCACGGCGATGCCCTGGGCGCGCCGGCCGAACTGGCTGTTGGCGTGGTCCATGGCCATCAGGTCGGAGAGGATCCCGGGATCGTCGCCGTACTTGCGCTGAGCCTTCTCGATCACGACCTGCTGCTCGTCGGCGAGGCCCTGGAGGGTACGGACGGCGGCCTTGAGGACCGCCTTGGTCTCCTCCTCGGCGTCCTTGCGGACCTCCGCGAGTTCGGCGGACTGACGCTGCAGCAGACCGTTGTGGACGACGTGGAGTTCGTCCCGCTGGCGCAGGAGCGCGTCGCGCTCACCGCGCAGGTCGGAGTTGTGTCTGCGCAGCTTGACGTTGGTCGCGCGAGCCCGCAGAACGGCACCCACGGCGACCAGTGCTACGACAACCAGCGCCCAGATGACGGGGCCCTGTGGAAATGTCATGAGACTCACTTCAAGTGCCATGGCGGAAACGGCTTGACACCCCGTCATGCGGCACGCAGCCAGGGCTCGTTCGCCACGACCGTGCGCCGCTTCGGGAGGTGCCCCTCCGAAGGTGGGGCCGAGGAATTCATTCCTCCCGGAATGCCCCCATACGCCATCAGCCCACTGGAAGTAAGATGATCTTATCATCGGCAGCGCGCCGAAATGTCAAGGCCGCCACGCCAGTTGCCACTCGACGCAGGATGTTCACATTGAGGAGACCTGGCGGACGGCGTCCCGCTGCCGCCGGTACGACCGGCAGGGTCCGGCGGGCACGGTCGGTGGGGGTGGCCGACGGGCGCGGCCGACGGGTGCGGTCGGCAGGCCTCCGAAGGTACGGAATTCAACGTTCCGCTTCTTGTCCGGCGTCCCTGGAACCCGCCCCGCTCCTGCCGTACCCTTCGGTGATTCCTGGTCGGCAGGGTGAAGGGGCGCATCGTGATTCGGGTTGCCGTCGTGGACGACGAGCAGCTGGTCCGGTCCGGGCTGAAATTGATCTTGGGTGCCGCTCCGGACATCGAGGTGGTCGCCTGCTGCGACGGGGCCGACGCCGTCGACCGCGTACGGGAGGCGCGCCCCGACGTCCTGCTGCTGGACATCCGGATGCCCGAGGTCGACGGGCTGACCGTGCTGCGGCAGGTGGGCGCGCTGACGGCGCCGCCCGCCGTGGCGATGCTGACCACCTTCGACGCGGGCCGGCACATCGACGACGCGCTGCGCTCGGGGGCGGTCGGTTTACTGATGAAGAACACGGCCCCGGAACAGCTCGTCCACGCGGTCCGCGTGCTGGCCGCCGGCGGCCGGATCCTGGCGCCCGAGGCGGTCGGCCCGGTGATCGAGGGCTATCTCGCCGCGGGCCGGGACACCGGAGCGGCCGACCGCACCGGGGCCCTGACCGACCGCGAGGGCCAGGTGCTGGCGCTGGTCGGCGCGGGCCTGTCCAACCGGGAGATCGCCCGTGAGCTGCGGCTGTCCCACGGCACGGTGAAGGACCACGTCAGCTCGGTGCTGTCCAAGCTGGGCGGGGTCAACCGGGTCCAGGCGGCGGTGCTCGCGGACCGGGCCGGTCTGATCGACGGGGTGTCGTGAAGCGCCTCCGTCCCCGCATACCGGCGCGCCTCTCCGGTCCGCGCTTCTCCGGCCCGCGTCTCTCCCGCCCGGGTCTCACCCGCCTTGGTCCCTCCCGTCCGCTCCTGCGCCCCGGCTCCCGCCGGGCGCGGGCCGTCGGCCGGGCCGCCGTGCCGGTCGGGATCGCCGTGGTCGACGGCCTCCTCGTCAACGGCTTCGGCCCCGGGCCCGGCCTCTGGGTCGCGCTCGTCGCGGCGGGCGCGCTGGTGCTGCGCCGCCGCTGCCCCGAGGTGCCGCTGCTCGTCGGGCTGCCCGGGATGTACGTCGGCCAGCTGGCGTTCGCCCCGCTGATCGCGCTGTACTGCCTCGCCGACCGCCGCCGCAGTGTGGCCGTCGGAGCCGTGGGGGCCGCCGCGGTCGCCCTGGCCCAGTTCCTGCCGTACCCGGTCACCGGCCTGCGGGAGCTCGCGCTGGACCGGGAGACCCTGATCATGGCGATGGACTCCTGCGTCCTGGCCGTCGGGGCGCTGGTCCTGGGGCGTACGGCCCGGGTGCGCCGCGAGCGGCAGCGGGAGCTGGCGGAGGGCCGGGAGCGCGAGCACCGGCTCCTCGCCGAGAGGACCCTGTCCACCGAGCGGGCCTGGCTGGCGCGCGAGATGCACGACGTCGTCGCCCACCAGGTCAGCCTCATCGGCCTCCAGGCCGGGGCGCTCCAGGTCGGCGAACCGGACGCCGCCACCGTACGCTCGACCGCCGGGGTCGTCCGCGAGCTCTCGGTGAAGACCCTCACCGAGCTCCAGCACATGGTGGGCGTCCTGCGCGCGGCCGGTGTCGCCGCGCCCGGCCTCGCCCCGCAGCCCCGGCTCACCGACCTGCCCGCCCTGGTCCGCGACTGCGGTCTGCGCGTCACGCTCGATGCCCCGGACGGCCCCGGCCACTGGTCCCAGGCGGCGGAGCGGGCCGCCTACCGCACGGTCCAGGAAGCCCTCACCAACGTGCGCAAGCACGCCCCCGGCGCCGAGGTGGACATCCGGGTCCGGCCGCTGGACGGCGGACTGCGGGTCGACGTCCGCAACACCGCCGCCGACGGCTCCACCGCACCCCTCGGACTGCCCGGCGGCGGTCACGGTCTGATCGGTCTGCGGGAGCGGGCGCATCTGCTCGACGGCACCTTCGACGCCGGGCCCGAGCCGGACGGCGGATTCCGGATCCAGGCCGTGTTCCCGTCCCGGCAGACTTTCTGAGGGTGTGTCCGCACCCATCCGATCCGGATTTCCGGTCCTTCTCCAGGAGGAGATCCGCAACCCCGGACCCCGCCGACCGGCGGGGGGTGCACCCGTCGAATGGCCGGATAATTCGGACCCACCTCCCTTAAGTGTATTGCTGCTTGCTGTCATTTCCCTGGGAAAGATAGGATCGCTGCGCGCCTTGACCAGCGCACGCCGTGCGGGGGCCGTCGTGACGGATCCGCCCTGCCGGCGGCCGTACGGGGGAAGTAGGGCAGAAATGGCAGATGACTGTATAGCCGTAGGGCTGATGGTCGCCAGATTGTCGTTGCGGCGAAGACTGACCAGGCTCTTCGCCCATCGTGGATGGAACGCCGTCGCGTGCGAGGGGGCCGGGGGGCTTCTTTCGTCCGACGTCCCGTCCGACGTCCTGGTCGTCGACATCGACCGGCTCGACGAGATACGGGACGCCGCGCCGGTCGTGGCGCTGACCTACGGCTCGGAGATACGCCATCTCGGAGCGGTGAAAGCCGACGTCCGGGCGGTCGTGGACCGCGACGACCTGGACGAGGCCTTCCTGGAGGCCGTGCAGGAGGTCGCCGCCGGGCACGGGTGGATCTCACCCACGCTGGTGCGCCCGCTGCTGCGCGGGCAGCCGTCCGCACCGGCGGGGGCCGTCGGGCCGACCGCCGTGGCCGGGCAGCCGCACAGACCGGGGCGGCCGCACGATCCGGCCCTGACGGCACGGGAGTACGAAGTGGTCTCCCTGGTGTCGAAGGGAATGAACAACAGCGAGATCGCCGGTGCCCTCTATATCGCGGAGAGCACCGTGAAGTTCCATATGTCGAACATTCTGCAGAAGACCGGATTCCGTAACCGCGGTCAGCTCGTGGCGCGTATGCCGGTGGCCGGCTGAACCGGCAGTACACAACATGGAGGAGACCGTCATGGGAAAGAAGAAGGAAGCCCTGCGCTGGGCGCCGGTGGCCATTCTGCTGGTGCTCGCGCTGATCGCGCCGCTGTTCGGGGACAATCCGACCGGCGTCGTGATTCCGCTTCTGCTCGCGGTGATGCTCGCGGGCGTCAACGTCACGATGCAGAAGAAGGAGCGCTCCGCCCGCGGGGCCGAGTGATCCGGCCGGGGGAGCACCACGGATGAATGCCGGGGCCGCCGCACCTGACCAGTGCGGCGGCCCCGGCACGCGTCGTTCATGAACGCTCGGTCACGAGGCCTCGTACCGGGTGAAGCGCACCGCGCCCACCGCCCCGATCGCCACCGCGTACAGCGTGAGCACCAGGAAGCCGAGGCCCTGCGAACCGCCGTCCGCCTCCGCCGCGGCCGTCATGATCGTGCCGCCGCCCGCCAGGTCGCCCGCCCCGCCGGGGAGCAGGTTGCCCAGCTCCGCGTTGCCGAGCGAGGAGGCGAGGATCCGCAACGTCGGCTCCAGGAACTGCGTCACCAGCAGGATGCCGACGATCGCCGCCACCTGGTTGCGCACCAGCGCGCCCACGCCGACGCCGATCGCGCCCCACAGGGTCATCACCACGATGCTGCCGCCCAGCGCGCCGAGCACCGTGCCGTCCGTGAGGTACGCCGGCTTCCCGTGGCCCGAGAGCAGCGCCGCCGCCACCAGGGCGCCGGAGACCACCGCCACCGTGCCGTACACGAACGCCGTGCCCAGCCCGACGAGGAGCTTGGCGCCGTAGACCCGGGCCCGGCGCGGCTCGGCCAGCAGCGTCGCGGAGATCGTGCGCGCGTGGTACTCCTGCGTCACCGCGATCACGCCGATGGCCAGCGGGAAGACGTACGCGAGCGCCACCGCCAGGTTGTACGCCGGTACGGCGTCGCCCGCCGTACCGAAACTCAGCGGACTGCGCGGGGCGTTGAGACCGCCGAAGACGATCAGCGCGGTGAAGCCGGCGCTGCACGCGACGACCGCGAGCAGCAGGATCCACCACAGCCGGGTGGTGGTCAGCTTCAGCACCTCGGACCGCAGGAGATCGGCCGTGGAGACCGCGCCGGTTGCGGTGGCCGCGCTCGCGCCCCGGTCCGCCCGCGCCACCGTGCCCGTACCCGTACGCGTATCCGTGCTCATGCCCGTACCCGTGCTCATGCCCGTACTCCGTTCCCGGCCCGTGTCAGCCGCAGGAAAGCCGACTCCAGGCGCTCGCCCGGCTCCAGTAGACCGTCGAGAGGACCGCTGCTCAGCAGCCGCCCGTGATGCATCAGCAGGACGTCGTCCACCGTCTGCTCCAGCTCGCCGAGCAGATGGCTGGAGAGCAGAACCGTCCGGCCCGAGGCCGCGAAGTCCCGCAGGAACTCCCGTAGCCACAGCATCCCTTCGGGATCCAGACCGTTGGCCGGCTCGTCCAGGACCAGCAGCTCCGGATCGCCCAGCAGCGCCGACGCGAGGGAGAGGCGCTGCTTCATGCCGGTCGAGTACCCGGCGACCGGCCGGTCCGCCGCCCCGGACAGGCCCA
Organism: Streptomyces griseus; assembly: GCA_002154345.1. Classification (GTDB taxonomy): domain Bacteria; phylum Actinomycetota; class Actinomycetes; order Streptomycetales; family Streptomycetaceae; genus Streptomyces; species Streptomyces caviscabies. The sequence continues at coordinate 14,148 of MUNB01000358.1, forward strand.
CGTCCGCCAGCAGTTGGCCGACCCGCTCCGGACCGCAGCCGGCGGCCGGGGCGTAACAGCGCAGATGGCCCCGGCCCGTGCGGCGGCCGACGAACGCCCCGCCATCCAGGCCGACGCCGATCCGCCGTGTGGGGGCGGCGAGTTCGGCGTACGGGCTGCCCCAGAGCAGCGCACTGCCACCGGTCGGGCGGATCAGCCCGAGGATCATGCGCAGGGTCGTCGTCTTGCCCGCGCCGTTGGGGCCGAGGAAGCCGGTGACCCGGCCGGGCCGTACGTCGAAGGAGACTCCGTCGACGGCTGTCGTGCCCTTGAACTCCTTCCGGAGATCCCGGACCGAGATCACCTGCTGTCGCTGTGCGTCCTGTGCGTCCTGTGCGTGTTGTGCCATGCGTCGGCTCCTCCTTCTCTTATCGGACCGTGGTGAGGTCGACCTGGGAGCGGACCAGGTCCCGGTACGGACCGGGCTCGGTGATCAGCTCCTCGTGGCGGCCGGTCTGGACGACCCGGCCGTGTTCCAGCACCACCACGAGATCGGCGTTCACGATGGTCGACAGCCGGTGGGCGATGATGATCCGCGTGCACTCCAGCCGGTCCAGCGCGGCGGCGATCCGGGACTCGGTGACGGTGTCCAGCGCGCTGGTCGCCTCGTCGAGCACGAGGACGCGGGGCCTGCGGGCGAGCGCGCGGGCGAGCGCGATCCGCTGGCGCTGGCCGCCGGAGAGGCTGCCGCCCATCTCGCGGACCGGCGTGTGGTAGCCCAGCGGCATCGCCGCGATGTCGTCGTGCACATGCGCCTGGCGCGCGGCGTCGACGACCGCCTCCATCGTGGCCTCGGGCACCCCGAAGCGGATGTTGTCCGCGATGCTGCGGTTGCTGAGGACGATGTCCTGCGGGACGTACGCGGCGCTCCGGTAGAACGTGTCGGCGTCGATCTCGCCGATCGACACCCCGTCGTAGAGGACGTCACCGGACCGGATCGGGTACAGCCCCATGAGGAGCTTGCCCAGCGTGCTCTTGCCCGAGCCCGAACTGCCCACGATCGCGACCCGTTCGCCGGGCCGGACGTCGAACGAGACGTCCGCCAGGGCCGGGACACCGGAGCCGGGATAGGAGAAGCCCACGTTCCGCAGCCGCACCGCGCCCCGCACGGTGACCTGCCGGTCGCCGAACGCCCCCGGGTCCTCGGGCTGGTGGAGGATGTCGCCGACCCGTGCCACCTGCGCGTTCGCCGTGATCAGCTGGGTGAACGCGCCGGACAGCGACATCACCATGCCGAGGCTCGTCGCGGTCAGGGTCTGCGCCGCCACCGCCGAACCGAGGTCGAGCGAGCCGTTCAGCACCAGCCACAGCCCCACCGCCAGCACCAGCAGCGGCCCGAACACCTGGAACACCGCGTAACCGCTGGTCGCCACGCCCTGGAGGACGATCCGCCGCCGGGTCTGCTCCATCCCCGCCGCGTAGACCTGCCGCCAGTCCTGGAAGAACGTGCCGGTCATTCCGGAGACCTTCAGCGTCTCGATCGAGGACAGCGCCTCCATCTGGAGCGACGAGGACTTCGTCGTCTCGCTGATCTCCCGCTCGGTGATCCGCCGGATCGGCCGGTACGTCGCCACGGCCACCGCGAGCATGGTCAGGAAGACCGCGAACGCCGTCGCACCGAGGGTGAACGAGCGGTAGAACATGTAGCTGAAGATCGCGATCAGGCTGCCGAGGTCGAGCAGCACGACCGACAACTGGCTGGAGATCATGTCCCGTACGGACGTGATGCTGGAGAGCCGGTAGAACAGCTCGCCCTGCGAGCGGTTGGCGAAGTACTTGTAGGGCAGTTCCAGCAGCCGCCGGAACGTCTTCCCCATCATCGCCTCGCCCAGGCTCCGGATCACGGACGCCAGCGCGACGGTTCTGAGCAGCGAGAGCAGGAAGAACACCGCCATCGGGGCGGTGAACGCCACCAGGACGAGGGCGATCGGGGCCTTCTCCAGGTAGCCCGCGTAGTCGTTGACCGCGTACTGGGTGGCGATCGGCATGAAGATGGTGAAGGAGTACAGCACCAACGACATCAGGAACGCCTGGACCAGCGGCTTCCGGGCCCCGGTCAGCGAGCGCAGGAACTCCCGCCAGACGCTGGGCTCGCGGTGCCGTTCGGGCCGGTGGTCCGGCGTCGGTACGGCTTCGAGCGCGAGGCCCGAGTAGTGCTCGGCGAACTCCTCCGCCGGGTACGTGCGCCGGCCGCCGCCCGGGTCGACGACGGTCACCCGGTGCTCGTCGATCTCCTCGACGACCACGACATGGCTGTCGTCCCAGTACGCGATGAGCGGCAGCCGGAGCTGTCCGAGCCGCTGCGCCCCGGCGCGGAACGCCCGCACCTCGAAGCCCCGGCCGCGCAGGATGGCCGCGATCTGCTTGATGGTGAGGCCGTCGCGCCCCACCTCGTGCTCGCGGCGCAGCCCGGCCACCGAATCGCGGGAGCCGTACGCCGAGAGGATCATCGCGATGCAGCACAGGCCGCACTCGGCCTGGGCGAACTGCTGGACCTCGCGGACCCGTCGAACCCTGCGCATACGCCATGCCATCAGCGGCCTCCGAGGCAGCGGGGAAGGCCGGTTCCGGGGTGGTCGAGCATCGCCTGGGCGGCGAACCAGCCGGAGAGGCCGAGGAAATAGGACGGCAGAAGGGGTTCGGTGCCGATCCCGCAGGACCAGCCGCCGTTTCCGTACCGGTCGAGGAACGCGGTGTGCAGCGCGGCGGCCGCGTCGCGCAGGTCGGGGCGGTGGAGCAGGTCCGCCAGATGGCACAGGACCGCGATCCGGCCGGCGAGACCGTGGCAGAGGCTGAGGTCGGGGGCGATCGTGATGTCCCGCGCGGAACCGGTGGGCTCCAGGACGCGGTCGAGCTCCGGGGCCACGGCGTCCGCGATCCGGCCGGCCGGTTCGCCGAGGGCCGTGAGCAGCGCGGCGTGCGCGTACGCGAGGCCCGCGTACCCCTTGCACCAGCCGCCGTTGCCCGTTCCGTCCCCCCGGTCGCGCAGCCCCGCGTCCTGCCAGCGGTGGTGGCCGTAGGCCTCGGCGAACCGCTCCAGATGGGTGCGGGCGCCGCTGTCCCCGTCGAGGCTCGCCGTGACCATCGCGGACAGGGCGGCGATCCGGCCGAACCTGCCGTGGGCCAGGCCGAGTTCCTCGCCGTCCCGGTGTGCGGCCGGGTCGCCGTCCACCGTGACGAGGCGGCGCAGCAGCCGCTCGGCCCCGGCCCCGGTGACCTCGGTCGCGCCGTGCTCGGTGTGGGCGGCGAGGTGGACGAGGTAGCCGCCGTAGCCGTTGAGGTGGTCGAAGTCGGCGGCGGAGAGCCGGTCGACGTCGAACGCGCCCTGGGCCGGGCGGAATCGGACGTGCTCGTCGCCCGCGTGGAAGCGGGCGTCGGACGAGGTCAGCCGCCGGATCTCCCAGTCGGTCACCAGGTCGGAGAGCACGCCGGTGAACGGCGACATCGACAGCGGTGTTCCGTCGAGCACGGCCGGCCGGCCGTGCACGGCCGAGGCGCAGGCCCGCTCCAGGTCCACGCCGATCGGTGAGACTCCGGTGCGGGCCGCGCTCTGCGCGAGGTGCAGCAGCAGCCCGCCGCCGTCGTACAGCGTGGCGTCGACGCCGCCGAGGCGCAGTCCGTCGCCCCGGAGGCGGGGCGTCAGCCAGGTCGGGGCGTCCGGCCCGCCGACGACGAGGTCGCGGAGCAGGGTGTGCCAGCCGGCCGGGTCGGCGAGGTGGACGGGCGAGGCGGCCGGGGCGGGCCCGGTGACGGGCTCCCGCCGCTCCCACACGTCGTCGGCGGAACCGGCCAGGGCGTACCGGAGGTAGAGCGGATCACGGTCGGCGGGCCGGGTGAAGAACGACCGTACGGCGGCGAGCGCGGACTCGCGGGGCGTGAGCTGTGCGGCGCTGCGGATCTCCTCGTCGAAGTCGCCGCGCAGCAGCCCGGAGTCGCAGTCCACGGTGAAGAACGGCACATCGAGGTCGAGGAGGGCCGCGACCTCCTCCCGGTGGACCGCGTCGGCCGACTCGGCGGCGGTGCCCCGGTAATGGCGCGGCAGCTTGCCGAGCAGCTCGGCCCGGTCCTGTCGGCTGCCCAGGTGCACGGGGTGCGTGGAGGCTTCCAGGAACCGGGCGTAGATGTAGGTCGGGCGGACGACCTGGCGCACGGCCCAGCCGGTGGAGTCCCGTACGGCGGCCTCGACGGCGTCGCGGTGGGCGGCGAGCAGCGTGCGGGACTCGCGGAATCCGGCGACGAGTTCGTCCGTCCAGCGGCGCGGGTCCAGCGGCTCGCCCGATACGGAGGCCATGTTGGCGCCGTGCTCGACGACGACCTGGCTGCGGTCGAAGCGGATGTCGTCGGTGCCCGCGTCCACGACCAGGTACGACTGGAGGTGTTCGGACGCCCCCGGCCGCACGCAGCCGATCCCGGAGATGTCGACGTCCAGCTTGGCCCCGGCGTAACGGGCCGGGAAGAGCAGGGTGTTGAGCACCGAGCGCTCGATGTCGAGGTTGAGCGAGGCGGCGGCCGGCACCGAACGGGCCTGGCCCGGCGCGATGTTGGGCAGCGACACCAGGGTCTCGGTGTCGATGACGACCGGGCCGTCCGGGGTGGCGATGATGTTCTCGTGGTGCAGGTCGGTGGCGCCCAGCATCGACAGGAGCGCGGCGGACCGGCCGAAGCGGCGGAAGTAGCGGGCGCTGTGCTCGGCCGTCCCGTCGAGGTCGGCGTGGACCACGAACTCCTGCCAGACGTGGGCGGGCCGGACGAGCGTCCGGGGGTGCAGCGGGCCGAAGAACGAGCCGTCCGCGTCGAGGAGTGTGCGCAGGGAGGACAGGAGCTGCTGGCAGTTGTCCTGCTGCGGCTTGTACACGGCCCGCGAGCCGTCGTCCCGGACCACCAGGCAGACGGTCCGCCCGCCCCGGTGGGCGTCGCCGAGCCCCGGGGTGACGGAGACGATCCGGCCGGGCCCGCCGAGGAGCGCGTCCAGCTCCGCGCGGTCCGCGACGGCGGCGTGCAGCACATCGGCCACCGTCCGCGCGGTACGGGCGGTGGCGAGGCGCAGCAGCCGGTCCAGCTCGGGGAAGCGGTCGAGCACCGCCTCGCGGCCGGGGGCCTGGGCGAGGCGGGCGTGGAACGCCTCGTACCCGGTGTCCTGGGCGCGGAAGGAGGCGATGAGGGTGCGGACGCCGGTCTCCACGCAGAGGCTCATGAGCGAGCGGAGCGCGGACTCGGCGACACCGGCGAGGTCGGCGAGGCCTGCCTGGTCGTCGGTCGTGTCCGGGCCCTGGAGGGCGGCGGCGAGCCCGGCGATGCGCTGCGCGCCGTCCCGCAGATACGGCGCGTAGAACGCGCCGAAGACGTCTGACCTCTCGTCGGTGATGCGCTGCACCAGGTCGTCGAGGAACGCGTCGCTCAGTTGCACTCGTGGACTCTCTTGCCGTCGTCGAAGGTGGGAGGGTGGGGGCGGGCGCCCCGGAAGTACCAGTTCCGGGGCGCCCGCACCCCACCGGCTCAGCGGATTCAGCAGCGCTTGGTGCAGCCGCTCGTCGGGCAGCCGCCCTGCATCGCGGCGCTGGCGCCGACGATCACGGTGGTGACGGCGGTGGCCGGGATGATGGTGGGCGTGAAGCCCGCGGCCAGCGACTCCGGCGCGTCCGCGAGCTCGACGAGCTCGTCGGCGCTGACGTATCCGGTGGCGTCGTTCATGGCGATGTCGCCCATGACGGTTCCTCTCTGTTCTTCCTGCGTGGATGGGTGTGGTGCCAGGGCCCGGCAGGATGCGGGCCCGGTTCGTGGGTGCGCCGTCGCGTCCCGGCCGTGGCCTAGGCGAAGCGCAGCAGGGAGGGGTGGTTCCCCGGGTCCAGGTGGCGGAGGACGGACCAGGCGAGTCCGGCCTCCCCGACCATGAGGCTGTTGGTGTACGCGTACTTGGTGTCCGAGCGCTGTCCGTACCGCTCCACGACCTCGTCGAAGAGCCGCGGATACAGGTCGTCGAGGCCGCCGCCGTCGCCGTCGGCGGTCCGGTCGTGCCCGCCGAACAGGCCGGGGACCAGCTGCTGCCCGAGCCCGACGATCTCCGCGCAGGCCAGGTCGCCGTGGCAGTACGTCGGGTTGTTGCCGAAGCCGCGGGCCAGGGTCAGCCCGGCCAGCCGGTCCAGCACCGGGCGGGGCACCGCGCCGGGCGCGTGCTCGTTGCTCATCAGCGCGCCCAGCAGCATCCCGGGAGCCCCGTGGCACCAGCCGTACGAGCGCTCCGGCTCGCCCCAGACGCGCGGCCAGTCGCGGTCGCCGTCCTCCTGCGCGTCGAGGACCGCGCCGAGGATCCGCAGCCCGAGGCCGTGCACCCCCGGGTCGCCGAACTCGGCCCCGTAGCGCAGCAGTACGGGCGCGATGCCCATCGCCCCGTGCGCGTAACCGGTGTACGGGGTGACCCGCGGGTCCGCCAGGCCGATGCCGCCGAGCGCCTCGGTCTCCCGGGCGGCGATCGTGCGGACCGCCTCGGCGACGACCGCCCGCTCCGCCGGGTCGGTGGCCCGCTCGTGCAGCGCGAGGCCGACCGCCAGCGCGCCCGCCATGCCGCTGAGGAAGTCGGTGCCGGCCTCGGCCCCCGAGCACCGGGCCAGCTCCCGCGCCAGCTCGCCGAGCCGGCCGGCGTCCGGCTCGTCCAGCAGCCCGCGCGCCACGACGAGGGCGTACGCGGTGCCGGCCATCCCGGTCATCCCGCCCACCGACACCCCCTGCTCGGCGAGCTGCCCGCCGCGCAGCTGCTCCTCGACGGGGTCCAGCACACTGCGCGCCGCCGCCGCGAAGTCCGCCCGGCCCGTCTCACGGGCCAGCGCGGCGAGGACGAGGGCGGGGCCCGGGCTGCCGCCGTACAGGTCGTAGCCGAGGGTGCCCGGGCTCCACTGGCTCTGCGAGTCGGTGGTGACCTGCGGAGCGATCCAGGTGGCCGGGTGGCGGGGCTGGGTGCTCACCACCCGGGTCGCGAGCAGCCGCTCCCCGATCCGTACGGCCTCGTCGACGAACCGGCCCCGGTCCACGGCGACGGCGGGCTTCCCCGCCGGGCGCACGGGGACGAACCCGGTCTCCTCCTGGTCGGTGGGCAGCTTGTTGACGAACGAGAAGTCGATCAGGCGCAGTTCGCGCTCGATGACGCTCTCGTCGAGCCCGTGGATCCGCTCGCGCACGGTGGTCAGCGGCGGCTCCGCCAGGGCGTCGGCCCGTACGGTGCCGTCCGTCGAGCCCAGCGCGCGGGACCTGGCGGTGTACGAGAAGTACGGCACGTCGCCCCGGGCCATCTGCCGGACCTCGGCGTCGGCGATGGCGGGGGAGTCGCCGGTGCGCAGGACGACCCGGTTCAGGACGGCGGCGCGGACGACCGGGTCCGCCATGGCGTGCGGGTGGGTCGCCATGCGCAGCAACTGCGTGTAGAAGATGGTCGCCTGGTTGACGTGGCGGAACTGCACATCGCCGAGGAACTCCTCGACGGCGTCGACGACCGCGTCCGGATGGTCCGCCGCGTACCGCAGCACCCGGCCGAACTCCCTCTTGACGATGTCCCGTTGGTCGTTGACGGGCAGCTGGGTGGCGCGCTGCACGGCGAGGTTGGCGTTGGCGGCCGTGGTCGTCGTGGTCACAATTCCGACGAACATGTCGTCGCGGCCCGGGTTCTGGAGGCTCAGCGACTTGTACGGGGAGCGCTGGCCGGTGTCGTAGCCGATCGCGCCGATGTCCATGCCGTGGTCGTCGTCGCCCGAGCGCACGACGAGCGGCAGCAGCCCCGACCCGATGATCGACTCCCGGAGCGTGAGCGCCCCGGCCTTCGAGGCCGCGCCGTCGTCGTACGCCTCGGGGAGGTTCAGCCGGGGCGACAGCAGGGTCTCGGTGTCGATGACCACGGGCCCGGCGGCGCAGGACACCATGTTCTCGAAGTGGATGTCGGTGGCCCGCAGCAGGAAGAGGATGCCCGCGAGGGTGCCGATCCGGGCGAAGTAGTCCTTCTGCTCGCCCGCGTACTCCTCGGTGGGGATGAACTCCACGAACCCGCCGTGCTCGGTCGGGACCACGGCGACGGTCGGCAGATCGGTGCCGAGCCGGCCGTTCGTCCAGGACACGAAGGAGCTGTAGCCGGCCTCCGCGCCGATGGGGTGCGGCTTGTAGAGCACCCGGCGGCCGTCGGTGAACAGGACCTGCGCGACGGACCGCCCGCCGTTGTGGGTGTCGCCCTCGCCGAGGACGAGACGGTCGACCCGGGGGTGTTCCGGGCCGCCCGCCAGGAGGGATCCCAACTGCGGTGCGACAGAGCCGATTTCCTCGATGATCTCGACGACGTACCGGGCGGAGGCCTCGACCTGGCGGCTCACCAGCGAGAAGAGATACGGATAGCGCGCGGTCAACTCGTCATGTCCGGCGGGGCTGTTGGTCCACCGGCGGAAGGAGGTGTACCGCTCCTCGGGCGTCTCGCCGTCGAGCAGGCCCGCCGTGCGCCGCCGGTGCAGCTCCTCGACCAGGGTCCGGATCATCAGCCGGGAGACGAGCCCGGTCTGGTGCGTGACGAAGTCGTCGACGATCCGCTGGGGCGCGGCGATCGTGGGCGACTGCGCGGCGGCATGGCGTACGCGGCCGCTCCAGGGCGCGACGAAGTGCCGGAAGTAGTCGTGGAAGAGCCCGTCGGGGTCGAGGGACGGATCGTAGGCGGGGGGCGTGTCGGGCAGTTCCTGGTCCTGCTCGCCCTCGTCCTCGGTCGCCGCTGCCCGCAGCCGTTCCTCGACGTGCGCGATCAGCTCGGGGTCGGTGAGCTCCGGCAGATACGTCCGCAGCGCTTCGGCGGTGCCGGGGGAGACGTCGTGACTGTTCATGAACACCGGATCCAGGAC
>MUNB01000359.1 GCA_002154345.1 Streptomyces griseus
GCCGCGACCACCGCACCCGGGGCCCGCCCCAGCAACGCCGTACGGTGCAGCTCACCGCCGACCGGACCGGCCACGGCCACCTCGCGGGGCCCGTCCAGCAGCGCCTCGGCCACGGCGAGGCCCCAGCCGACGAACCGGGGGACGCGAGGGCCCAGGGCCTTCACCACACCGAGCGCGCCCTCTGCGGCGGTGCGATGGGCCCCGGACCCGGTGTACGCGGCGTACGAGAGCAGCGCACCCGCGGCAGCGGTCCATCCGGACGGGGTGGCGCTGTCGGTGGGATCCTGGGGCCGCCGGATGAGCTGCTCGGCGTCATGGGCGGTGTCGTACAGCTGACCGCCCTCACCGGTGAACTGCTCCAGCACGATGTCCAGCAGGAACCCGGCGAACTCCAGCCAGGCACCCTCCCCGGTCACCGCCGCCAGCGCGAGGAACCCCTCGGCCACATCGCCGTAGTCCTCCAGCACCCCGGCGTTGTCCCCGGCCCGCCCGTCCTTGGAGGTACGGGTCAGCCGGGCCACCTCGCCCAGGTGCACCCGCACGAGCAGGTCAGCGGCCTCGGTGGCCCGCTCCACGAGGTCGGGCCGGTCGAAGTAGGCCCCGGTCTCGGCAAGGGCGGCGACAGCAAGCCCGTTCCAGGCGGCGACCACCTTGTCGTCCCGCCCCGGGCGCGGCCGCTCCTCACGGGCGGCCAGCAGCCGGGCGCGTACGTCCGCGAGCCGCGCGGCATCCACGGGCCCCGCGTCCCCCGGCAGCCGGAGCACGGAGGCGCCCTCCTCGAAGGTGCCGTCCTCGGTCACCCCGAAATACGCTGCGGCGAAGGCGGCATCGTCCTCCCCCAGCACCTCACGCAACTGCTCAGGCGTCCACACATAGAACGCCCCCTCGACATGCCTGCCGTCCGCGTCCTCACTGTCGGCATCCAGCGCCGAGGCGAACCCGCCCTCGGCGGTCCGCAGCTCCCGCACCATGAAGTCGGCGGTCTCCAGGGCGATCCGCCGTGCCTCGTCGGACCCGGTGGTACGCCAGAGATGAGCGTAGACACGACACAGCAGTGCGTTGTCGTACAGCATCTTCTCGAAGTGCGGTACGACCCACTCCCGGTCCACGGAGTACCGCGCGAACCCGCCGCCGAGCTGGTCGTAGATGCCGCCCCGGGCCATCGCCGAGCAGGTGTCGGCGGCCATCTGCAGTGCGCCTTCGGCCCCGGTCCGCGCATAGTGCCGCAGCAGGAACTCCACCACCATGGCCGGCGGAAACTTGGGCGCACCCCCGAACCCGCCGTGCTGCTCGTCGTACTCCCGGGTCAGCCCGAGCAGCGCCTGAGCGACCTCCGACTCCCCCGGCACCCCGTCCCCACCATGGACCAGCGACCGCCCCGCAAGATCGGCGACGATACGCCCCGCCACCTCGGCGACCTCGTCCCTGCGATCGGTCCAGGCGGCGGTGACCCCTTCCAGCACCTGCTGAAAGGAGGGCGAGCCGTGCCGGGCCTCGGGCGGGAAGTAGGTCCCGAAGTAGAAGGGTTCGGCGTCCGGGGTGAGAAAGACGGTCATCGGCCACCCCCCGTGCCCGGTGGCCGCCTGCACGGCCTCCATGTAGACGGCGTCGACGTCGGGCCGCTCCTCCCGGTCGACCTTCACGGGCACGAAGTGCGCGTTGAGATAGGCGGCCACGGTCTCGTCCTCGAACGACTCGTGCGCCATGACGTGACACCAGTGACACGCAGAGTAACCAACCGACAACAGAACGGGTACATCACGCCGTTTCGCTTCCTCGAACGCCTCGGGTCCCCACAGCCACCAGTCGACCGGATTGTCAGCGTGCTGAAGCAGATAAGGCGAGGTCACACCAGCTAGCCGGTTCATACGGCCCAGCCTCTCACAGCGTCTGCCGCGACCGGTGAAACGCTGACGAGCCCGCCTCACTTGGCCGAATTGCACTTATGCGCCATGACGTGGTGGGCGGCTCCTTCCCTTCCGAGTCGGGCAGCCCGGCGCCTCGGAACAGTAGGCTTGGCGCAGCAGCGCCGGACCTGCCGAGGCCTCTCGAAGGAGGTACACCATGACCGCCGAGATGGTGGCGCCCGCGTGGATGCATACGCAGATCAGCGCGGAGCAGTACGACTCCTGGTCCGAGGAGCAGTGCGCCGGCATCGAGATCGTGGACGGGATGGTCGTCGTGAGCCCGAGCGCCTCCAAGCGCCACAACCGGCTGGCCCGCATCCTGGCCAATGCCCTGGACGCCGCCGCGGGCCCGGACTGGAACGCGGACACGGACTTCGACGTCCGCTTGCAGGACGTTCCCCTCACCAACCGCCGACCTGACGTGATCGTCTACCGAGCAGAGACCATCGACCTCACGCCGACCCGCCCGGAGCACGTGCTCCTGGTCGTCGAGGTGGTGTCGCCCGGCTCCGAGACCACGGACCGGATCGTGAAGGTGGACCAGTACGCCAAGGCGGGCATCCCCTTCTACTGGCGCATTGAACAGGCCGCCACCGGTGTCCCAATCGTGTACACCTACGTCCTCGACCCCGCCACCAAGGCTTACAGGGACGGCGAGATGTTCACCGGCACCGTGAAGGCCACCGCGCCATTCCCTGTCACGGTCGACCTTGCGGCCCTGTGAGCAACTAGGAATCGCCCGCACCCTCGACGCCTCCGACGCCCCGTGGGCTGAGACATGTCCGCAACCGGGGACCTCTGGGCATCGGCCCCCAGCTCGGCCCGGACCCGTCGTAGGCGGTCTTGATGCAGAGCTTCAACCAGGGGCCGACCCGTATGTTCTCGCCGGGGACGAGCCGCGTGGGAAGCCGCCCCCGCTTCATGCCCGTCACCCTGATGGCGTGGCGCCGTCAGCGGATCACTACGTCGTGGTGATCGCTGGCGACGACCTTGCCGTCCTTGACGATCCATACCTCCACGTAATGCCGACCCCGATACCTAGAGCGCTCATGGATCCGTGGTCCGCGCCCTGGCGTGATCTGACCACGTAGACCGTGGGCATTCTCGGCGTCCGGTCCGTGGTTGCGGACCTTCCACCAGATGTCGTACGGCTGCGGGGCGTCGGTGCTCACCGTGAAGTAGATGTCCCGGCCGACGGGGGCGAAGCCTGTACGGCGCAGGTCCGCGGACCCGGTGCCGATGGGGTTCGCGACACGGGCTTCGATCCGGGCCCAGCGTCCACCCGCCCACTGCACACCCATCTCCTCGATGAACCTCTCCGACGGCGCCCGGGTGACCCCTTCCGCCGAGGCCGGCTGCCCGGCCTTGGCGAGGGAGGCCGCTGCCGTCGTGGCCGGTGCTCTGAACCCGTCACCGAAGAGTTGCTGCCAGAGCTTGACGCTCTTGTCCTTGTCCTGCTCGTCCAGGGCCGTACGCATCCGGGTCGCATACGACTGAATATGCTTGGCGAAGTTGGCGTACCGGCCCTGTTCCCAGCGGTGGTTGAAGCTGGTCTGCGGGCAGCTCGGGTCGGCGATCACGGGCATTAGCGGGTTGAGGGCCAGCCACGCGGCGAGGTCCTCGATGAGGTGGACCAGAGTGGTGGGCACCCCGCTGTACCGGTTGCTCGTGTCGTAGACCTGGACCCGTTCGCCCAGCAAAGCGGTCAGGATCACGGAGGGGATACTGAAGGTGTCCTTGGAGTCCCGCAGGTACTTCACCAGGCGAATCACCTTGCGCAGGTTGCCGCCGGTCAGCGAGTCCTTCTCCTTCATCCACGCGGTGTAGCCCTCGGGGTTGGTCTCCTCGAACTCCTCTACCTCCGAGTTGACGATCACCTGCCGACCGTCGGGCAGGACGAGGTGGGGGACGATGTCGACATGGCAGTCGCCCGCGTAGTTGATCCGCACGCAGCGGTTCTTCTTCACCACCATCGACTTGTAGGTGTTGCTGCGCTTGAGCGCGGCGAACAGGGCGTTCAGGTACTCCGACGGCCTCGTTTCCCATGCCTCGACAACGGTCAGGTTGAGCAGGAAGTCGGCGTCGAACTCGTCGTTCTTGCCGGCCACTGGCTTGATGATGGTGCGATGGGCCCAGGAGCCCTGTCTGGTGGTGCCGAGGATCAGCGGGCCGATAACCGAGTCGCTGGTCAGGAAGTTCAAGATGGCCGTCACCCGGGTGTCCAGCTGATCCAGCCTGGTCTGGTTGAGGTTGACCGTCCCCTTGAGCAGAGTATTGAAGTGCCCGTTCAGTTTCACTTGATCTCCAGCGCGGGGCGGTAGCCGCCGTCGGTGCGGTCGTAGATCGTCAGACTGGGGTGGACTTGGCGGTCGTGGACACGGCCCAGACTCAATGCGGCGGACAGCGGTACAGCGGGCAGGATGTGCAGGCGGCGGATGGCCTTCGCGTTCGCCTCGATGTCGGCGAACAGGGCGCGAAGGTTCTCTTGAAAGCGGGCGAGGCTGTCGCGGTGGCGCATGATGTCCGGGGCAGCCGCCGCGTCCGCCGGACTGATCCGGTAGCGCCGCAGCCCTGCCAGCCGAGGGGGCAGTTCCCCAGGCTGGATGGTGCCGGAGATGTTGAGCACCAGGACGGCTTCTTCTGCGGGCGGCACGTCCAGGTCGAGGTGTGTCGCGAAGGCGACGACCGGTCCGTCCTCGCTCCATGTCCAGGTCTCATCGTGGCGGTGGCGCTGGTAGATATCGGTGGGCACCGTGTCATCCAGACGCGATCCCAGGTAGACGAGGAGCGGGATGCGGGCGAATCCGAAAACGCTGAGATGGGCCACCTGGTCGCGGGAGATGCCCTCGTTGAGCTTGTTGTCGACTACGTTGTCGATCACGGCCTTCGCCTGGCTGTAGTACTCGCCGTTGGTCCCGTCCTCCCCGGGGACGTCGCGGAGGTCGATCGTGGCTTCGCCCAGTACATGGCGGAGCTCGATCTCAATTCCATGACGGGAGTAGGACTCCAGGAAGAGAGGAACGCGGTCGCCCGAGATGAGGACGGCGGACGAGGCTGTCTGTCGGGTCAGTTCGACTTGCTGCCCCCGGACCTGACCGATCATCCGCAGCACAGTGGTCGTACGGTCTGGTGCGATGCCGGTGACGTGCTTGATCCGGTCTTCGTGGGCGTGCTTGAGCGCGAGCAGCTTCTGGACGGTGAAGACGTCGAGGTTCTCCGGCGCGTCGATCTCGTCGTGCTCGTCGGCGCAGACCAGCATCACGTTGTCCGCGGTGTCGCGCTCGACGAGATCGTTTTGCCCCCGGGGAGAGCCCGCTGTGTTCTGCTGGCCGACGATGTGGGCGAGTTCGCCGAGACGGATGGTCTTGTTGGCCAGGGCCCCATCGAGAAGGTAGCGGTTGCAGATCGCGCATCGACCCCCACTGCGGACCCAGACCTCGAACCTGACAGGCTGGGGCAGTGCCTTCCGCTTGTTGCCGCTCTTCTTTGTCGCCAACTGAACCTCGCAGGAAGTCAAGTCGCTTGCAGGAGCAGGGAATCCTGCGCCGTGAGAGAACGGTACGCCCCTGGTCTGACACTTCGCGCGACCTCGCATGCCGCAACTCCAGGCAGGTCCAGCTCGCGCTGCTGGGCCGAGACTCATGTTGTGGCGGCCGGAACAGTAACGGGTCAGTCGGGTGAGACCACTGAGACGCCGCTGGGGGTCGCCAGACGATCCGGACGGTCTCTACGGCCAGCAGCGACTTCCTCAGCTCCGCACGCGCGGCTCGTTCACGTCCATGCTCATTCCCTTGCATGTGCGGTCAGTTGAATACGAATTCACGGAAGCCGTGGCGGATGCCGGCCAGCGGCTCGCAGTCGCGGGCTTGGTAGAGCTTGTTGGTCAACGGGACGGCCCAGGGATGAGGTCGGCCGCCGCAGTGCCCGGACCGGTGGCGCCCCGACCTTCCTCGCCATGACCGGTTACGAACAGGTCCACTCCGTCGCCGCCGGCCGCGTCGAACTCAACCTTCCCGAAACCGGTATATGCGGCGGAGCCGAGCTTTTGATGAGGCCGACACCACCCAGTCCGGCGGCTGCTACTCGCCCCCGGCTGTGCCGCAACTGATCACCCTCGGCGCACCCGCCCTGGAGCCCTCTCGCTCGTCCACCTGATCGGTGGCTAGCTCGAAGAAGCTCAATTTTCCAAGCCTGAACTACCCAAGGTCGCGAAGTCAGGCCGAGCACGCCCATGAACTAGGGGACTTGCGAGCCCCTACTTCTGTCCGCGGGAGAGTCTTACCCGGCGAGCGTGGGCGGGGCATCACCGGAGCTATTGACACCCTCGGCGCTCCCCTGCACGAGATTTAGAGCTGGCCGGTAGAGAAAGGGAACCCAGAACTGCATCTGCGCACGCTTTTCGAAAAAGCCGATGTCTACCAAGCGGAGAGCAGCCGTCTTCGCCTCGTCCGGCGGCAACTCCCAGATCGCAGCGAGACTTTGTACGCTGTGATTGGTCTTTTGGCCCTCCAGCGCCAACATGTACTGCTTGAGATCCGGGTGCTCAGCGTAAAGTGTCTTGTTCAGCCGAGTTTCGGAGACCGCCGGCAGTGCGCCTTTGAGGGAGCTACCGTCAAACAGGGCCTCTCCTGCTGGCTCGTCCTCGCCTACTTCCTGACGTCGCAGCTGGACACCCCGAGCCTCGGTGAGCAAGTGAATGAGCTCCCGGGGCGCGGTGCGCTTGGTGCCGTCACTGGTCCGAGTCAGGCACCAGTCGAATGCCTGCGGCTTGTTCGGGCCATTTTCAACCTGCTGAGGGTACACCCTTAGGAAGAGATCCTCCTGCCCGGCGACCGAAGCGATGCCCTCGTACGGCACGCCGTAGAAATCGCGCAGCGCTTTGTTGCGAACCATGCGCTGCGTGACCAACTGTAGCAATGCTGCCCTTCCCCAGCTCAACGTCAGCTCCCGCGTAATGTGGCTGGCCTCGCGAAACCCGCCAGCGGTAATGGCTTTCCAGATATCGCTGCGCAGGAAGATCTTCAGCCGGATTCGATCAATGCTTCCAATGTCTAGGTAGACTTTGAACAGGGCTCGCAGTGCCTGCTGCTCCAGATTTGGCTTGCCAGCGAATGCCGCGTCCAGCCGGTCCAGTAGCAACCACAGCTTCAGTCCCTCGTCCTCTAGCGCCTGTCCCGCCGTGTCAAGTAGGTCGTCGACGTGAACCGCCCCATTGGAACGCTGCACGTCGTCCGGTTCGGTGAACCGAATGCGGGTGCCGACGTCCACGACCCCAGCTACTGAGAGGCTGGGCTCGATTTCGCTGAACATCCTGCGCACATAAGCCGCAGCGTTAGCTAGCTTCTGTCGGAGCGACACGCTGCGCCCCGGCACCATCCCGGCATCTGTTAGCGTCCGGACTACCGACTTGGCCGCAGGGCTGCGCAAGTCGTAATCCGCAAATGTGTCAGCGATTACCGCCAAGAAGTAAAGCTTCCAGAGCCCGACGAATTGATCCTCATCGATAAGGGTGTTGGCGTCGAGAGTGGCAAATGCAGGCGAGCCCTGAGGTGACTCCGCAGGACTGATCAGGATGTTTCGGTCAAACAGCTGCGACTCGCGGGCTGTGAGAGTGGCGTAGATCGCGCTCTTACCCGAGCCCTTCGGCCCGTAGACGACGTCGACCTCGTCCCGCCAGACCTGGTTCCACTGCTCGGTCTCCACGAAGTACGAGGCCAGCTCGCCAGCCTCCTCCTCCGCCACCCGGGCACCGAAGGTCAGCTCCTTGAGCACCGTCTCCTTGATGGCAACCATCCTCTCCACAGCGGCAGTTACCTTGGGAAGGGTACCGGCCAGACGCAGCGCAGCATCGTCTGTTACAGCACAAAGAGGCGGTTACTCTCAAGCCAGGCGGTGCGACGGCCTGCGCGTGGTGGGGCGATGACGGTCGGGCTGACCAGCTCTGCGGGAAGCACAACCACGACTAAACCACCCCGGACTCACACAGAAGCGAACGCGAAAAGTGCCCCAGCCGGAGTGGTGCTGTGCGCGCGGGCCGGTCGGTCCGCGCTCACGGCACTGGGCCGCGGTCTACGGCTCCGCGCCTCTACTACTCGGCAGCGACAGCGCGTGCGCTGCCCTCCAGGAGCTGGCGGATGGTGGCGTACTTCTCGGGCCCCCACTCTGGTGAGGCGGCCAGCTCGGCCTCCACCCAAGCGTCGATGCTTGCGTCCAGCTGCTCATCGTATGTGTCCATGTGACTACCTTCTGGCAACACCCCAGGGCAGGACTACCTGGTTGCGTAAGTTCACTGGCACCAGTGGCAGCTGGCGTACCCGACACTGAGCAGCACGGGCACATCCCGCTTCCTGGCCTCCTCGAACGCCTCGGGCGACCAGGGCCACCAGTCGACGGGGTTGTCGGCGTGCTGGAGGAGATACGGCGAGGTGGTCTGCGCAAGTCGGTTGGCCATGCCCCCAATCCTCGCGCACCCGCCTCCAGGACACCCGCGCGCCACGGGGCGGGGGCGCGCCGGGCCCGGATCCTGGCCGATGCCCGGGACGATTCCGGGGTTCCTCGTTCGGGTGGCATCACCGGAGTGGAGCGTTCCCCGAAAGGGACGGCCTCGTTGGGAAGTCAGGAATTCCCGCACCCCGGCCACTGCTCGCCCGGGTCGTCCTGTCGCCTTCGCAGGAACGTATCTGCGAAGGCGTTCCAGGACGACTTGGTGGCGGTGGCCCCCACCCCCGACGGTGGCCACCGCCACCGTCACGACGGATACGAAGACCGTGAAGAAACTCATCGCGACCGCACTGTTCGCCGGCGCCTTCGCCACCGGCACCGCCATGACCGCCCCCGAGGAGCTGACCAGCCGCACCTCCGATCTGCCGGCGGCCGACGCGCTGTACGACCTGTTGCAGGAGGACACCGTCGATACGTCGACGACCGAGGCGAGGCCGGCGGTGGCGTCGCTCCGAAGCTCTGCCGTGTGATCGAACCGCCGCGCCGGGCGCGCCGGGGCCGCTCGCCCGCAGGGCCTGCGTCGCGGTGATGTGGGCCCCTCTCCGGGCCCCTGGGCCCTACTCCCGCCCACCGATGCGTCGCTACCTTCGGTCCCGGCGGGCGTGCGGCCCGGTGATACGGCGGCGAGGACGAGGTGACGCGTGAAACGCAGCGACCGGATACGACGGGGTGTGTGCGCGAGCAGTGGGCAGACCGCCGTCGAGTACCTGGCCCTGATCGCCGTGGTGGTCGCCGTGGTCGGTGCGATCGTCGCGACCGGCATCGGCGGTTCGCTGTCCCGTTCCGTCCACGCGCAGGTCTGCCGCATCGGCCCGGCGGGATTCGGGGGCGTCGACTGTTCCGATGACAACGATGTCGACACCGCTCGGGCGGAGCAGCCGAGCGGCGACGGCTCCGGTGCGCCGGTCGACGAAGGAGCCGGCGAGCCCCTCGGGCGGACGCTCGACGAGCCGGTCCGGAAGTCCGTCGAACTGCCTCCCGGCAGCACCCCGAACGCACTGCCCGACCTGTGCTTCGAGCCCCGGGAGTCGAACTCCTCGGTGAAGGTGCCGGGAAGCGGGGTGCTCGGCAACACCGCCGCCTGGGGCTACTCCTGGCTGGTCAACTTCGTCATCGACAAGATCGACAACGAGAAGAACAAGGAGAAGCGGGTCAAGCTGGCGCTCGACGATCTCGCCTACTGCCTGCCGGACTACAACATCGTCATCGCCCAGCCGCACGAGGGAAACCTCCAGGAGATGGACGGCACCGCGCTGATCGAGACCGTAGAGATCAGCGGCACGACCTACCGCGTCTACGCCTTCAGGACCGGGAAGTTCACCTGGGCCGAGGACGCCGACCTCGGCTGGAAGAACCGGGCGTTCCACGGTGTGTTCGACATCAGCGAGGACCGCCGCACCGTCACGTTCCAGGAGCCGCCCAAGCCGAAGCGCAAGGAGGGCTGGAAGCCGGGCGACGAGGGCTGCCAGGTCGAGGGCCAGGAGCCGCCCGACCGCAGCCGGTACTACAACACGTACTCACCGCTGGACGACGAGGGGTCGACCCAGGCGGTGCGGATGCTGGTGAACGACATGCGCCGCTGCTATCCCGACTACAACGTCGTCGCGATGCACTCCGAGCAGGACTCGCACTGGGTCGACGAGCCGGACTCCTTCGTGCACCAGGGCCGCTACCGGCTGAACTCCACCGATTACCACGAGGACGAGAAGGGCGACGACATCGCTTCCGGCCGGGCCGTGTTCGACGTCTACGTCTTCGAGAAGGGCACGTTCAAGAACGACGGCGACGGCGGCTACACCAACTGGGCCATGTACGGGAACTTCGAGCGCGACGGCATGGAAGCGACCTTCGACCGGCCGGCCCCCGCCGACCTGGACGCCGACTCCACGGCCACCGGATCCGGCACCGTCCACTTCAACGACGAGACACCGAAGTACACCGGCGGCGGCCCGTATCCCGGCACCGACTACTCCGGCAAGGTGCCCGGCGACAAGGCCGAACTGACGCACTCGCTCCTGGAAGAGTACGGCCGCAGCTTCCCCGACAAGAACATCATCACCGCCAAGTCGTTCAACGACCTCTCCTTCTCCGGGGTGTCCGGGCTGGAACACCTCGCGGTGGTGGACGGTGTCGACGTGTTCGCCGTCGACAGCGGGACGATCACCAACCGGGGCGACGGCGGCTGGAAGAACTGGGGCTTCACCGGCTCCTTCGCGTACGAGGAGGACGCGAAGGCGGTGACCTTCGCCAATCGGTGATCCGGGGGAAAGCGGCGGTGCTGTTGCCCCCTGCGGCGGCCGCGCGGACTCCCGCAGCCACCCCTCCGTCACCGCCCTCCGGCCGCGCCTTGACCCGCCCCTTGCCCGGTGCCCCTCGCGCCGGAGCCCGCTACGCAGGACACTTGACCCCGACGCTTGGTAACTGACGTTCGGTAACTGACGCTCCGGAACCCGAGGTTCGGAGCGCAGCACGACGCAGCTCTCGGAGGGGGACACATATGCGGGACAGCCATCGGGCGGAAGCCGAGAGGCTGTTGGTGCGCGCCGTGGAGGAGGAGACGCGGCGTACCGGCGGGCGGACCGATGCCGGGGTGCTGATGTCACGGGCGCGGGCGGCGCTCGACACCATGGCGGCCAGCGCGGGCGAGGAGTACGCCGCGTACACGCAGGCGCTGGACTCGGTGGCGGCGGGCGACCGGCCGCTCGCGGAGCGCTTCAGCAGAGCGACGCTGGGAACGCCCCTGCTGGTGACGGGTGTTGCGGCCGCCGCCGCGTTCGGGGCCGATCTGGCGCTCGGCGCGAACACCGGTCTGGCGTTCGGTGCGGGCGCGGTTGTCGCGGTGGCCGGTACGGCGACGACCGTGGCGAAGGTGACCGCTTCGCACTGGCCCGCCGCCCACCGCCGGGCCGCCGCCGCCGGACAACCGGGCGGGGCCGAGCAGTTGAGGCTCCAGTGGCTGACCGCCCTGGAGGTACGGGGCATCCGCCCGTACCTGGACCAGCAGCGGATGCTGACCCCGGCCGCCCGCGCCCCGAAGAAGCAGGCCGCCCCGGCGGGGCGGCCGTTGCGCGGCGGCGACCGGAGCGCGGCGGCCCGTACCCGGGTGGTGCTGGAGCAGTCCTTCGGTCATCTTCCGCACGCGGAGGGGCCGTTCACCGGGCGGAGGGCCGAACTGGCGCAGATCGCCCAGTGGGTGCACGCGGCCCGCGCCTCCACGCAGACCCGGCCGACCGTCGTCGTGCTGCACGGTGAGCCGGGTTCGGGGCGTACCGCGCTCGCGGTGCGGGCCGCTCATGCGCTCAAGGACCAGTTCCGGGGTGCGTGCGTGGTCGATCTGCGCGGCCAGGTGGCCGGGGAGAGCCCGCTGCCGACCCGGGACGCGCTGTTGCATCTGCTGAACCGGCTGGGCGCGCCGCGCGAGCAGTTGTTGTTCCGGGAGGGTGCTTCGGCGGAGCAGCAGGTGCGGCGGCTCTCCGAGCTGTACCACCAGCACCTCACCGGGACGCCGGTCACCGTCGTGCTCGACGACGCCACGGACGCCGGGCAGGTCCGCACCCTGGTGCCGGAGCGCTCGGACAGTCTGGTGATCGTCACCGCCCGGGAGCCGCTGGAGCTGCCCGAGGATCTGCCGGCCTGGGTGCACCATCTGCCGGTCGGCGCGCTGGAGGCGGCGGGCGCGGAGGAGCTGCTGCGCGAGGTGGCCGAGGAGGAGGAGACCGGGCCGTACGACTATCCGTCCACGGACGCGATCGTGGAGCTGTGCGGCGGGCTGCCGCTGGCGCTGCGGGTGGCCGGTTCCGCGCTGGGCGCGCGCAGTCGGCACACGCTGGCGGAGGACCTGGGCGCGTACGGTCCGGTGGACCCGGTGGAGCGGGCGCTGTGGCTGCGCTACACCGACCAGGGCGATCAGGCCCGGCGGCTGCTGCGGCGGCTCGCACTGGCGGGCCGGGCGAGCCTGGGCGCGGCGGCGGCTGCCGCGTTGCTCTCCGCCGACGAGCAGGAGGCGGAGCGGCTGCTGACCGTGCTGGCCGGGGCCGGGCTGCTCACCCGCGTACGGGGGTCGCGCTACCGGCTGCACGATCTGGTGCGGGCGTTCGCGCTGGCCCGGCTCCTGGACGAGGAGGAGCCGGCCGAGCGGACGG
>MUNB01000036.1 GCA_002154345.1 Streptomyces griseus
GGGAGTGGGAGTGGGAGTGGGTTCGGACGTGGGCCCGGGAGCAGGGTCGGGGGCCGTGGCGGGAGCGGACGCCGGGGCGGCCGGGTAGATCTCGACGAGGCCCTTCAGCAGGCGCAGGTAGGAAAGGCGTGCGGGTGGCTGCGGATCGGAGACGCCGGTCTCCCAGTTGGCGACGGTGGAACGTCCGACCCCGACCGCCGACGCGACCTGGGCGCGGGACAGCCCGGCCGCTTCACGCAGCCGCTGCCGCTCGGCCGGCGGCGGAATGGCGGCCGTCAGGCGGGCCTCTTCGAGGAGCGCTTCGACACTGTTCTCACTCACCGACCCACCGTACAACAATTGGACATCATCTGCGCATATGTTGGACGCGTGTTGGACGGTGCCGGACGCGAGGTCTGATGCGATTCTCCCGGGCGGAGATGCGCGGGCGGAGCACCGGAGCCTCGCTATTGTCTGATGTCCGGGCTCGTCGGTCCGTCGTATCCCTCGAATCCGTCGGACACGGGGAGTCAGGAGTGGTGAGTGTGCAGGGGTTCAGCCTTCGCCCGCATCAGGCGGAGGCCGTCGATGCCGTGATCGAGGGCCTTTCCCCCACCGCGTCGCCCGCGGACGGTCCGGTGGCCGCTCGGGGCCTACGCGGACAGGTCCGGATGGCGACCGGCACGGGCAAGACCGTCATGGCGGCGGTGGCTGCCCGGCGGTTGGTCCCGCGCGGCCTGGTCGGTGTCCTGGTGCCGACGCTGGACCTGCTGACGCAGACGGTCGAGTCCTGGCGTGCCGTGGGGCACGACGGTCCGGCGGTCGCGGTGTGCGGTCTGGGTTCCGACCCGCTGCTCGAAGCTCTCGACGTCCGGTGCACGACGAACCCCACGCAGTTGGCGCTGTGGGCCGGCAGCGGGCCGATGCTGGTGTTCGCCACGTACGCGAGCCTGTCGCCCCAAGGTCTGGAGGACGACCAGGGCGACCGGGACGACCAGGGCGGGGCCGGCGCGGCCCCGGGTGTGCTGGAGCGGGCCCTGCTCGGCTCGTACGGACAGCGCATGGGCGCCTTCGACCTCCTGGTCGTCGACGAGGCGCACCGGACCTCGGGCGATCCCGGGAAGGCGTGGGCGGCCGTCCACGACCAGAAGCGGATCCCCGCCGCGCGGCGGCTGTACATGACGGCCACCCCACGCCTGTGGGAGGCGTCACCGGGCGCCGGCGCCGCGCCGGACGTGCCCGGCGGGGGGCTGGTGGCGTCGATGGACGACGAAGAGCTCTACGGCCCGGTGCTGTACGAGTTCGGGCTGATGGAGAGTGTCGAGCGCGGGGTCCTGGCGCGGTTCGAGATCGACGTACTGGAGATCCGCGACCCCGCACCGCCCGGGCCGGACGCGTCCTCGGAGGAACGACGGGGCCGGCGGCTCGCCGCGCTGCAGGCGGCGCTGCTGAAGCATGCGGACACCACGGGGATGCGGTCGTTCATGACGTTCCACTCCCGCACCCTGGACGCCATGGCCTTCGCCCGCGGCCTCCCGGAGACCGCCGCCGAACTCCACGCGGTGGACCCGGTCGCGTATCCGAAACGGATCGGCGCGGACTGGCTGTGCGGTGAGCACCCGGCCGCGCACCGCCGGGCCGTGCTGAGCCGGTTCGCGGACGGGCTGGACGCGGAGGGCTGGGTGACCGACCTGAGCTTCCTGAGCAGTTGCCGGGTGCTCGGCGAGGGGGTCGACATCCGGGGCAAGCGCGGGGTGGCCGGGGTCGTCTTCGCCGATACCCGCAGCTCCCCCGTCGAGATCGTGCAGATCACCGGCCGGGGTCTGCGCCAGGAACCCGGCGGGGGGAAGGTGTCCCGGCTGGTCGTCCCGGTGTTCCTCCGCCCCGGCGAGGACCCTGACCGCATGATGGCCTCGCCGAGCTACCGCCCTCTGGTCGCCGTGCTGCAGGGGCTCCGGGCCCACGACGAACGGCTGGTCGAGCGCATGGCCCTGCGCACCACGACCGCCCGGGGCAGGGCCCTCTCCGTGGTCGGCCTCGACCCGGTCCAGGAGGACGACACCGACGACGCGGTGTCAGGCACCCCGGTCCCGGGCCCGCCCGGCAGCGCGGAAGCACGTACTGGCACGCGTACGAGGGACGCGGGGGTGCCCCTGCTCCGGTTCTCCCGGCCCCATGACCCCGGTGTCATCGCCGCGTTCCTGCGTACCCGCGTCCTGCAGCCGGACTCCGAGGTCTGGCTCACCGGATACCACGCCCTGTACGCCTGGGCCCGGGAACACGGAAACGCCCGCGTTCCCGTGGGCACCGTCGTCCCCCAGGACGGCGGCGAGGGCGCGTTTCCGCTCGGGTCCTGGGTCAGCGAGCAGCGAAGGGCGTTCCGGCTCGGGACCCTCAAGCCGTGGCGGGCCGGACTTCTCGACGAGCTCGGCATGGTCTGGTCCGTCGCGGACGCCGCCTTCCGGAAGAAGCTCGCGGCCGCCCGCGCCTACCACGCCAAGCACGCCACGCTCGCCGCCCCGAAGGACGCCGTGACGGACGGTGTGGCGGTCGGCCAGTGGCTCGCCAACCTCCGCAGGCCCGGCGGCCTCGGCAGGAACGAGGAGCGGGCGGCGCTCCGTCGTGAGGCCCTCGCGGCGATCGACCCGGACTGGAATCCGCCGTGGCCGGTCGACTGGCAGCGGTACTACGCCGCCGCCCGCCTGCTGCTCGCCGAGGAGCGCAGCGCCACCGGGATCCTGCCCGGCGTCACCGTGCTCGGTCTGGACGTCGGGACGTGGGTCCACCGGCAGCGCGAACCGTCCGTCTGGCAGGCCCTGATGCCCGAGCAGCGCACACGCCTGGAACGGCTCGGCCTGCGCCCGCCGGCCGAACCGGAGCGGCCCGCGGCCGGGAGGACGGGGTCCTTCGAGCGCGGCGTACGGGCGCTCGCCCAGTACACCGCCCGCGAAGGCCACCACCGGGTCCCGCGCGCCCACACCGAGGAGATCACGGTGGAGGACGAACCCGGCCCCGTGCAGGTGCGGCTGGGGGTGTGGCTGTCCAACACCAGGAGCCGCCGGGACGGGCTCGCCGAGGAACAGCGCGCCGTGCTCTCGGAACTCGGCGTGCGGTGGACGTGACGGAGTGGGCGTCAGCGCGAGCGCATGCCGGGCCGGCGTGACGGCCGGACGTCCCGAGCGGCGTTTCCGTCACCGTCTCGCCCCGCTCACCCGGGGCTGGAGTCTGTCCGACGCGGGGACGACGGCGTGGTCGTCACGGTCGGCCTGTGTCCCCAGGCCGTGAGCATGCCGGCCGACAGCGCGGCACACGCGGTGCTTTCGAGGTAGTGCAGCGCCTCGTCGACAGCGGCGTCGTCGACCAGGCCGGTGGCGAGCATCGCTTCTCTGCCGCGCTGCCAGGTGTCGGCCCAGAACCGGCTGATGGGGCTGCCGGGAAGCAGCGGCGGTACGTGGATCTCGGCGGCGACGGGTTCGAGGCCCGCACCGCGCAGCAGCTGCGGATACGACGGGACCCGGGAGACGTCGGTCCCGATGGTGGTCCGCAGTCCTTGCCACATCGCCCGCATCGCCGTGGAGTACGGGGTCCTCGGCGGCCGGTCGCTCGTGAGGTCGACCGCGTCGCTGAGCACCAGGACGCCGCCGGGCACGAGGAGTTCGGCCAGCTCGCCGATCAGGCGGTCCCGCTCCGGCAGGTGCATCAGCACGAAGCGGGCGTGGATGAGGTCGAAGCGTCCGGGGGCGAAGCCGGGGGCGGTGATGTCGGCCTGCAGCACCTCCAGGCCGGGTGCGGGGCGCGCTTTCAGGAACCGTACGTCGCGGTCCACGGCGAGCACGCTTCCCACCCCGGCCTCGCCCAGCAGCCGGTGGGACACGGTGCCCGTCCCGGCGCCGATGTCGAGGCAGTGCCATCCCGGGCCGGCTCCGAGCGCCAGCAGCCGGGCCATGGTCAGATCGTCGTAGGCGAGGGCCCCGAAGTCGATGCGGTCCGCCTCGCCCGCCCGGTCGGGGCGGAAGTATGCCTCGCCGTAACGGCCGTCGCCCGGCGTTCCCTCGGGCGGAGGGGCGGTCACGCCGCCACCGTCACGACGCCGAATCGGGCCCGCTCGTTCGAATGCTTCGGATGGTTCGGATGGTTCGGGCGCGGTCCTGGGCCGCCGGCCACAGGGATCGGCGGTTCGTCGGGCTGTTTCATGGCCGGGGCCTCTCCACGCGACAGTGCGGTACGGGGGCGGTACGGGGGCGGTCCGGGGCCGCCCCGGCCATCCTGCATCGGCGGTCGTTCGCGTGGCCGAGGCTCGCCGCGGCTCGCTTCCGGGCACCCCCGGTAGCCGGACCCGGAGAGGTTCTTCGTACGATCGGGCGCTCCCGACGACGACGGACGGACCTCCCGACGGACGGTCAGGTCACCGCGATGAGCCACAACGAGGTGGAGTCTTGATCAACGGCTACGAGGAGGGCCCACTGGTCCCCGGAGAGCCGTTGCTGACGCGACCGGGCTTCTGGTCGAACCACCTCATGGCGATGGGCGACGCCGGGACGGGCGCCGAGCGTGCCGTTCCGGAGTGGTTCGGCGACGACGGCGCGGACACGGACGCCCTCTCCGAGGTCCTGTTCGATCCCGAGCGCTGGCCGGTGTTCCGGGTACCGGCCGCGGACGGCACCGGGGTCGTGGTGATCTACCGCAACCTGGTGGGCGACTACGGCATCGACCACCTCCTCACCCGCCCGGACCGGAGCCGCGCGCGGCGGATCACCGGTGGGGACGGAGGGTTCTCGGCGACCGGGCTGCCCTGGCGTGAGCTGGTCCGCATCGCCGACAGCCCCGACCCCGAGGCCGAGGGTGTCCAGGACTCCACCGCACGCCTGCTGCTCCTCCTTCCGCTGCTCGACGAACTGGACGTGCCACGGTCGGCACCGGCAAGGCTGAGCGCCGCCCTCATCGCGGCGGGCGCCCCGCACGAGACCGCCCCGAACACGGCGGAGAGCCTGCTCACGCACCTGATGGGCAGACCTCGGCACGACTCCGCATGGGCATCGCCTCTGAGCGGCCCGTAGCGGGTGAGCCTGAGCTGCCGACGGCGGAGCGGACGGCTGAATGGGCTTCAGGTTCCCTTCATCCAGGGCTGTTAGAGTGCAGCCCTGCGGCGACCGTTCACCGAGCCGCTTTGACGCTTCGTTCGGACGAGCGGAATCCACGGGACAGGGAGCGTAGGAATGCGCTGCAAGGAGATGCTGGCCTTCTTCGCCGGTATCGCCGTGCTCCTGATCGTATCCGCGTTCGCTTTCGGTGCCCTTGCCCCGACTCCGGGGGCCGTCGACACGGCAGCTCATTCTCAAGCCGTGTCCGTGATCGACGCGTCGGGGCAGAACACTCCGCTGGAGGGCCTGGACGGCGACGTCACGCTCCAGCACCGCCACAAGGCGGGGAACACGACGGTCTCGCCCACTGTTCAGGCGGCCGTTCCCCTCACCTCGCCGGATCTTCACGACTGCGCGGCGGGCGTGGCCCGGCAGCATGCTTCGCACTCCGAGTCGCGCGGTCCTGACCGTGCCCGGATCCTTCGCTGCTGAGCGAACCGGCCGACGCCTTCACCTTCGGGAAATCCCGGAGAACCCTGAACTCCCGGGACTCCCGGAACTCCTGAAGCTGCTGAAGCTCCTGTCGTTCTGTCACCTCTCGCTTCTCCTGCGGCAGCCCTGCGGGCCCCGAATCGCCTGACATCGTTCGACGGCGCGTTCTTCGGCATTCCCTGAAACGCGTGCCACATCCCACTTCGCGTAATCCCGGGGCCGAATTCAGCAATCCAGAAATACGCCGCTTTCGGGAATCCCTTCGGCCGTCGCCCTCCTCAGCCCTTCCTCTACTCAGTCCTGGAGCAACGCACATGCATCAACTCCACCTCGCCTCGGAGCCGTCCGGCGGCATCGCAGGGTGGGCGACCGGTCTCGTCGACACCATGGGTGGCCCCGGGGCCGGGCTGGCGATCGCCCTGGAGAATCTCTTTCCTCCGTTGCCGAGCGAAGTCATTCTGCCGCTGACCGGATTCGCCGCGGGACAGGGCGTGATCAGCCTGTACTCCGCCCTGTTCTGGACCACGCTGGGGTCGGTGGTGGGGGCTGTCGCGCTCTACCAGATCGGTGCGCTCTTCGGCCGGGACCGCATGTACGCCCTGTGGGAGCGGATGCCGCTGGTGAAGGTGTCCGACTTGAAGAAGACGGAGGCCTGGTTCGTCAAGCACGGCATGAAGGCCATCTTCTTCGGCCGGATGATTCCGATCTTCCGCAGTCTGATCAGCGTCCCGGCCGGCATTGAGCGGATGCCTCTGCCCACCTTCGTACTCCTCACCGCCCTCGGCAGCTTCCTGTGGAACTTCATCCTCGTCATGGCCGGATATCTGCTGGGTGACCAGTGGGATCTCGTGGAGCGTTACGTCGGTGTGCTCTCGAAGGCCGTTCTGGTGCTGGTCGTCGCCGCGCTGGCGGTCGCGATCGTTCGCAGGGTGCGCGCCCGTCGAGGTGATCGGCAGCAGGACCTCGTATGAACGACCCGGTGAACCGTCCTGAGCTTCTTGCCAGGGACGGCCCGCCGATCACCCTTCGCGGGCCGCCGGAAGCGGTCCGCGAAGAGTCGCTGCAACTGGCCGCGCACATCGCGCGGAACATCGAACCGATCGACTAGGTGGCACGCATGGCTATGTGGGACCGCATCAAGGACCAGGCCAAGGGCCTGCAGCAGCAGTCGCAGGGCGCGCGGGGTCCCGCCGCGGGCGGGCGGCAGTCGGGTACCGGGGCTTCCGGGAGTTCGAAGGAGAAGCTGGTCGGGCTGCTCAAGTCCCAGCTCGGCTCTCTCAAGACGGAGCTCAAGAGCGGGGCCTATCGGGACGCCAGTATGGCGATGTGCGCTCTGGTGGCCGCCGCCGACGGGTCCGTCGACCCCGCGGAGCGGCATCACGTGGAGTCGCTGATCGTGCAGAACGACGTCCTGCAGAACTTTCCGCCCGAGCAGTTGAGGCAGAGGTTCAACAAGCACGTCGACCAGATGACGGTCAACTTCCCGCAGGGCAAGGCCGAGGCGATGCAGGAGATCGCCAAGGCGGCGAAGAAGCCCGTGGAGGCCAAGGCGGTCGTCCAGACCGGCTTCGTGATCGCCGGTGCGGACGGGTACATCGCCCCGGCCGAGGCGCAGGTGCTGCGGGAGGCCTGCGCGGCGCTCGGGGTGTCCCCGCAGGAGTTCGGGCTCTGATCCGGACGGGCAACGGGCGGAGCCCGCACCGTACCTGCGGTGCGGGCTCCGCCCGGCCGGTGCGCTGCGGGACCCGGCCGACCGGCGCCGGGTGGGCGGTCTGACGGGGCGTGCGGTGCGCGCCGACAGACGGGGCGTCGGCGTACGCGTACAGGCGCGGGCACGGGCACGGGCACGGGCACGGGTCACGTCACCACCCGCACAACCCCACGGCTTCCTTGATCGTCCAACTGGTGCCGGGGGCACGTCAGTCCTCGGCGGGAGTGCATCGTGCCGAGTCACTGGAGAGCCATGAGACCCGTCTCCGTCCATCCTTTCGTACGCTTCGGCGCCAGTGCCGTCGCGACCGCCGGAATCCTGCTGGCCGGTCTGTCCGCGCCGGCCTCCGCCGTGGAGTCCGCCGCGGAGTCCGATCAGCTGTGGATCAACGCGCCGTACGAGAAGAACCTGCAGACAGGAGCCGACACCGGGACACCTGTCGAGGTCGGCCTTTACCACGACAATGACAACTTCACCGTCACGGACGGCCGTCTCACCGTCGACGTCTCCGGCATCGCGCGGATGGCCGAGGTGGCCTGGCCGGACAACTGCGCGCCCACCGGGACGACCGCCGTGTGCAGCGTCGCCCAGGTGCCCGCGATCGGCGACGACTACAGCCCCCAGGTGCGTCTGGAGGTCCGCGCCGCCGACACCGCCGAGGCGGGGGCGCGCGGCCGCATCACCTATGCCGCGACCGCGACCGGTGGCCCGGAGGGGACGCTGGAGGCTCCGCTGGACTCCTTCGAGACGACGCTCACCGTCGCCTCCGGCCCGAACCTCGTCCTGAACGGGCTCACCCCGGTCGAGGGCGCCACTCCGGGCACCGTCCACACGGTGCCGCTCTCGGTGACCAACGAGGGTCACGAGCCCGCCCAGGGCTTCACGCTCGGCATGGCCGCGTCGTACGGACTCGGGTTCGACGCGCGGTACGCCGCGTGCGCGTACACGCAGACGGGCGGCGCGTACGCGCCCACGTCGCACGCCGAGTGCGCCTTCGACCAGGTGCTCCGGCCCGGTGACACCTTCACGCTGCCGGAGCCGCTCCGGATCTCCGTCGCGGACCACGCGCTCCGGGAGCGCCTCGACATCGATGTGCGGCCCGCGGGTGGGGCCACCGACATCGACACGAGCGACAACTACGGGATCGTGGCCGTGAACGCGGTCAACACCGCCGACTTCGCGGTGCGGGGCTCCCGGGTGAGCGGCGCCGCCGGAGAGACGGTCAAGGCCTCCCTCACCTTCCGTAACAAGGGACCGGGCTGGCTCGGCAACCTCGGTTCCGGCGACCCGGTCGCCCTCGTCGACTTCACGGTTCCCGAGGGTGTCACCGTCACCGGCGCCCCCGAGGCGTGCCAGGCGCGGACGCTCGCCGGCGGCTACCGCCCGGGCCACCTCGGCGCGCCGCGCTACGTGTGCGAGATGTCGTACTGGGTGCTGGAGAACACCGTTCGCAGGTTCAGCTTCGACCTGCGCGTCGACAGCGTCGTTCCCGATGCCAGGGGCCGTGTGGCCCTGCAGCCGGTGATTACCGGCACGGGCTTCCCGCACGACCCCGAGCCGGGCAACAACAAGGGCTGGGTGACGGTCAACCCGACCCCCGCCGCGTAACCGCGGAACCCGGTGGGGCGCGACCGTGTCGCACCCCACCGGGCGGGCCGGGGCCCGGTCGCGGCGACCGGGCCCCGGGTCCGTCAGTCGTCGGTCAGGGCCACCGCGCCCACCGGGCAGGCCCGTACGGCTTCCCGTACCAGCGGGTGGTCGCCCGTCGCCGCCGGGCGGCCGGGAAGCATCTCGCTGAACCCGTCGTCGTCCTGCGTGAACACGTCCGGAGCGGTCAGCGCGCACATGCCGGCCCCCACGCAGCGTTCCTTGTCGACCCGGACGCCCATGCCGCTCACCACTCCACCGGGAGTTCCAGCAGGCCCTGGACCGTGTCCCCGGGTTTGTGCTCGATCTCGTGCGCGGGTACGGCGAGCCTGAGGTCCGGCAGCCGTTCGAAGAGCGTGCGCAGCGCGATGTCGAGCTCGGTACGCGCCAGGTTCTGGCCCAGGCACTGGTGGACGCCGAAGCCGAAGGCGAGATGGTGGCGGGCCGACCGGTCCCAGTCGAGCGTCTCCGGGTCGGCGAACACCTCGGTGTCGCGGTTGATGAGCGAGGTCGAGAACATCACGCCCTCGCCCTTGCGGATCGTCGTCCCGGCCACCTCGATGTCCTCGGCCGCCAGCCGCTGGAGCCCGTCGGCGATGGACAGGAACCGCAGGAGTTCCTCGACCACCACCGACGTCGTCGTCTCGCCGGCGCGCAGGGCCGCCAGCTGTCCGGGGTGTCCCAGCAGCGTGAACGTACCGAGCGAGATCATGTTCGCCGTCGTCTCGTGCCCCGCGATGAGCAGGATCACGGCGAACGAGACGAGGTCCTGGCGGTCGACGGGTCCGTTCGGGCCGTCGCGGTGGATCAGCTCGTCCAGCAGCCCGTCCCCCGGTTCCGTCCGCTTGCGGTCGATCAGGGCGCCCAGGTACTCCTCCAGTTCGGCCCGGGCGCTGTCCACGTCGGCCGCGGCCGGGCCGCGCAGGAGCCGCCGTGAGCACTCTTCGAAGAACTCGTGGTCGGCGTACGGCACCCCGAGGAGCGCGCAGATCACCATCGACGGCACCGGCAGCGCGAAGTCGGCCACCAGCTCGGCCGGCGGCCCCTTCCGCTCCATCGCGTCCAGTCGCCGGTCCACGGTCTCCTGGATGCTGGGGCGCAGCGCGGCGATCCGCTTCACGGAGAAGCTCGGGATGAGCATCCTGCGCTGGGCGTTGTGCTCGGGATCGTCGACGCCGAGCAGGGCCACGCGCCGTTGCCGTGCGTTGGCGAACCGCTCGGCCGGTACGGGGAAGGCGGGGTGGGTGCGGTCGGTGGACAGCCGTGGATCCGCCAGCAGCCGTCGCGCCAGGGCGTGCCCGGTGACCGCCCAGACCGGGCGTCCGTCGTAGAGGGTGACCCGGCTCAGCGGCCGGTCCTCGCGCAGCGGCGCGTAGCCGGCGGGCGGGTGGTAGGGGCAGTCGCGGTCCTGCGGGAAGGGTGTGGCGGTGGGTGGTGTCGC
>MUNB01000360.1 GCA_002154345.1 Streptomyces griseus
GTTCGCCGAGGCGCTGGCCGAACTGGGCCTCGAGGTCGAGGTGCGCCGCTTCCCCGACGCGACCAGGACCGCCGTCGAGGCCGCGGCGGCGGTCGGCTGCGAGCTGAGCGAGATCGTCAAGTCGCTGGTCTTCACGGCGGACGGTGTGCCGGTCCTGGTCCTGATGGACGGGGCGTCCCGGGTGGACGTCGAGCTGGTACGCCGCGAACTCGGCGCGCAGAAGGTCAAGCGGGCGGACGCGGACCTGGTCCGCGAGACGACGGGTTACGCGATCGGCGGCGTACCCCCGTTCGGCCACGCCACCAGGACCCGTGTCCTGGCCGACCGACGCCTCCTGGACCACGCGGTGGTGTGGGCGGCCGCGGGCACCCCGCACACGGTGTTCCCGCTCGACCCGAAAACGCTGATCGCCCACGCGGGCGCGACGGTCGCGGATGTGCGCGAGCCCGCCAAGTGACCCCGCTGGTCGCGCTCGCGGTCCTCATAGCCGCGATCACGCACGCCAGTTGGAACGCCATCGCCCACGCGATCAAGGATCAGCTGCTCTCCTTCACGCTGATCTCCGGCGGCGGTCTGCTGATCGGCGCTGCGATGGCCCTGTTCGCCCCGTTCCCGGCGGCGGCCGCCT
>MUNB01000361.1:0-7122 GCA_002154345.1 Streptomyces griseus
AGGCGGGGGTGGGGCCAGGGGACGCGGGGGCGAACAGCTCCGGCGCGAGGTACGGCGGTGTGCCGATGACACTGCCGGTCCGGGTCACCCGGTCCGCGCCCTCGAAGGTGGCGATGCCGAAGTCCACCAGGATCGCGAGGCCGTCGTCGCGGACGAGGACGTTGCCCGGCTTCACGTCGCGGTGGACGACCGAGGCCGCGTGGACCGCCCGCAGGCCCTGGAGGATCTGCAGGCCGATGGTGGCGGCCCTCGGCACGGCGAGGACGTGCTGGGCGGTCAGCAGATCGCCCAGGGACGGCGCTTCGAGCAGCTTCATCACGATCCAGACCTGCTGGTCGGTCTCGACC
This sequence comes from Streptomyces griseus, assembly GCA_002154345.1. Taxonomy (GTDB): domain Bacteria; phylum Actinomycetota; class Actinomycetes; order Streptomycetales; family Streptomycetaceae; genus Streptomyces; species Streptomyces caviscabies. The sequence continues at coordinate 348 of MUNB01000361.1, forward strand.
TGGTCGTGGACCGTCACCACGTTCTGGTGCTCGATCTTCGCGATGGCTTCCGCCTCGCGCCGGGCCCGCTGCAGCGCCGCCGCCTGGGTCGCCGCGGTCATGGCGTTCCGGTCGAGCAGGCCCTTCACCGCGACGAACCGGCGCAACCGCAGATCGTGGGCCTTCCAGACCTCGCCCATCCCGCCGCTGCCGATCGGTTCCAGCAGCTCGTAGCGGCCGTCGATCACGGTACGGGGGGAGGGCACGGCGTCGCCGATTCTCCCGGACCTGTCTTCGCTGTGCATACGACCCCCTGTGCACTACATGGACTACGCCAGATTAGACGCAACCTCGATGCGTGGAGGTTCGCCGTCGCGCCGGGCCCTACGAAGCCGCGCCGCCGTTGCTCTTCAGCAACTGGCCGTTGACCCACTGCCCTTCGGGCGAGCACAGGAAGTCCACCAGGTGCGCGGTGTCCCGCGGGGTGCCGAGGCGGCCGAGCGGGGTGCCCGCGGTCAGGGCCTCGCGCAGGTCGTCGGTCATCCAGCCGGTGTCCACCGGCCCGGGGTTGACGACGTTCGCCGTCACCCCGAGGTGGGCCAGCTCGTGCGCGGCGGCCAGGGTGATGCGGTCCAGGGCGCCCTTGCTCGCGCCGTACGGGAGGTTGCCCACGGTGTGGTCGCTGGTGAGCGCGACGATCCGGCCCGTCGCGGTGCCGGGCGCGCTGCGGAAGCGCAGCCCGTACTCGCGGATCAGCAGCCAGCTGGCCCGGGAGTTCACCGCGAAGTGCCGGTCGAACGCCTCCACGGTGGTGTCCAGCAGCCCGGAGTCCACCGACTCCGCGTGCGAGAGGACGAGCGCGGTCACCGGGCCGCCGAGGCGCTGCTCCGCCTCGTCGAAGATGCGGGTCGGCGCGTCGGGGTCGGACAGGTCCGCCTCGACCGCCGCCGTACGGGCCCCGGCCTCCGCCAGCTCCTTCGCGATGGACGCGGCCGCCCCCGGCTCGGCGCCCCACTCCATGCGGCGGTCGTACGGCGTCCAGTAGGTGAAGGCGACGTCCCAGCCGGAGGCCGCCAGCCGGCGCGCGATGCCCGCGCCGATGCCGATGCTGCGGCCGACGCCGGTGATCAGGGCGATGGGGCGGGCCGGGGTGGGCGAAGGCTGCTCGGTGGTCGTCACGCGGTGATCCTTCGTGACCCGTACGGCGTACGTCAATGGCCTTTCCGGTCACGCGGGCGGCACCCGTGCGCCCCCGCTGACCTGCGGTGACCCATCTTCCTGGTGGCCCGACGCGATCTTTGTGTTTCCCCGTGGCGGGGGCGCGCTCCTAGCGTGGACCACAGAAACCACGACGAACGCCGCATACCGGATACCGGAGTGCGGCCGATGGAGAGGATCCGCCATGAGTGAGCAGCAGTCGCAGTCGCAGCAGCCGCTGGCCGGGAAGACCGCCGTGGTCGCCGGTGGCGCGAAGAACCTCGGGGGCCTGATCAGCCGCACGCTCGGCGAGGCCGGCGCGAACGTCGTCGTCCACTACCACAGCGAGAACACCGCCGCCGATGCCGAGAAGACGGCGGAGGCCGTACGGGGCACGGGCGCGCAGGCCGTCGTCGTCCGCGAGGACCTGACCCGCGTCGAGGGGGTACGGAGCCTCTTCGACCAGGCGCTGGACGCCTTCGGCGGGGTGGACGTCGCCGTGAACACCACGGGCATGGTGCTGCGGAAGCCGATCGGCGAGACGACCGAGGAGGAGTACGACCGCATGTTCGCGATCAACTCCAAGGCGGCGTACTTCTTCCTCCAGGAGGCCGGCACCCGCCTCAACGACGGCGGTCGCATCGTCAGCCTGGTCACCTCGCTGCTCGCCGCGTTCACCGACGGGTACGCCACCTACGCGGGCGCGAAGGCCCCGCTGGAGCACTTCACCCGGGCGGCGGCCAAGGAGTTCGCCCCGCGCGGCATCGCCGTGAACAATGTGGCCCCGGGGCCGATGGACACGCCGTTCTTCTACCCGCAGGAGACGCCGGAGCGCGTGGAGTTCCACAAGTCGCAGGCCATGGGCGGCCGGCTGACCGAGATCGAGGACATCGCACCGCTGGTGAAGTTCCTCGTCACCGAGGGCGGCTGGATCACCGGCCAGACGATCTTCGCCAACGGCGGCTACACGGTCCGCTGACCGGCGACCGACGGCCGACGGCGTCCGGGAGGACCGCGTGAGTCTGGATCTGCGCAAGCTGGAGCATCTCGTCGCCGTCGCCGAGGAGGGCGGGTTCACCCGGGCGGCCGAACGGCTGCACCTGAGCCAGCAGGCGCTGAGCACCTCCATCCGCACCCTGGAGCGGCACGTCGGCGTCCAGCTCCTGGACCGGGGCCACCAGCACGTCACCCCGACCCCGGCCGGGCAGGCCCTCATCGACGACGCCCGGGCCCTCAGCGCCCAGGCGCTCGCCGCCCTGGACCGCGCCCGCCGGATCGGGCGCGGCCGGGCCGGGCACCTGCGCATCGGCCACACCCCGGCGGTCACCGCCGAGGAGGTCGTGGACCTGCTGACCCGGGCCCGTACGGAGGAGCAGGGCATACAGGCCCACGTCCGCCAGCTCTTCCCCGACGAACTGCGCGAACAACTCCTCACGGGCGCCTGCGATCTGGGCCTGAGCCGGGCCATGCCCGCCGACACGGGCCTGACCCGGGCCCGGATCGCCGAACACCGCCTGCGGATCGCCGTCCCGGCCGGACACCCGCTCGCCGCCCGCTCCGCGGTGGCCCTGGCCGATCTGCGCGGCCAGCCGCTCACGGTGTGGGGCGAGCCGGGCTCGTCCGCGTACACGGATCTCCTGATCGGCCTGTGCCGTCAGGCGGGCGTGGAGCCGGACACCCGGCGCAACCCGGTCCAGGGCACCCCGCCGATCACGGCCGTCACCGCGACCGGCCGCATCGCCTTCGTCACGACGCCCCCGGGCCCGGCGGCGGGCGGCGCGGCCCACGTCGTGGACCTGGACCCGCCCGTCCATGTCCCGGTCCACGCACTGTGGCCCGCGCACACGACGTGCCCGGGGCGGGATCTCTTCCTCAGCCGGACCGGCGACGAACGACATGCGGCGGTGAACGCGCCGACAGAGACTCGGGGCAAGGAAGAGACCAAGGAAAAAGCGAAGGAAGAAACGAAGGAAGGAAGGGAGTCACACGATGACCACATCGATCAGTGATCCGGTGGTGGAGAAGTTCATCGCCACGGTGAACGCGGGCGACAAGGACGCCTTCTTCGCCGACGTCCTCACCGAGGACGCCACCATGTCCGACGACGGCAGCGAACGGGACCTGGCGGCCTGGACGGAGAAGGAGATCTTCTCCCCGAAGGCCAACGGCCGGATGCAGGTCGTGGAGGCCTCCGACGACGGCCGCACCCTCGTCGTCGACTACACGAACGACACCTGGGGCACGATGCGGACCCGCTGGGTCTTCACGGTCTCCGGCGACCGCGTCAGCCGCTTCGAGACGGGCCAGGCGCCGGCCTAGCCGGTTTTCCGGCGGCGGTCACAGCCGGCGGTAGGTGCGGCCGCCGCGCCGGGGGAGGGCCGCCGGGTCGTCGGGCCCGTTCCGGGTGGCCCGGAGCGCGAGGTGGAGTTCGGCGCGCACGGTGGCGTCGGCGAGGTTCTGTGCGAGGTGCTCGGCGCACCGGCCGAGCCAGCTGGTCAGGGTGGTGCGGTGGACGTGGAGTTCGGCCGCCGCCGGGGCGGTCCTGGCGTGGTGGCGCAGCCAGCAGGCGAGCGCGATCCGCAGATGCGGCTCCAGCCCGCCGACCAGGCCGTACGCCCAGGAGCGGACCGCCTCGGTGTCCAGGAGGCCGTCCGGCAGCGCCTCCAGCCGGTCAGGCCCGGACGGCCCGGGCGGCCCGGGCGGCAGGGCAGCGTTGCCGCCGTCGTCCGGGCCGGGCGCGCGCAGGGCCAGCAGCAGATGCGCCTGCGCGGTGGCGTCCTCCAGGTCCGCGCCGAGCAGCCGGGCGAGCTCGCGTATCCGGGCCCGTACCGTACCGGCGGACAGACCGAGCGCGGCGGCGGCGCGGGGCTTGCTGCCGGTGCGGAGCCACACCAGGAGCAGGTGCCGGTGGGCCGGGGCCAGCGGACGCAGCACGGATTGCGCCCACCGGGCGTACGGGACGGTGGGCAGCAGGGGCGCGAGCCGGGAGCTGCCGACGGCGTCGGCGGGGACGATCCGGCGGTCGGGCGTGGCACTGTGCCGGGCGGCGGCGGCTCCGCTGTGGGCGGTGGGCATCTCGGCCAGGGGCAGCGGTCCGGCCATGCCCGCGAGCAGGCGGTGCCGCTCGCTCACCCGGGAGACCAGGCGCAGGACCCTTCCGTCGTCGCCGCCGTGGTGGAGTTCGGCGACGACGAGTTCGCCGTCCAGCCGGCCCAGCAGGGTGCAGGCGTCGGCGTACGGGTCGAGGGAGGGGCGTACGGCCCGCCAGAGGACCTGGTGGGCGGCGGGGATGTCGACGCCGGCGAGCCGGTAGACGGTGACATGGGTGAGCCGGTTCCCGCACAGGCTCCCGGTGCCGGTGCCGGTGCCGGTGCCGGTGCCGGTGCCGGTGGTGGCGGTGGCGGTGTCGCGGCCCGGGGTCTCGGTGGCGGTGGTCGTGTTCCGGCCCAGGGTCTCGGTGACGACGGAGGTGTGGCCGGCCAGCAGCAGCCGGATGAGCGTGGTGTGCAGCCGCATCTGCTCGCCCCGCAGCTCCGCCGCCCGCTGCCCGCGCACCTCCAGGAGGGCCGCGGTGGTCGCGGCGACATGGCCGGTGTGTTCGGCGGGCGTGGTGGGCGCCGGGGCCAGGACGAGGATCGCTCCGGCCGCCGGGAGCTGGACGCAGTACGGGTGTTCCTGCGGGGCGGCGGCGGCGTGCACACCGTCGGCGGCGGCCGAGGCGGGCGTGCTGTAGACGGCCCCGGCGATCGGGTCGGCGAGGACCGCCCAGCCCTGGACCAGGGCCGCGGCCTCGGCGACCAGATGCGCACCGGAGCGGGTCGCCGCCCGCAGCAGCCGGCCCGCCGCCTCCCGCCCGTCCCGGGCGCCCCACGGGCCGGCGGCCTCGTGGTCGGTGGTGCCTGTGGTGCTCATGCGCAAGCCTCTGCGGGCGGTGCGCGCCGCGCACGGGGAAGGCCCGTGCGCGGCGCGGCGGGTGCGGACGTGGTGAGGGCGTGTCCGGTGGAGCGGGAGCGGGACCGGGACCGCCGGATACGTACTGCGGACCGGGACCGGGACCGTTGGATACGTACTACGGAACTACGGAACGCGGGCGACCGCGCCCCACCCGGCCCGGGCCGTGGTGGTGCCGGTGTTCGCGTCGGGCCGCCAGTTCGGCCAGGACACCATGCCCGGCTCCACCATCTCCAGCCCGTCGAAGAACGCGATCGTGGTCTCCGGCTCGCGGAAGATGTACGGGATCGCGCCGCTCGCGTTGTACTCGTCCTGCACGGCGCGGTGCGCGTCGTCGGACGCGGTGGAGTGGCTGAGCGAGAGGTAGCTGCCGGAGGGCAGACGCTCCACCAGCCGCCGCACCAGGGACAGGGCGTCGTCCCAGTCCACGATGTGGCCCAGCACGTCGCTGATCACGAGGGCGACGGGCTGCGTCAGGTCCAGGGTCTTGGCCGCCCCGGTGAGCACGGTCTCGGTGTCGCGCATGTCCGCCTCGACATAGGCGGTCGCGCCCTCGGGGGTGCTGGTCAGCAGCGCGTGGACGTGCAGCAGCACCAGGGGGTCGTGGTCGACGTAGACGACACGGGACTCCGGGGCTATCCGCTGGGCGACCTCGTGCGTGTTGTTCGCGGTCGGCAGCCCCGCGCCGACGTCCAGGAACTGCCGGATTCCGGCGTCGCGGGCGAGGTGGCTGACGGTCCGGCGCAGGAAGTCCCGGGACTCCTTCGCGAACGTCTCGATCAGCGGGTACTTCTCCCGGTAGGCGTCGCCCGCCGCCCGGTCCGCCGGGAAGTTGTCCTTGCCGCCGAGCCAGTAGTTCCAGACACGTGCGGAGTGCGCGACGCTCGTGTCGATCTGCGCGGGCAGTTCAGGCCCATTTCCGGTCGTACTCATCCTGTAACGCCTCTCCTGTTCGGGCCGGCCGCATCGCCATCACGCACGACACGTCCAGCATTCCCTGATACGTCTGTACGGGGTGGGGGCTGTCCCACACCTCCGCGGTGCCGGGCAGTCCGCCCTCCCGGACCACATGGTCGGCGATCTCCCGGATCTCCACCCGGTAGAGGGTCAGCGCCGGGACGCCGGTCAACGGGTGGGGCGGTGCGTACTCGTCGTGCAGCTGCACCGTCACATCCCCGCGCTCCGCGATCTGCCGGAGCGTCCTGAGCTGCTCGCGCATCACCTCGTCGCCGCCGACCCTGCAGCGCAGCGCGGTGACGGGCAGGACCGCCCAGAGCCGGGTCTGCTGTTCCTGGAGCCGCTTCTGACGCTCGGCCAGGAAGTCCGCCCGCCGCCGGCGCTCGGCCGCGCCCCGGTCGGGGGACATGATCTCGTCCACGGCCATCGCGTACGCCGGGGTCCGCAGCAGCAGCGGCACCAGCGCCGGATGCCAGGTGCGTACGACGCTCGCCGCCGACTCCACGCTCATCAGGTCCATCAGCCAGGGCGCCATCGCGTCCCGCCACGGATGCCACCAGCCGGGCATGTTCGCGGCGTTGAGCCGGCCCATGATGTCGTCGGCCTCCGCCGCACCCGCCCCGTAGACGTCGAGGAGGGCGGACACCTGACCCACGTCGAGGGAGGTCTGCGCCTGCTCCAGCCGCCGCAG
>MUNB01000361.1:7227-7449 GCA_002154345.1 Streptomyces griseus
GGTGGCCCGGCCCTGTTCCGGCTCGATCTATCCGACATTCCGCGCAGTCTGCGCACAGTGCACACAGCGCACCTTGCGACACTCGCACGGCGCTCTCAAGGTAAGCATGTCCGACCCCGCCGTACGCCAACTCGGCAAGACCGGGCTGATCTTGTCTTTTCCCCGCTCCACCACCTTGCCCGCCCCTGCCGAGCCCCGCTCCACCGCCCCGCCCGCCCGCTG
>MUNB01000362.1:0-3840 GCA_002154345.1 Streptomyces griseus
CGCGCACGAGGACGCTTTCGCCGTGCGCGTCCTGCGTCAGGACCTCTCCACCGTCGGACGGGACGTCGCGTACGGCGCTCACGTCCGCCTCGATCCGGCACAAGGCCGCCGTGCGGGACAACCGCTGCTCGACCAGCGCTTCGAAAGCGTCCGACCGCAGCATCTTGTAGCGCAGCTGTCCGAGCCGGGACACGGTGCAGGACCCGTCGGCCGCCCGGACTCGCAGCTGCCGCCAGGAGGCAGCCAGACACGAGTCATAGTCGCCTCCCGGCGGCTCCCAGAAGCACCAGGTCCGGGGTGGCGCCCGAAGCGGCCCCGGCGGGGCATCGACAAGGGCGACCGACAACGGCGTGGCCCTGCCAGGGGCGCTCAGGTGGTACGCCAGACTCAGCCCGGCCGCTCCGGCCCCCACGATGACGACATCGAAGTCAGCAGGCACGGCTCCCTCTCAGTCGGACGAACCCCCGCTGATGTGCGAACCCACCAGCAAGCCGGGCGAGATGCTTGCTCTCCGACCGTATCCCGCTAGCCGATACCGGACCCGGCCTGAGCTGCGGCCTCCACCTGAGTGGCGGAAGGGCCCGTCGAGGTCGGGAGCCTCCTCCCGCCTGACCGATGCCTTGCCGCTCAAACCTGCCACTCGTAAGCCGAGCCCGGAGAACGGTCAACCTTCGCTATCGAAGTTCAACCGTGCCTCGGAGGCTGGGACGCCGAGACTACGGGTGTCGCCCGTTTTGATCATCACGGGCCGACCGTACGGGACGGCGTCAACGGGCTCCATCGAGTACTGAGCGTGTATCCGGCCGGACGGGCCAACTACGACGCTCAGTCACACAAGGGCTGCTGGCTGAAATTGGAGTGACTCGAACTCGCGTGTTCGAATTAATGTTCGATACAGTCGAGTGTGGCTAGGTCGTTTGATCACGATTTGGGGGTTTCTAGGCGGAGGTTGTCATGCGAGGAAGCGTTCCTCACTTGCATGTCAGCAGTGGCTTTTCGGCCCGCTACGGTGCCTCGCATCCGCATGACCTCGTCGCGCGGGCGTCCGAGCGCGGGATCGGGGCGCTGGCGCTGACCGACCGCGACATGGTCACCGGCACGGTGCGTTTCGCGAAGGCCGCCACGGCCGCCGGCGTGAAGCCGTTGTTTGGCGTCGATCTCGGCATCGCCCCCCATGCGCCGTCAGCCGCAAAGGTCCGCCGCCGAACCCCAGTGCGCGGCGGTGCGCACGTAGCGGAGGCGGCGTTCCGGGCGACGTTCCTGGCCCGGGACGCGGCCGGGTGGGCGCGGCTGTGCCGGATGGTGTCCGCCGTGCATGCCGAGGCCTTCGCCGCCGATGCACCACCGGCGGCTTCGTGGGAGGTGCTCGGCCGGTACGCCGGCGAAGGGCTGATGGTGCTGCTCGGCCCGGTCTCGGAGCCGCTGCGGGCGCTCGCCGGTGGCCGCCCGGACATCGCCGAGCAGCTCCTCGCACCGTGGCGGGAGGCCGTCGGTGGCGGGCTGCGGCTGGAGATCGTGTGCTGGGGCCTGTCCGGCACAGGCCCGGGGTCGGTCCGCCTGGCCGCGCACACCCTGGCGCTCGCCGACCGCCTCGGGATCACCGCGGTGCTGACCAACGCCGTACGGTACGCGGACCGGTCCCAGCACCGGGTCGCGGACGTCCTGGACGCGGCCCGGTTGCTACGGCCGGTGGACCGGCGGCGGCTGGACTGCGGAGAGCGCTGGGTCAAGGACGGGGCGACGATGAGCGAGATCGCCGAGCGGGTGGCGGCCGCCGCCGGAAGCGACCGGGCGCGGGCCGTGCGGCTGCTCGCCGACACCGCGGCCGTCGCGGAGGCGTGCGAGGTCGACCCGGTGAGGGACCTGGGGCTCGGTGTCCCGCACTTCCCCGAGCCGTCCGTGGTCGGCGCGGAGGCGGGCCCGGGTGGGGCGATGCGGCTGCTGCGGCAGCGGTGCGAGAGCGGCATGGCCGCCCGCGGCCTCGACCGGGACCGCCGTTCGATGGACCAGCTCGACTACGAGCTCGGCGTCATCGGCCGACTCCACTACGAGCCGTACTTCCTCGCCGTGGCCCAGGTCGTCGCCGACGTACGGGACATGGGCATCCGGGTCACCGCCCGCGGCTCCGGCGCCGGCTCCATGGTCAACCACTCGCTTTTCGTGGCCACGGCGAACCCGCTGGAGCACAACCTGCTCTTCGAGCGGTTCCTGTCCGAGCGGCGCTCGTCGCTGCCGGACATCGACATCGACGTGGAGTCCGCACGTCGGCTGGAGGTGTACGACCGGATCATGGACCGGTTCGGGCGGGAGCGGGTCGCGGTCACCGGGATGCCCGAGACCTACCGGGCCCGGCACGCCCTGCGGGACACCGGCCTCGCGCTCGGGATCGCCCCGGCCGCGGTGGACCGGATCGCGAAGTCGTTCCCGCACATCCGGGCGTGCGACATCCGTTCCGCCCTCTCCGAGCTGCCCGAGCTGCGGGACCTCGCGGCCGAGGCCGGCCGGTACGGGCCTTTGTGGGAGCTAGCCGAGAGCCTGGACGCGCTGCCGCGCGGGATCGCGATGCATCCGTGCGGCGTGATCCTCTCCAACACCAGCCTCCTGGACCGGCTGCCCGTCCAGCCCACCCCCGGTGGCGAGTACCCGATGCTCCAGGCCGACAAGGAGGACGTCGAGGACCTGGGCCTGCTCAAGCTCGATGTCCTGGGGGTGCGGATGCAGTCGGCGATGGCGCACGCCGTCACCGAGATCCGCCGCACCACCGGCCGGGCGATCGACCTCGACAACCCCGACCACGTGCCCCTGGACGACAGGTTCGCGTTCGCGCTTATCCAGGCCTCGGACACGGTGGGGATGTTCCAGCTGGAGTCGCCCGGCCAGCAGGACCTGGTCGGCCGGCTCCAGCCCCGCGGCCCACAGGACGTCATCGCGGACATCTCGCTCTTCCGCCCAGGGCCGGTCCAGGGCGGGATGCCCGCCCTCTACATCGCCGCCCGGCACGGCGCCGCACCCGCATACCCGCACCCGGACCTGGAGCCGGTCCTGCGCGACACTTACGGGGTGACGATCTGGCACGAGCAGATCATCGACATCCTCGCCGTCATGACCGGCTGCGACCGTGCCCTCGGCGAAGTCGCCCGCCGCGCCCTCAGCGACAAGGAGCGGCTGCCGAAGGTCGAGGCGTGGTTCCGGCGGCAGGCCGGAGCCCGCGGGTACAGCCCGGCGGTGCTGGACGAGGTCTGGGACGTCGTCGCCTCGTTCGGCGCGTACGGGTTCTGCCGCGCGCACGCCGTCGCGTTCGCCGTGCCCGCGCTCCAGTCCGCCTGGCTCAAGGCCCACCACCCCGCCGCCCTGTACGCGGGGCTGCTGGAGCACGACCCTGGCATGTGGCCGGCCCGCGTGATCGTCGCCGACGCCCGCCGCCACGACGTCCCCGTGTTGCCCGTCGACATCAACGCCTCGAAGGCGCAGTACGCGGTCGAGCGGACCGGATCGGGGTGGGGTGTGCGGATCTCCCTGTCCACGGTCCACGGCATCTCCGAGGACGAGGTCGCCCGGATCGCCGAGGGCCGGCCCTACACCTCTCTGCAGGACTTCTACGCCCGCGCCCACCCCAAGCTCCCCACCGTCGAGCGCCTCATCAGTATCGGCGCCCTCGACCAGCTCAAGGGCGAGGCATCCCGGCGAGACCTGATGCTGCAGGCGACCGAACTCCACCGCCAGGCCCGCACCCGCCCAGGGGCCGGGCAGCTGCCGCTCACCACCACGCCGCAAGCCGCCGGATCGTCCGGGCTGCGGGAGATGACCGCCCGCGAACGCCTCGACGCCGAGCTCGGCGTC
>MUNB01000362.1:3882-4183 GCA_002154345.1 Streptomyces griseus
GCGTCCGCGCATCCACCCAGACCCCGCCCATCGCCTCGGGCAAGCGCATCATCTTCGTCACCCTGGAGGACGGCTCCGGCCTCGTCGACCTCGCCTTCTTCGAGGACTCCCACGAACGGTGCGCGCACACCGTCTTCCACCACGGGCTGCTCCTGGTCCGCGGCACCGTCGAAGCCCGCGGCCCCCGGCGCACCGTCGTCGGCGAAATGGCCTGGGACCTCGACGAACTCGCCGCCGCCCGCGCGACCCACGGGCCTCAGGCTGTCCTCGACCTCCTCGGCCAGGCCCCCTCCCCCACACC
>MUNB01000363.1 GCA_002154345.1 Streptomyces griseus
CCCCGCAGTCCCGCCTCGCCGACCGCCCCTGCCGCAGCACCGACCCCCACCGCGCCGGATCTGCCCGCCGCACCGCACGGAGCCGCGCCCGAACCGCTGCAGACGCCTGCCGCGCCCGCGGCAGCCGCCGCGCCCGACACCCCTCCGGTCACCGCCCCGGCCCTGCACGACGAGCCCACCCGGACCGCCGGGCAGGCCGTGCACAGCCCCGGCTCCCCGCCACCGCCTCTCTCCCGGCGCGGCGCCCTGTTCGCCCTGACGGGTACGGCAGCCGCCGCCGGGCTCGCCGTCGCGGTCTGGAAGACCGCCGACGGGCGTTCCGGCTCCGCCGGCTCGCCCTCCACACTTCAGCCATCCGCACGGAAGCCGACCCGTACCACCTCTCCGCCGGCCCCCCGTAAGCCCGGCGAGCAGCTCTGGTCCTTTCGGACCGACGCCGAGGTGAAGTCGCAGCCGACCATCGCGAACGGCGTGGTCTACTTCGGCAGCAACGACAACCACGTGTACGCACTGGACGCTGCCACGGGCAAGAAGCGCTGGTCCCTCGACACCGGCAGTGTGGTCTACTCGGCGTCCGCCGTCGTGGGCGATCTCCTCTATGTGGGCACCTACCTCAACGGCCTGTACGCGGTGGACGCCGCAACCGGCAAGAAGCGCTGGGTCTTCGGCGACGGATCAATATTCTGGTCGCCGGTCGTGGTCGACAACGTCGTCTACGTCGGAAGCAGCGACGGGCACCTTTACGCGGTGGACGCGGCGACGGGCAAGAAGAGGTGGGCCTTTCGCTGCCGCGAGAACGGCGATGTGACAGCGGCGCCCGTCGTGGTGAACGGCGTCGTGTACTTCGCCAGCGACGACGACCATCTCTACGCGCTGGACGCCGGGACGGGGAAACGGCGTTGGGCCTTCCCCATCCTCGACGGCGTGGACTCCGCCCCGGTCGTGGCCGACGGCCTGGTGTACGTCACCAGTAGTCGCTTGTACGCGGTGAACGCCGTGACAGGGAAGCAGCGGTGGTCCCGCGCCGGTGCCCCATACAAGAAGGTAGGAGCCGGCAACCGCGCTCTCCTGGCGCCGACCGTGGCCGATGGCGTGGTGTACGTCGGCGACAGCATCGAGTACCTGTTCGCTCTGGACGCCGCGACAGGCAAGCAGCGCTGGGCTTTCGAAACCGAAAGCAGCATCTTCTCCGCCTCGGCCGTGGCGGACGGGGTGGTCTACGTGTGCAGTGAGGACAGTCATCTGTACGCGGTGGACGCGCGAACAGGGAAGAAGCGCTGGGCCTTTCGCACGGGCGCCGGCCTGGAGTCCTCTCCGACGGTGGCGGGCGATGTGATCTACGTCGGCAGCAAGGACCACGCTCTCTACGCCATCCAGACGTGACGCCGCCTCCTGAAGCATGACCCGAGAAGCAGTGCCTAGGCCGCGAGCAGTTGCGGGGCGAGGTCGCGCCATGCCTGGCGGGCGAAGGTGCCGAAGGTGTCGGTGACCACCTGGACGGCGATGTGATCGGCTCCGGCCCGGTGGTGTTCGGTGAGCCGAGCGGCGATCCCGTCCGGTCCGCCCCAGGCGAACAGCTCGTCGATCAGCCGGTCGCTGCCGCCGCCGGACAGGTCCTCGACCGCGAAACCCCCGCGCAGCCACGCCGACCGGTAGTTGCGCAGCCCGAGGTAGGGGGCGAGCATGGCCCGGGCCGTGGCGCGGGCCTTCTCGGCGTCGAGGTGCGGGATGACGGTCTGTTCCAGCGCCGGCAAGGGCCCTTCGCCCAGCATCGACCTGGCCCAGGCGGTATGGGCGGGGCCGACGAGGTAGGGGTGCACTCCCGTGGTCCTGGCTGCTGCCAGCCGGGTCATCTGCGGCCCGTGCGCACCGACGATGCGCGCGGTCGACGGCAGTGGCGGATCCGCCGCGTCCAGTGCCTCCAGGTAGGAGCGCAGCGCGTGGTACGGCTCGTGGTACCGGCCGGCGATCTCGGCATGGCTGACGCCCAGGCCCACCAAGAACCGGTTCCGTTGCCGTTCCGGCAAGGCGTGGTAGGCGGCGGCGAGTTGGCCGGGGGGCCTGTCCCAGATGGACACGCACCCGGTCGCGACGGTGATCCGGCTCGTCGCCGACAGGACCGCCGAAGCCGTGAGCAGGTCCGCGCGCGGGTTGCCGCCCGGGCTGCCGCCGAGCCAGATGGCGCCGTACCCGAGCTCTTCCAGCTCGGTCGCGGCGTCCCGCGCCTCGGCGCGGTCCCCGTGCGTGAACGCCAGGCTCCAGATACCGATCGTCCCGAGCTGCACGGCGAAGCCTTCCTGAGGGTGGAAGCTCCGTTGTAGCGGTGCGGGCGGGACCTGTCGCCCGGAAGGCTCCGTCCTGTCCGGAAGCCGGTCGTCGGCGTCCGGTCACTCCGCCTTGACAGCCGGGTGCGATGCCGACGGGATTCGAACCCGCGGACGAGACGGGACAGGTCCGCCCCTGCCTCATCGAGTCGCCGCGCGGAGGACCTTCCCCGCGACGATCGCCTTGGACCGCTCGGCCACGGCACCGCACCCTGCGGGACCGCGCGGTCCCGGTCCGCCGATCGTAGGGTGCGCGCCCGCGCTCGGGCGACCGTATTCGCGCCCGCCTCACCCCGGCAGCAGCCGCACCGCCCCATCGCGCAGCCGGGTGCGTTCCGTGCTCATGAAACGGTGCAGGGTCCGGGAGGCGAAGGCGGTCCGCTGGGCGCTGCGGCGGCGTTCACGGTCGTAGGCGCGCAGGGCTCCGGTGACGCCCGCCGGGCCCGGGGGTGCGGCGGCGAGCGCGCGGGTCAGGGCGTCCGCGTCCAGGATCGCGGTGCAGGCGCCCTGGCCCAGGTTGGGCGTCATGGCGTGGGCCGCGTCGCCGACCAGGGCGACGGGGGCCGCCGATGAGTCGGGCCCGGCGGCGGAGGGCCCGGCGGCGGACGGGGCGTGGCGGGCGTCCACAGATACGAAAGTCGGCAGTGCCGGGTACAGGTGGCGCATCTCGTAGCGGATCCAGGCCGCCGGATCGGTGGCGTCCAGGATGCGCGGGATCGGGTCGTGCCAGCCGGCGAAGAGGCCGCGCAGTTCCTCGGCGGTGGTGGCCTCGGGGGCGGTGGCGTACCAGTTGGTGCGGCCCGGTTCGACCGGGGTCAGCCCGAAGAAGCGGCCGCTGCCCCAGGTCTCGCCGTGCACCGGGCTCGGGAAGTCGGCGATGCCGATCCAGGCGACGGTGCCGACCTCGCGCGGTCCGCTGCGGTCGCCGAAGCGGGCGGTGCGCACGGCGCTGCGGATGCCGTCGGCGCCGATCACCAGGTCCTGCCCGGCGGCGAGGGCGTCCACATCGGTGACCCGCTCCCCCAGCTTCAGCGGTACGTCGCCGAAGGCTTCCAGGCCCGCGCGCAGGGCGTCCAGCAAGTACGGGCGGGAGATGAGGAGTTCGGGGCGGCCCGCCTTGCGTTCGATGCGTTCCAGCGGGAGGCGGGCGATCGGCGTTCCGTCCGGGGTGCGGATGTGCGCGTCGCGGTAGGGGACGGCGTGGTCGCGCAGCGCGTCGCCGACGCCGAGCCGGTCGAGCGCGGACTGTGCGGTGGGGTGGATGCCGAAGGCCGCACCGTACCGCTCCAGTTCGGTGCGCCGCTCCAGCACGGTCACGCTCCAGCCCGCGCGGCGGAGTCCGATCGCGGTCGCCAGTCCGCCGATGCCCGCGCCGACCACGGTCGCCGTTCCCGTCATGTCGCACTCCCGAAGCTCGTCCGGCCGGTGCAGAAAAACCACCACATCCGTGGTACCACGCTTGGGGTAACATCGGCAAGGGCAGAGGCCGGGGGCGACAGCGGTCCGGGAATGACGGCAGCGATACGGGAGTGAGGGAGCGCGCGTGAATCCGGACCGGCGGGACCGGCTGCGGGACGCGGCGATCGAGGTGCTGGCCCGGGACGGCGGGCGCGGGCTGACCCACCGGGCCGTGGACCGGGCCGCCGAGGTGCCGCCCGGCACCACCAAGAACTACTTCCCGACCCGCGACGCGGTGCTCCGCGCGGTGGCGGAGCGCTGCCTGGAGCAGTACGTCGCACTCACCGCACAGCTGGCCGCCCACCCGGGGCCGGCGGACCGCGAGGGCCTGACCGCCCTCTTCCGCTCGCTCCTGGAGAACGTCGCGGGGCCCGGCCGCGCCCGTCTCCTCGCGGTGCTGGAGCTCCAGGCCGAGGCGACCCGGCGGCCCTGGCTCTCCGGCATCCTCGACCCGATGGCCACCGGCGACTTCGCGGGCTTCGAGGCGGCCCAGCGCGCCGCCGGGCTGCCCGTCACCCCGCGGCGGGCCGCCGTCGTCACCCTCGCCCTGCACGCGGCGGTCCCGCATCTGCTGACGAACGGCCCCGGCACCCTCGCGGCGGCGGGACTCGACGACCTCGACCGCTTCGTGCGCGACCTCCTGGACGCGGTCTACCCGCCGGACGCGACCGCCTGAGCTCCGCCCCGCGCCGGGCCGCATCCTGACGGACCGGCGCATTCCGGCGTGCGGATCTGGCCAGAATCCGACGTCGTCTCATCAGGCGGTCATCACGCCGCTTCCCGCCCGCGCCCGCACGGTGCCCGTCGCGCGCGAAACCTGTGACCACCCTGTGAATACCGGTCTCCACAACGCCCGGTAACACTGCGGCAATGATCGGCGAAACGTCCGCTTAACGAACATGACCTTTCCGGCAACGAACGAAAACCGGCCAAGTTATTGACGCGCTCCTGACAGACACGGTCATCTGCTGACACTCTTCACCCCGTTCTGCGCACCGCCTGCACCGTCCGGACGGCCCGTCCAGCGCCGCCGGTACCCCCCTCGCAGAAGGAGTCCGCGTGAGATCCACGCCCAGCCGTCGCGCCACCGCGACCGGCGCTCTGATAGCCGCAGCAGCCCTCATAGCCGTCGCCGTCCCGTCCGGCGCCGCCACCGCCACCTCCGCGCCCGCCTCGGCCCCGCTCGGCGGCATCACCGCCGGCACCAAGGCCGACCCGGGCGCCCTGCCCGCCAAGCTCTCGCCCGCCCAGCGCGCCGAGCTGCTCAGCGAGGCGAACGCCACCAAGGCGGCCACCGCCAAGGAACTCGGCCTCGGGTCCACCGAGAAGCTCGTGGTCCGCGATGTCGTCCAGGACCGCGACGGCACGACGCACACCCGCTACGAGCGCACGCTGGACGGCCTCCCCGTCCTCGGCGGCGACCTCGTGGTCAAGGAGTCCGCGGCCGGGCGGACCGAGGGCGTCAGCAAGGCGTCGAAGGCGACCAGCGCGCAGCTGAAGGCCGTCGGCCTCACCGCCGACGTGGCCCCGGCAGCGGCCGAGAAGCAGGCGCTCGGCGCGGCCAAGGCCGAGGGGTCGAAGGCCGAGAAGGCGGAGAACGCCCCGCGCAAGGTGGTGTGGCTGGGCAGCGGCGCGCCGCAGCTCGCGTACGAGACCGTGGTCGGCGGGCTCCAGCACGACGGCACTCCGAACGAGCTGCACGTGCTCACGGACGCCGCCACGGGCGAGAAGCTCTACGAGTGGCAGGCCGTCCACAACGGCACCGGCAACACGCAGTACAACGGCCAGGTCACCCTGGGCACCGCGCCCTCGTACACCCTGACCGACACCACGCGCGGCAACCACAAGACGTACAACCTGAACCGGGGCAGCTCGGGCACCGGCACCCTGTTCTCCGGCCCGGACGACATCTGGGGCGACGGCACTCCGCAGAACGCCGAGACGGCCGGCGCGGACGCCCACTACGGCGCCGCCGAGACCTGGGACTACTACAAGAACGTGCACGGCCGCTCCGGCATCCGCGGTGACGGCGTCGGCGCGTACTCCCGCGTCCACTACGGCAACAACTACGTCAACGCGTTCTGGCAGGACAGCTGCTTCTGCATGACGTACGGCGACGGCAGCGGCAACGTCAAGCCGCTGACCTCCCTGGACGTGGCCGCCCACGAGATGACGCACGGTCTGACCTCGGTCACGGCCAAGCTCGTCTACAGCGGCGAGTCCGGCGGTCTCAACGAGGCCACCTCCGACATCTTCGCCGCGGGCGTGGAGTTCTACTCCAACACCAGCGAGGACCCGGGCGACTACCTGGTCGGCGAGAAGATCGACATCAACGGCGACGGCACGCCGCTGCGCTACATGGACAAGCCCTCCAAGGACGGCGCGTCCAAGGACTACTGGTACTCGGGCATCGGCAACGTCGACGTCCACTACTCCTCGGGCCCGGCGAACCACTGGTTCTACCTGCTCTCCGAGGGCAGCGGCGCCAAGACCGTCAACGGCGTGAACTACGACTCGCCGACCTCCGACGGCCTCCCGGTGACCGGCATCGGCCGGGACAAGGCGCTGCAGATCTGGTTCAAGGCGCTCACCACCAAGTTCACCTCGACGACGAACTACGCCGCCGCTCGCACCGGCACGCTCGCGGTCGCCAGTGAGCTGTACGGGGCCACCAGCCCCGAGTACGCGGCCGTGGCCCACGCCTGGGCCGGCATCAACGTGGGCGCCCGCCCCGGCGGCGGCGACCCCGACCCGGGCGGCAAGGTGTTCGAGAACACCACCGTGGTGAACATCCCGGACGCCGGTGCGGCCGTCACCAGCTCGGTCACCGTCTCCGGCGTGGCCGGCAACGCGCCGAGCGCCCTCAAGGTCGGCGTGGACATCACGCACACCTGGCGCGGTGACCTGGTCGTCGACCTGGTGGCCCCGGACGGCACCAACTACCGGCTGAAGAACCGCTCCTCCGGCGACTCCGCGGACAACGTGGTGGAGACCTACACGGTCAACGCCTCGTCCGAGGTGGCCAACGGGGTCTGGAAGCTGAAGGTCCAGGACCTCGCACGGCAGGACACCGGGCGGATCAACAGCTTCAAGCTCACCTTCTGATCCACGCGCACCGCACCGAACGGCCCGGGAGGGGTTCCGCCCCCTCCCGGGCCGTTCGTCATGACACCCCCTGGATCAGGCGGGGTTGTTCGCGTGGGTCAGGGTCTCCCAGGCGACGAAGAGGTTGTTGGATCCGGCGGGCCGCTGCCGCTCGGTCAGCGTCCGCGTGTTGGTCATCGCGTAGCCGAGCCGGTTGGCGAGCGCGTTGAAGCCGACCTCGGTGACCGGCCCGAGGTGGTCCTTGAGCGAGCCGCCGCACAGCGAGGACGGCACGGGCGTGCCCAGCTGGTGCTTGGCGTGCAGCCCCATCGCGTGCCGCAGCCGGTCGGCGACCTCCGGGTAGAGGTCCTGGCCCTGGATGCGGCTGGTCTCGGCGATGTGGGAGATGGCGGAGATGCCGTAGCCGGTGTGGGTCAGATCGCGGCAGGTCTCCTGGGAGAGCCCGTCCATGAAGGTGGACTGGCCCTGCCAGTAGTTGATGACTTTGGCCCGGGTGTCGAGACCGCTGCCCGGTGCGACCTTGGGCAGCGAGCCGTCGGCGGTCACATAGATGTACGCGGGGACACGTCCGCGGAACTTGCCCACGGCCCTGTCGTACGCGGCGCGGTCCTCCAGGAAGACCGCGATGCCGATCGCCGCCTCGGTCATCGACAGCTCCCAGTTGCCGTTGGAGTGGGAGCCGCCCGCGACCTTCGGCAGGTAGACGTTACGGAGCATGGTGCCGAAGCGGCCGGAGTTCGGCCAGCTGCTGTAGGTGTACTTGATGATCTCGGCGGCCCTCGGCCAGGAGGAGCCGGCCCAGCCGGTCTGGAGCGGGGCGTTGCTGTTGGTGTGGTCCTTGATCACGGCCGACCAGGCGTCCATGATCTCGATGGCCTTCTGCGCGTACCGGCTGTCCTGCGTGAGGTACCAGGCGAGCGAGAGCGTGTACGCGGCGATGGCGTCCTCGCGCTCGTCCGTGCAGCCGTAGTTGGGGTTGGAGTACGAGCCGCACTCGACGATCGCGCGCGGCTTGGCGGTCCGGGAGAGCGAGGCGTACTTGCTGCCCATCATCTGGTCGTAGGCGCTCTTCCAGGGCTGCGCGCCCGCCTGCACCCGGCCCCGGACGAAGTCCAGTTGGGGGCGGCTGACGAGTACGCCGGGGTGGGTGAAGTCCGCCGGGGCGGCGGCCGTGACGGGGGCCGCCGCGGGCGCCTTCGCCGGGGATCTCTCCGCGAGGGCCGGTGCGGCGAGGGCCGTGGTGAGCAGCGCGGCCAGGGCGGCGGCGGTGCCGAGGACGCGGGGGATGGTGCCGGTGCGCATGTGGGGTGCCTTCCGGTGCGGTGACGGTTCGACGGCCCGACCCGACAAGGGGGGTGATGGGAGGTCACCGGAGTTCACGAGGTTCAAGGATGTGAACTCTGGGCCGCATGGTGAACCCTGCGATGAGTCAGGAACGTAAAGCCATTCCATGAACACGTCAAGGTTCTGCGTTCACTGCACGAAGGGAACCGCTCGCCGCACACACAGGGGCCCGGCACCGCACGGGTGCCGGGCCCCTCCGGTCGGCCGGGGCGCGCGCTCAGCGCAGCAGCACGCCCGCACCCTCCCCCGCCGCCTCGGCCGGCAGCGCGACCAGGCCCATCTCGGCGCTCGTGGCCAGCAGCGGATGGGCGGGCAGTACGCGCACGGTGTAGCCGTACGGTCCCGTCCGGTCCAGGGCGAGCGGACCCTCGTAGAGCCAGCGGTCCTCCAGGTCCTGACCGCCCGCCGGCTTCAGCGGGAAGGTCTGGGCGTCGGCGATGGCGTCACCGGAGTCGACCCGGCCCGCGACCACCTGGACCTCCACGTCGTCCGGCTCCAGACCGCCGAGCGCGATCCGCGCCCGCAGCGCCAGGGTGGCGCCGAGCTCCGCCGAGCCGCCCGCCGCGGTGTCGGTGACCGACTCCACATGGTCGACGGCGACATCCGGCCAGGCCGCCCGGACCCCGGCCTTCCACCGGGCGAGCTCCCGCGCGGCCCCGGGCTCCAGGGCCCGGCGGGCCCGCGCGGCGGGGGCGTACAGGCGCTCGGTGTACTCGCGCACCATCCGCCCCGCCAGCACCCGCGGACCGAGATTGACCAGGGTGGAGCGGACCATCTCGATCCAGCGGTCCGGCAGCCCCTGCGCACCCCGGTCGTAGAAGCGCGGGGCCACCCGGTCCTCGATCAGGGCGTACAGGGCGTTGGACTCCAGCTCGTCGCGGCGGTCCTCGTCGACCGCGGAGCCGTCGGCGGTGGGAATCTCCCAGCCGAAGTCCGGGTCGAACCACTCGTCCCACCAGCCGTCGCGCACCGACAGGTTGAGGCAGCCGTTCAGGGCCGCCTTCATCCCGCTCGTGCCGCACGCCTCCAGCGGGCGCAGCGGGTTGTTGAGCCAGACGTCGCAGCCCGGGTAGAGCTTCTGCGCCATGCCCATGCCATAGTCCGGGAGGAAGACGATGCGGTGGCGCACCCGCGGGTCGTCCGCGAACCGGACCAGCTCCTGGACCAGCCGCTTGCCGCCGTCGTCGGCCGGGTGGGCCTTGCCCGCGACGACGATCTGGATCGGGTGCGTCGGGTGGAGCAGCAGCTCCCGCAGCCGGTCGCGGTCGCGCAGCATCAGCGTGAGCCGCTTGTACGAGGGGACGCGCCGGGCGAAGCCGATGGTCAGGACGTCCGGGTCGAGGACGCCGTCGATCCAGCCCAGCTCGGCGGTGCCCGCGCCGCGCCTGCGCCAGGAGGCGTAGAGCCGGCGGCGGACCTCGGTGACCAGCTGGCCGCGCAGATCCCGGCGCAGGTCCCAGATCTCCTGGTCGCCGATGCCGGTCACCGCGTCCCAGCGGCGGGGTGTGCCGGGGTGCGAGGAGGTCTCGTCGGCCACCGGGCCGCCCGCCAGCACCTGGTGGGCGCGGCCCTCGCCGACCTGGCCCGCGCCGAGCCGGAACACCTCGGGGGCGACCCAGGTCGGGGCGTGGACGCCGTTGGTGACGGAGGTGATCGGCACCTCGGCGGGGTCGAAGCCCGGCCAGAGCCCGGAGAACATCTCCCGGCTGACGGCGCCGTGCAGGGTGGAGACGCCGTTGGCGCGCTGGGCGAGCCGAAGGCCCATCACCGCCATGTTGAACAGCTCCGGCTCACCGCCGGGGTAGGTCTCGGTGCCGAGCCGCAGGATCTTCTCGACGGGTACGCCGGACAGCTCGCCGTCGTCGCCGAAGTGGCGGGCGATCAGCTGCCGGTCGAAACGGTCTATCCCGGCGGGCACCGGGGTGTGGGTGGTGAAGACGGTCCCGGCCCGCACCACTTCGAGGGCGGCGTCGAAGTCGAGCCCGGCGGGGATGAGTTCGCGGATGCGCTCCAGGCCGAGGAAGCCGGCGTGGCCCTCGTTGGTGTGGAACACCTCCGGCTCCGGGGTGCCGGTCAGCCGGCACCAGGTGCGCACCGCGCGCACCCCGCCGATGCCGAGCAGCATCTCCTGGAGGAGACGGTGGTCGCTGCCGCCGCCGTAGAGCCGGTCGGTGACGTCGCGTTCGCCCGGCGCGTTCTCCTCGACGTCGGAGTCGAGCAGGAGCAGCGGTACGCGGCCGACCCGGGCCAGCCAGATGCACGCGTGCAGCGAGCGTCCGCCGGGCAGGGCGAGCACCACCCGGGCGGGGGTGCCGTCGGTCTCGCGGACCAGGTCGAGCGGGAGTTCGTTGGGGTCGAGGACGGGATAGTGCTCCTGCTGCCAGCCGTCGCGCGAGAGGGTCTGGCGGAAGTAGCCGTGGCGGTAGAGCAGCCCGACGCCGATGAGCGGGACACCGAGGTCGCTGGCGGCCTTGAGGTGGTCGCCGGCCAGGATGCCGAGACCGCCGCTGTACTGGGGCAGGGCGGCGGTGACGCCGAATTCGGGTGAGAAGTAGGCGACGGCGGAGGGGAGTTCGGCTCCGGCGGCCCGCTGTTCCTGGTACCAGCGGGGGCCCTGGAGATACTCGGCCAGGTCGGCGGAGGCCTCGGCGAGGCGGGCGAGGTACGCCTCGTCCCCGGCCAGTTCGGTGAGCCGCCCGGCGGACAGCGCGCCGAGCAGCCGTACGGGGTCGGCGTCCGCGGGCCGCCAGCCCTCGGGGTCGGCGGACCGGAAGAGCTCACGGGTCTCGGTGTGCCACGACCACCGCAGGTTGCGCGCGAGGTCGTGGAGGGGTCGGAGGGGTTCGGGGAGGACAGGACGCACGGTGAATCGACGAATGGCCTTCACGTACTCCACCTTTACAGGGGACTTGCGCATCCGAGCGGACGCACCACGGTGTGCGTCCCTTCCGTCACCCCTGACGGTAGCGGCCGTCCGTGGCGGGCTGCCACGGCGCGCGGACGGCGCACCAGGTCCGCGGATGATCGCCGCGCGCCGCCCCGTGAGCACTCCGCGGGCGCTTCACAGACACCTCATCCACCTCGCCCGTGATCCCCCGCCACACCGCTCACCTGGTGGTTTGGCCGATTTCTCTCCCGTACGCAGCCTTGTGGACCTCACCGGCACAGGGAAGGCTGCCGTGTGGCGCCGCAGAACGGGTATCCGGAACCTGTGGGGGCGCCTCGGGTTCCCGCGCCCACCGGGGCGTGCGCGCCGCGCGCGGCGGTTCCCGAGCGGTTGGCTACGACCGAGTAGTTAACACAGCGCCGGATTTCCCCCCGGCGGACGCGGGGAAGGCTTCCCCGGTACGCGGCACGACCCGGCCCGCAGACGTTCTCCGTGCATTCCGAAACATGCACGAAACCCCCGCGACCCACCCATTCGAGTGCCATTCGAGTGAACGCGGACAGGAGCGGCCATGCCCACAGCCCGTCAGCAGACAGCTGAGCAGCTACAAAGGACAGATCCCCGTCTTCGCGGCACACGCGGTCGGTCCTCCGCGCCCGTGCCGTCCCCCGTGCACGCCGAGCTCCTCCAGCCCTCAGGTGATTCCATGATCGGTCGTATTCCCGTCCTGGACGTCCGTCCTCTCGTCGACTGCGGCAGACGGGCGGCGAAGGCCGTCGCCGGTGAGACCTTCCAGGTCACCGCCACCGTCTTCCGCGAAGGCCATGACGCGGTGGCCGCCAATGTCGTGCTGCGCGATCCCAGCGGACGGGTCGGACCGTGGACCCCGATGCGCGAGCTGGCGCCGGGCACGGACCGGTGGGGCGCGGAGATCACCCCGACCTCCGAGGGCCGCTGGACGTACACGGTGGAGGCCTGGAGCGATCCGGTCGCCACCTGGCGGCACCATGCCGCGATCAAGATCCCGGCGGGCATCGACACGGACCTGGTGCTGGCCGAGGGCGCGGCGCTGCTGGAGCGGGCCGCCGCCGGCGTACCGAAGAAGCACGGCCGCGAGGCGGTGCCCGCCGCGGTGGACGCGCTGCGCGACACCGCCCACCCGGCGGCCGCCCGGCTGGCCGCCGCCCTGACCCCGGCCGCCGACGCGGTCCTCGCCCGTTATCCGCTGCGCGAACTGGTCACCCGCTCCAAGCCGCTGGCGGTCCGGGTGGAGCGCGAGCGGGCGCTGTTCGGGTCGTGGTACGAGCTGTTCCCGCGCTCCGAGGGGGCGAAGCGGGTGCCGGTGGATCCGGCGGACACCTCGCCGGACGCGGCGACCCGACTGGTCAGCGGCACCTTCCGGACGGCCGCCGAGCGACTGCCCGCGGTCGCCGCCATGGGGTTCGACGTGGTGTACCTGCCGCCGATCCACCCGATCGGGACGACCCACCGCAAGGGTCCGAACAACAGCCTGACGCCCGGGGAGCACGACCCGGGCGTGCCGTGGGCGATCGGTTCGGCCGACGGCGGGCACGACGCGGTCCATCCGGAGCTGGGCACGCTGGAGGACTTCGACCACTTCGTTTCGGTGGCCCGCAATCTGCGGATGGAGATCGCGCTGGACTTCGCGCTCCAGTGCTCGCCGGACCACCCGTGGGTCAAGGAGCACCCGGACTGGTTCCACCACCGCCCCGACGGTTCGATCGCGTACGCCGAGAACCCGCCGAAGAAGTACCAGGACATCTATCCGATCGCCTTCGACAAGGACATGCGCGGTCTGGTGGCGGAGACCGTACGCATCCTGCGCTTCTGGATGGACCACGGCGTGCGGATCTTCCGGGTCGACAACCCGCACACCAAGCCGGTGGTGTTCTGGGAGAAGGTCATCGAGGAGATCAACGGCGCCGATCCGGACGTGGTCTTCCTGGCGGAGGCGTTCACCCGCCCGGCGATGATGCACACCCTGGGCGCGGTCGGCTTCCAGCAGTCGTACACGTACTTCACCTGGCGCAACACCAAGCACGAACTGACGGAGTACGTCACGGAGCTGGCCGGCGAGGCCGCCTCGTACATGCGGCCCAACTTCTTCGTGAACACCCCCGACATCCTTCCCGGCTACCTCCAGGAGGGTGGCCGCCCGGCCTTCGAGGCACGGGCGGTCCTGGCCGCGACGCTCGCCCCGTCCTGGGGCGTGTACGCGGGATTCGAGCTGTGCGAGAACACTCCGGCCAAGCCGGGGAGCGAGGAGTACCTGCACTCGGAGAAGTACGAACTGCGCCCGAGGGACTGGGAGTCGGCGGAACGCGAGGGCCGCACGCTGACGCCCCTGATCACCTCGCTGAACCGGATCCGCCGGCGTAACCCCGCTCTGCGGCAGCTGCGCGACGTCCACTTCCACCACACCGACAACGAAGCGCTGATCGCCTACAGCAAGCGCTCCGGAACGAACACCGTTCTGGTGGTCGTGAACCTCGACCCGCACCACACCCAGGAGGCCACGGTCTCGTTGGACATGGAGCGGCTCGGCCTCTCATGGCACGAGCGCGTACCGGTGCGCGACGAGCTCACCGGCGATACCTACCACTGGGGCAGGGCCTTCTATGTGCGCCTAGAGCCGGGCACCACGCCCGCGCACATCGCCGTCCTGCGACCGTCCCCGCCGACCGGAGGGTCACCCACACCATGATCGTCAATGAGCCTGTCCACGACACGTTCGAGGACACTCCCGCCAAGGACCGCGATCCCGACTGGTTCAAGCGCGCCGTCTTCTACGAGGTGCTCGTCCGGTCCTTCCAGGACTCCAACGGCGACGGAATCGGCGACCTCAAGGGCATCACCGCCAAGCTGGACTATCTCCAGTGGCTCGGCGTCGACTGCCTCTGGCTGCCGCCGTTCTTCAAGTCGCCGCTGCGCGACGGGGGTTACGACGTCTCCGACTACACCGCCGTGCTGCCGGAGTTCGGCGATCTCGCCGACTTCGTGGAGTTCGTGGACGCCGCGCACCAGCGCGGCATGCGCGTCATCATCGACTTCGTCATGAACCACACGAGCGATCAGCACGAGTGGTTCCAGCAGTCCCGCACCGACCCCGACGGGCCGTACGGCGACTACTACGTCTGGGCGGACGACGACAAGCAGTTCCAGGACGCCCGGATCATCTTCGTCGACACCGAGACGTCCAACTGGACCTTCGACCCGGTCCGCAAGCAGTACTACTGGCACCGCTTCTTCTCGCACCAGCCGGACCTCAACTACGAGAACCCGGCCGTGCAGGAGGAGATCCTCGCGGCCCTGCGGTTCTGGCTGGACCTGGGCATCGACGGCTTCCGGGTCGACGCGGTGCCCTACCTCTACCAGCGCGAGGGCACCAACTGCGAGAACCTCCCCGAGACCCACCACTTCCTCAAGCGGGTCCGCAAGGAGATCGACGCCAACTACCCGGACACCGTGCTCCTCGCCGAGGCCAACCAGTGGCCGGAGGACGTCGTCGACTACTTCGGCGACTACGAGCAGGGCGGCGACGAATGCCACATGGCGTTCCACTTCCCCGTCATGCCGCGGATCTTCATGGCGGTGCGCCGCGAGAGCCGCTACCCGGTCTCCGAGATCCTCGCCAAGACCCCGGCGATCCCGAAGAACTGCCAGTGGGGCATCTTCCTGCGCAACCACGACGAGCTGACCCTCGAAATGGTCACGGACGAAGAGCGCGACTACATGTACGCGGAGTACGCCAAGGACCCGCGGATGCGCGCCAACATCGGCATCCGCCGGCGGCTCGCCCCGCTGCTGGACAACGACCGCAACCAGATCGAGCTGTTCACCGCGCTGCTGCTGTCGCTGCCCGGCTCCCCGATCCTCTACTACGGGGACGAGATCGGGATGGGCGACAACATCTGGCTGGGCGACCGGGACGCGGTGCGCACCCCGATGCAGTGGACGCCCGACCGCAACGCCGGGTTCTCCTCCAGCGATCCGGGGCGGCTCTACCTCCCCACGATCATGGACCCGGTCTACGGCTACCAGGTCACCAACGTGGAGGCGTCGATGGCCTCGCCGTCCTCGCTGCTGCACTGGACCCGCCGGATGATCGAGATCCGTAAGCAGAATCCGGCCTTCGGTCTCGGCGAGTACACCGAACTCCCGTCCTCCAACCCGGCGGTGCTGGCGTTCACCCGCGAGTACAAGGACGACCTCGTCCTGTGCGTGCACAACTTCTCGCGGTTCGCGCAGCCGACGGAACTGGACCTGCGATCGTTCAACGGACGTCATCCGGTGGAATTGATCGGCGGGGTACGCTTCCCGGCCATCGGTCAGTGGCCCTACCTGCTGACCCTCGCGGGACACGGCTTCTACTGGTTCCGGCTGCGCAAGGACGCGCCGCCGGCCTGATGCCCCCTCCGCCCGGTGCGGGACGGTTTCCGCCGTCCCGCACCGGGCACCCTGACCCCAACACCAGGCCGCGGGCTCTCACGGATCCGCCGCCCCCGGCCTTCACGGTTCCGCCGTTCGAGTCCGTAAGCACCTTCCTCTCCCGACACGTCCCGCACAGCCGGACAGCCATTGCCGCAATCCGGGACACTCTTCGCATCCTGTGTGCCCGGGGAAAGGACGCGATGCCATGTCGGAGGCTGCATCCACTCACGTCGCCCTGGCGAAGAGCACGAGGATCGGCGCAACACCCAGCAGTACGACGGACGGGGCCCTGCTCCCGTCCCTCGCCCCCCTGCTCCACGCGTGGCTGCCCCGGCAGCGGTGGTTCGCCGGCAAGGGCCGGCCGGTCACCGGCTTCTCCCTGGTCTCGGCCACCGAGATGCTGCCGCTGGACGGCACGGCCGGCCCGGGGCTCCTGCATCTGCTGCTCCGGGTCGAGCAGCCCTCCCAGCAGTCCCGCCCCGCCGAGGACTGCTACCAACTGCTCCTGGGCGCAAGAACGTCACTGCCGCCGCTGCTCTCGGGCGCCCTGATCGGCCGGGTGGAGCGGGGCCCGCTCGCCGGCCGGACCGTCTACGACGCGCTGCACGATCCGCGCCTGGCCGATCTGCTGCTGGAGCGCTTCCGCCGCCCGGGGCACCTCGGCTCGCTGCGCTTCGAGCGGACCGCCGCGATCCCGGCCGGTCTCGCGCCCCGGGTGCTGGACGCCGAGCAGTCCAACTCCTCGCTCGTCTACGGGGACGCGTTCATCCTCAAGATCTTCCGGCGCGTCTTCCCGGGCACCAACCCGGACCTGGAGCTGCCCCTCGCGCTCAGCGGCGAGGGGTGCGAGCGGGTGCCCGCGCCGGTCGCCTGGTTCGAGGCCCCGGGCCCCGAACCGCTCACCCTCGGCGTACTCCAGCCCTTCCTGCACGGAGCGCGCGACGGCTGGCAGCTCGCGCTGGCCGCGCTCGCCGCGGGCCGCGACTTCCTGCCCGAGGCGCGGGCGCTGGGCCGGGCCACCGCCGAGGTGCACACCTCGCTCGCCGCCGCGCTGCCGACCCCGGCGCTGCGCGGCACCCAGACCCGGCAGCTCGTCTCGCAGATGACCCAGCGGCTGGAGGCCGCCGCCCAGGCGGTCCCGGCGCTCGTGCCGTACGTCCCCGGGCTGCGCGCCACGTTCGAGGCGGTGACGGACCTGGGGGCGCGGGGCAGCGGCTGGGCCCAGCAGCGGGTGCACGGCGATCTCCACCTCGGGCAGACGCTGCGCTCGGCCGACGGCTTCTGGTCGCTGATCGACTTCGAGGGCGAGCCGGCCCGCCCGCTGCCCGAGCGCCGCAGGCCCGCGCCCCCGGTGCGCGATGTCGCGGGGATGCTGCGGTCCTTCGACTACGCGGCCCGCTCGCACCGTCCGTGGAACCCGGAGTGGGCGGCCCGCTGCCGTGCCGCCTACTGCGAGGGCTACGCACAGGGTTCGGGCAGCGATCCGCGCGGCGAGCCGGAGCTGCTGCGCGCCCATGAGACCGACAAGGCCGTGTACGAGGTGCTGTACGAGGCCCGGCACCGCCCCGACTGGCTGCCGGTCCCGATGGCGGCCATCCAACGGCTGGCCCGGTCCGCCGCGGCCTGAGCCCTCCCCCGCCCCGCTCCGTCGCTCCC
>MUNB01000364.1 GCA_002154345.1 Streptomyces griseus
CGGGGTCGAGCTCGACCCCGACCGTCCGGCGCGCGGCCTGTCGATCGCGGACCAGCAGATCGTCGAGATCGCCAAGGCCCTCTCCTTCGACGCCCGCGTGCTGATCATGGACGAGCCCACGGCCGCCCTGACCGGCAGCGAGGTGGCCCGGCTGTTCGGCGTGGTCCGCGCACTGCGTGAGCAGGGGGCCGCCGTACTGTTCATCTCGCACCGGCTGGAGGAGATCTTCCGCATCTGCGAACGCGTCACGACCCTGCGGGACGGGGCACTGATCGCCAGCGAACCGCTGGCCGGCATGGCGGAGGAGGACCTGGTCCGCCGGATGGTCGGCCGGGATCTGGACGAGCTCTATCCGAAGCAGCACGTCGAGGCGGGTGAGGTCGCGCTCAGCGTCCGGCGGCTCACGCGCGAGGGCGTGTTCACCGATGTCTCCTTCGAGGTGCGCTGCGGCGAGATCGTCGGCATGGCGGGTCTCGTGGGCGCCGGGCGTACGGAGGTGGCGCGGGCGGTCTTCGGCGTCGACCGGTGGGACGCCGGCGAGGTCGAGGTGGCCGGGCGGGCGCTCGTCAACGGCGCCCCGTCCACCGCGATGGCCGCCGGCCTCGCCCTGGTCCCCGAGGACCGACGGGCCCAGGGCCTGGTGATGGGCATGTCCATCGAGCGGAACATCGGGCTCACCGGTCTGCGCGCCACCAGGAAGGCGGGGCTGATGGACCGGGGCGCCGAGCGCAGCCGGTCGCTCGACTGGGCGGTCCGGCTCCAGGTGAAGTACGCCCGGATCGCCGATGCGGTGTCCACCCTGTCCGGCGGCAACCAGCAGAAGGTGGTCCTGGCCAAGTGGCTCGCCACCGGGCCCGCCGTGCTGATCGTCGACGAGCCGACGCGCGGCATCGACGTCGGCACCAAGGCGGAGGTGCACCGGCTGCTGAGCTCGCTGGCCGCGGACGGGGTGGCGGTGCTGATGATCTCCTCCGACCTGCCCGAGATCCTCGGCATGGCCGACCGGGTGCTGGTGATGCACGAGGGCCGGCTCACCGCCGAGATCCCGCGTTCCGACGCCACCGAGGAGTCCGTGATGGCCGCTGCCACCGGGAGGGCCGCCGCATGACGGTGACGACCACCGAACCGGCGCCCGTCGCGCCGATACCCTCCTCCAGCAGCACCCGGCTGGTGGACCGTGTCTTCAGGATGCGTGAACTCGCCATCCTGGTCGTGCTGGTGGTGATGCTGGTCCTGACCCAGCTCGGCAACAGCGCGTTCCTCTCCGAGCAGGGCATCAAGGACCTGCTGCTCAACGCCACGATCCTGGCGCTGGTCGCCACCGGCCAGTCGCTGGTGGTCATCACCCGCAATGTCGACCTGTCGGTGGGCTCGACGCTCGGTATCAGCGCCTTCGCCGCCGGTACGTATCTCCAGGGCGGCGGACACCCGGTGGTGGCCGTGGCCCTGGCCGTCCTGCTGGGCGTCGGCTTCGGGCTGCTGAACGGGCTGCTCGTGAGCCTGGGCCAGGTGCCCGCACTGGTCGTGACGCTGGGCACGCTCTACATCATCCGGGGCATCGACTCGATCTGGGTCGGCTCGCGGCAGATCACGGCGGCCGATCTGCCGGGCGGATTCGTCGACTTCGGCTCCGGCGGGATCTCGGCGGTGCCCTGGCTGGCGATGATCGCGCTGGCCCTGCTGGTGTCGACGGCGTACTACCTCAAGCACTTCGGCAGCGGGCGCGAGCTGTACGCACTGGGCTCGAACCCGGAGGCCGCGCGGCTGGCCGGGATTCCGGTACGCCGGCGGATCCTGCTCGCGTACACCTTCTGCGGGGCGCTGGCCGGTCTCGCGGGCGCGCTGTATCTGGCGCGCTTCGGGAACGTCGACTCGGGCACCGGCACCGGTTACGAACTCACCGTCGTCAGCGCGGTCGTGGTCGGCGGCGTGGTCTTCACCGGGGGCTCCGGCACGGTCTACGGCGCGGCGCTCGGCGCGCTGCTGCTGACCTCGGTCAACAGTGTGCTGCCCGCGCTGGGCGTCAGCTCCGTGTGGGTGCTCGCGATCAACGGCTTCCTGCTCATCCTCGCCATCGCGGTCGACCGGATCGTCGCCCTGCGCGTGGCGTCCGCCCTGAAGAAGAGGAACGCCCGCCATGGCTGACTCCGCACGCGCGCGCGCCGTCCGCTGGGACACGGTCGTCGGCGCCCTCCTGATCGTGGTGCTGCTGCTGTCCTTCGGTTTCGTCGACGGTTTCGGCAACGCCCTCAACCTGTCGTTTCTCATCGGCAATACCCTGCCCATCGCGCTGATCGCCCTGCCCATGACGCTGCTGGTGGTCTCCGGCGAGATCGATCTGTCGGTGGCGTCCACGGCCGGTCTCTCCGGTGCGGTGATGGGGGCGCTGTGGAACCAGGGCCTGCCGATCGAGGCGATCATTCCGGTCTGTCTGCTGCTCGGTGTGGTCTGCGGGCTGGTCAACGGGCTGCTCGTCACCCGGCTCGGGCTGCCGTCGCTCGCGGTCACCATCGGCACGCTGGCCGCCTATCGGGGCATCGCGCAGATCGTGCTCGGCTCGGACGCCGTCACCGACTTCCCCACGCCCTACCTCGACTTCGCCGCAGGCCGGATCGGCGACACGTTCGTCCCGTACGCCCTGCTGCCGTTCCTGGCGCTGCTCGCCGTCGCCGTACTCGCCCTGCACGCGACGCCGTTCGGGCGTTCGCTGTTCGCCACGGGGGCCAACGAGGAGGCGGCCCGGTTCGCGGGCGTGCGAGTGAAGCGGCAGAAGCTCATCCTGTTCACGATGACCG
The DNA here is from genome assembly GCA_002154345.1 of Streptomyces griseus. GTDB lineage: Bacteria > Actinomycetota > Actinomycetes > Streptomycetales > Streptomycetaceae > Streptomyces > Streptomyces caviscabies. The sequence goes on from MUNB01000364.1 coordinate 2,796, forward strand.
GCCTGATGGCCTCCCTCACCGGGGTGTTCTGGGCGCTGCACTACGCCAGCGCCCGCTTCGACAACGCCACCGGTCTCGAACTGTCGGTCGTGGCAGCCGTGTTGCTCGGCGGTGTCGACTTCGACGGCGGCAAGGGAACACTCGGCGGCGCGATCGCGGGGGTGTTCCTGCTCGGGGCGCTGCAGAACGTGATGAGCCTGGGTGACGTCTCCGCGCAGTCGCAGATCGTCGTCACCGGTGTGCTGCTCGTCGTCTCCGTGCTCGGCCCCCGCGTCGGGCGGCAGATCTCCGTCGCGAGGGCGGGGCGCCGGGCCGCCTCGGCTCCCCCGTCGGCCTCGGCGCCGGTTCCGTGACCGCGCCACCGGCTCTCCGCCACCGCCCGCCCGGGCTCCGGCTCCGTCACCGCGCGCTCCTCCCCGTAACCCGCTCCGCTTCTCTCCGTAAAGGACTCCCGCCATGCGTACGTCATCGATCCGCCGCACCTGTGCGGCCCTCGCGGCCGTCACCTCCGTCGCGCTCGCCGTCAGCGCCTGCGGGGGCACCACCAAGAGCGATGTGAAGAAGGAGAGCGGTTCGGCCGCCTCGGCCGGAAAGGCGGACCCGGACGCGCCCACGAAGAAGGGCCTGACCGTGGGCTTCCTGCCCAAGCAGGTCAACAACCCCTACTTCACCACCGCCGACAAGGGCGGGCAGAAGGCCGTCGAGGCGCTGGGGTCCACCTTCAAGGAGGTCGGCCCGACCAGCGCCACCGACACCTCGGGCCAGGTCTCCTACGTCAACACCCTCACCCAGCAGCAGGTCGACGCCATCGCCGTGTCCGCGCAGGACCCGGGCGCGCTGTGCACCGCGCTCAAGCAGGCCATGAAGAACGGCGTCAAGGTCGTCACGTACGACTCCGACACCAAGACCGACTGCCGCAATGTGTTCGTCTCGCAGGCCGGCGCGGAGGATCTGGGCCGCACCCAGGTCCAGTTGCTCGCCGAGCAGATCGGCTACAAGGGCGAGATCGCGATCCTGTCCGCCGCCCAGACCGCGACGAACCAGAACCTGTGGATCGACTACATGAAGGACGAGCTGAAGGACCCGAAGTACAAGGACGTGAAGCTGGTGAAGGTGGCGTACGGCAACGACGACGCCCAGCAGTCGTTCCAGCAGACGCAGGGGCTGCTCCAGGAGTACCCGAAGCTCGCCGGGATCGTGTCGCCGACCACGGTCGGCATCAAGGCGGCGGCGCAGTATCTGTCGGGGTCGAAGTACCGGGGCAAGGTGAAGCTGTCCGGCCTCGGCACCCCCAACGATCTGCGCTCGTACGTGAAGAACGGCACCGTCGAGGCGTTCGAGCTGTGGGACCCGGCGAAGCTCGGCGAGCTGGCCGGCCATGCGTCGATCGCTCTGGCGTCCGGGCAGATCACCGGCGCGGAGGGGCAGACCTTCGAGGCGGGCGAGCTGGGCACGTACACGATCGGGAAGGACGGGGTGGTCGACCTCGGCAAGCCGACGGTGTTCGACAAGGACAACATCGACGACTTCGACTTCTGATGCGCGCGGATAGGCTGGGGGCTCGTTCCGCGTCCCTCGCCCCTCTGGAGGTCTCCGTCTGATGGCCCAGTCGGTGGGTATCAAGGACGTGGCCCGGGTCGCCGGAGTATCGGTGGGCACGGTCTCCAACGTCATCAACCGCCCGGACACGGTCGGTCCCGACACCCGGGCCCGGGTCCTGTCGGCGATCGACCGGCTCGGTTACGTCCGCAGCGAGTCGGCGCGGCAGTTGCGGGCGGGGCGCAGCCGGATCATGGGGCTGCTGGTGCTCGACATGGGCAACCCGTTCTTCGTCGACGTGGCGCGCGGGGCGGAGCGGGCCGCGCGCGAGGCGGGGCTCGGCGTCATGGTCTGCAACAGTGCGCAGAGCCCCGGCGAGGAGGCGGAGTATCTGGCGCTCTTCGCGGAACAGCGGGTCCGGGGCGTGCTGCTCACCCCGGCCGACGCGACCGGGCGCAACATCGAGGCCTTCCGCCGCCACGGCATCCCGTTCGTCCTCGTCGACCGGGTCGCCGAGGGAACCACCGAGTGCTCGGTGTCGGTCGACGACGTGGCGGGCGGGGCGCTGGCGGTGCGGCATCTGCTGGACGCCGGGCACCGCTCCATCGCGTACGTGAGCGGGCCGCCCGGATTCAACCAGGTCCGGGACCGCCGTACGGGTGCGCTCACCGCGCTCGCGGAGGCGGGCCTGGGGCCGGGCGCCCTGCGGGAGCTGCCCACGGAACGGCTCGACGTGGCGGCGGGCCGGGACGCGGGCGCGCGGCTGCTGGGGCTCTCGGACCGGCCGACCGCGGTGTTCTGCGCCAACGACCTGCTGGCGCTGGGCGTGCTGCAGTCGCTGTTCGCCGCCGGGGTCTCGGTGCCCGGCGATCTGGCGCTGGTGGGTTACGACGACATCGAGTTCGCGGCGGCGGCCGCCGTGCCGCTCACGTCCGTACGGCAGCCGGCGGCGACGATGGGGGCGCTGGCGGCGGGTCTGCTGCTGGAGGAGACCGGGGCCGGGGCGGCGGACGTACCGCACGAGCACCGGCGGGTGGTGCTCCAGCCGGAGCTGGTGGTGCGCCGCTCCAGCCTCGCCCAGCGCTGAACGGCGAGCCGCCGGTCAGAGGTGCGAACGGTCGGCAGAGGCGCGAACCGTCGGTCAGAGGTGGGCGAGGAGTCCGTCCAGCGGGCGTGGCAGGCGCCCGAGGTCCAGGGCCTCGGTCAGGGCACGGGCGTAGTGCTCCTTGCGGCCGCCGATGGTGCCCATGAAGCGCCGCAGCTGCGCCTCGACGGGCCGCTCGCGCTGGGCGGGCTGCCGTTGGAAGAGCCGGAAGGTGCGCAGATCGCCCTGGTCGTCGATGACCCGCTGGACGCCGTCGGTGCCGAGTGCCCGGATCAGCTCGTCCTCCAGGTCGGCGTGGCAGGTGAAGAAGCCCAGCGCCTCCAGGTCCTCGGGCGTGCGGGCGGTGCCGAAGCCGGTGCGCTCCAGGCCCTGGAGGAAGAACCGCTGCTCCGCCGCGTCGCACAGGCCGGCGGGCCGGACCCCGAGCCCGTCGGGCCCCAGCAGACGCAGGAAGCGGGTGATGCTGGTGGCGCCCCCGAGCGGCACGACCACGGCGCCCTCGGCGGTCAGGTCGCGCTCCTGGCGTTCGGCCAGCGCCTCGACGGCCGCCCGGTCGCTGACGCCCTCCACGAGCACCACGGTGTGCAGGCCCAGGCCGGCGGCCAGCTCACGGGCGGCCTGGGCCTCGGCGGGCGCCGGTGTGTTCTCGTCACCGGCGGCCCAGGCGATGACCGTCTGCCGAAAGTGCGTCGCTTTGTCCACCGGGCCAGTCTCGCACCATGATCGGCGGGGGCGGCAAGGGTTTTCGCGTACGTGAACGAGGCGGGCCTACGCGGGTCGGAGGAGCGCGTACGTCACCCGGGTGCGGGAGGCCGTCGCGCCAGATGCAGGCCGACGCCCAGGGCCAGCGCGAGCACACAGCCGGAGAAGGTCAGTCCGGCGTTCCGGAGCCCGATGCCGAGGGTGAGCGCGCCGACGCCGACGACGGGCAGGGAGATGCCCAGGTAGGCGATGACGAAGAAGGCGGACACGGTCGCCGCCCGGTGCTCGGGCGGCGCCGCCGCGCTGATCGCCTTCACCGCGCCCCGGAACGCCAGCCCCTGCCCGAGGCCGCCGCAGAGCGCCCCGGCGACGAGCAGCGGAAGTGAGGCGAACAGCAAGGAGGCCCCGACCAGCAGGAGTCCGGCGACCAGGACGAAGCAGCCGCCCGGCAGGGCCCGGCGCTCGCCGACCCGCCCCATGAGCGCCTGCCCGGCCGTGGAGGCGAGGAAGACGGAGAAGACGACGAGTCCGGTCAGGGCCAGGTTGTGGACGTCGAGCGTCTCGGCCACGAACGCGGGGGCGACCGCCGTGAAAAGGCCCAGCAGGGAGAACCCGGCGAAGGCGGCCAGCGCCGAGGGGGCGAACACCGCGCGCACCTCGGGCGGGACGGCGAGCCCCTGCGGCCGCAGCCGGAAACGGCGGACGCGGGTGGTGACCGTCTCGGGCAGGAGGCAGGTCAGTGCGGCGGCCAGGGCGATCAGCCCCAGATGCACGACGAAGGGGAGCCGCAGCGGCCAGGGGGCGTACTCGGCGAGCAGTCCCGACAGAAGCGGGCCGCAGCCCAGGCCGCCCATGTTCGCGGCGGTCGCGGCCAGCCCGGCGCGTGCCGCACGTCCCGGCGGGGCCAGCTCCATGACCGTGACCGTCGCCGCGCCGCTCAGCAGTCCGGCGGCGAAGCCGGAGAGGAGCCGGCCGGCGAACAGGGCGGGGAGCCCGCCCTCGAAGAGGAAGCAGAGCGCGCTGGCCGCCGAGAAGCCCAGGGCGGCCAGCAGAACGGGCCGTCGGCCCGCCTCGTCGGAGACGTTCCCGGCGAGCAGCAGAGTGGCGATCACCCCGAGGGCGTAGACGGCGAAGACCACGGTCACCATCAGCTCGGAGAAGCCGAGCTGTTCCCGGTAGAGGCCGTAGAGCGGGGTGGGCAGCGTGGTGCCCGCCATACCGATGGCGAAGACGGCCGCGGCGGCCGGGTAGCCGAGGCGCTTCCTGCCGAGGTGTTTCCCCCGGCGGGCGGGGTCGGTCGTCCCGCTCATGCGGTGGGGGGCGGGTCGGTCGGGGCGGCGGGCGTGATGTGGCTGAGTACGCACCGCCAGCGGCCGTTGCGCCGTACGAAGACGTCCGTGGTCCATTCGTCGGCGTCGAACCGGCGGCCCGCGTAGTGGGCCGTGTTGGTGATCCGGGCGGTGATCGTCGCGGTGTCGCCGTGGACCCGGATCCTCGGCGGGGTGACGGCCCGCATCGCCGAGTGGGTCAGGTCGCCGGACCTCACGTGGCCGAGGAACGCCTCCCGGTCCGTGATGCCGGACTCGGAGACGATGACCCACTCGTCGGCCGTGAAGTCCGCGATCCGTGCCGCGTCGTTCGCGACGATCGCGGCGGCCCAGGCGTCGACGATCGCGGCGAGCCGGGCGTGGTCGGCGTCGGGCGTGCCCGGGGCCGTGGGCGGCTCGGCGGTCGCGTCCTCTCCGCTCTCTCCCATGCCGCGAGCGTAGCCGTGGGCCGGGCGGGCCGCGCGTCCTACGGGGCGGGCGGGACCGTGTCCGGCCCTGGGCCGCCCTGCACGGTCCCGCCCCCTGGTCGTCGGACGGTCAGCGGTGGCGCGGGGTCAGCGCGCTCCGCCCTGTCGGCGTTCGAATCCGGCGAAGGCCGCTTCCTGACGCCACTCGGTGGCCGCCTTGGCGTTGTCCGCGAGATAGCGGGCACAGGCCGGGGCGGGCGGCGCGATGCCCGGCCGGGATCCGGCGCAGACGCGCACCGGGCGGTAGCCGGAGCGCTGGGCGCCGGTGGCCCACAGGCTGTCGCCGTCGAGGAAGGCGTACGTCAGCGAGGCGCGGGCCAGGTCCTTCAGCTCGGTGTAGCTCAGGCCGTAGGTGGCACGGGCGTACTGGTACTCGTGGCTGATGTCGATCCGCGAGACGCCGGGGTCGTCGGTGGCCAGGACCACCGGGACGCCGTAGCGGCGGTAGGCGTTGAACGGGTGGTCGTCGCCCGCGACGCCCAGGATCTGCTTGTTGCTGCTGAACGGCACCTCGACGGCGACATCGCGCCGCGCCATGGTGCGGGCGAGCTGCCGCCAGTCGTCCTCGTGGACCAGGTCGACGCCGTGGCCGATGCGTTCGGCGCCGGCGACGAGGACGGCCTCGCGGATGTGGAACGTCAGGTCCTCGGGCTTGACCAGGCCGGGGGTCAGCTCACCGGCGTGCAGGGTGAGGCGGGCGTCCGGGTACTGGGTGCGCAGGTACTGGAGCATCCGCATCTGGAGGCGGTAGTTGCGCAGGGCGCTCTCCCCGTCCTCCGGCTGGACGAGGTTGACGGCGACGAAGCGCGGGTCGCGCTCCGCGAGTCGCATGCCGACGGCCATCTGCGTGAACACGCGCTCGTTCGAACTGCCGCGGGAAACCTGGGAGATCCACCGGACGGGGAGCCGGCAGCCCGGGTCGGGACGGTCGGTGTCGCAGTGCGCCGTCTCCCGGAACTGGGTGTCGGCGGCGTCCGCCTCGCGTACGGCCTCGGCGACGACCGCGTCGAGCTTTCCGCCGGCGACCAGCTTCCGGTGGAACCCGGCGAGATCGGCGTCGTAGCCCACGGACTCGGCGAGCTTCTTCGCGGAGTCCGAGGCCGGGGTGACCAGGGTCTCCAGGTAGAACTGGTTCTGCTCGACCACGGTGTTGGCGACGTTGGCGAGCATCTTGCCGCGGTCGCGCGTCGCCTCGCCGAACTTGCCGAAGGTGTCGAAGAAGTGGTCGTGGCCGGACTGGTCGGCGGGGAAGTCCTGCATCGACCAGGCGCGGACGATCCGCTGGCGGAACGCGGCGTCCGTGCGGGCGTCGGCGGCCGGCCGGGTGCCCGGTCCGCAGGGCGGGCGCACGGCGGTGTCGGTGGCGTCGATGCACAGGCCGTTCTCGCCCGCGAGGTGGATCAGATACTCGGTGGTGACGGCGCCCGAGAGGTGGTTGTGGAGGTCGCCGCCCTTGGGCAGCGCCGCGAAGAACGCCTTGAGCCGCGCCGGGTTGTCCCGCAACGCGTCGAGACGGGCGTCGGTCCTGCGCTCGGCCGGGGTCGTGAGGCGGCCCGGCGCCTGCGCCTCGGCCCGGGGCAGCGAGTCCCGCGCGGGCGCCGCGGCGGCCGGCACGGCGGGGAGCAGCGTGACGAGAGCGAGGAGACCGAGCCCGGCCGGGAGCAGGGACTTGGGACGGTGGGCCGTCCGAATCGAAGAGATCACCGCCGAATGATCGCGTCGGCGGGACCGTTTCCCGGACCAAATCGCGTACCCGGGCAGCAAGATCCACTCGATCGAGTGGGGAAGCATGTCGCCCCGTAGGTGCGGTGTTCCGGGGTCCCGGTACACCGCACCGGGACCCCGGCCCGCTGCTCAGCGGGCTGTCGAGCCGGTCAGGCGACCACGTCCAGCGCGCGGTACAGCGCGTAGAGGATCGCGGGCAGCGCGCCGATGAGCCCCGATACGGCCATGATGACCGCGGGAAGCCGATGCGTGGCCCGCAGCGACTTCACCACATGACCGACGAGGGCGAAGTAGGCCAGCGAGATGACCACGCCGGCCAGTAATCCTGTTGATGAACCCGTGAAGTGCATGACAGCGCACTCTCCTAACGTCCGATTGCCCAGTCCGTGATGAGATCGGCACGCTGCGGGAAGGACGCGTCAGCAGACCCTTGGCTAGAGGGACCTCAGCGCTCTTCAACGGCGTGACGACGCTATGAAGGTAGCTCAAAGTCGCATCTGAGCAATAGACTTGGGGGAATCGGGCATGCCAAGGACCCCGGGAGGCCATCCCGGGGTACCCTCGCGACGCTGGTCCTCCGGACTGGGCAGTCTGGTGGTGGACGTCAGGTTCACCATGGTGGGCCTCGGAGATATACGAACGATGTACGTCCCGCATACGGATGCGGGACACGGTCGGAGAAATGGTGGTGCTGGGCGAGGTGATGGCAGCGGAGGCGCCGGACCTGAGGTTCTCGGTGCTCGGCCCGGTGCGCGCCTGGCGTGGGTCCGAGGTGGTCTCCATCGGCAGCCCTCAGCAGCGCGCCCTGCTCTCGGCGCTCCTCCTGAGCAACGGCCGCACCGTGACTGCCGGGGAACTGATCGAAGCGATGTGGGGCGAGGAACCTCCGTCGCAGGCGCTGGCCGTCACCCGCACGTACGCCTCCAGGCTGCGCAAGGTGCTCTCGAGTGAGCGCCTCGTGTCCGAGTCCGGCGGTTACGCACTACGACTGTCCCCCGGTTCGCTGGATCTCGACGAGGCCCGCGATTGCGCCGACCACGCCGATCAGGCCCGCGCGTCCGGAGACCTCACCCGCGCACGGGAGTTCCTGAACCGCGCGTTGGAGCTGTGGGACGGCGAACCCCTGGCCGGAGTGCCCGGGCCCTTCGCCGAGAACCAGCGGACCAGGCTCTTCGAATGGCGACTCCAGTTGCTGGAGAGCCGCCTCGACCTGGATCTGGAAGTCGGTCACCATGCCGAGGCCGTATCCGAGTTGACCGCCCTGGCATACGCGCATCCGTTGCGGGAACGGCTGCGGGAGCTCTTGATGCTGGCCCTCTACCGTAGCGGCAGACAGGCCGAGGCACTCGCCGTGTACGCCGACACGCGCAGGCTGCTCGCCGAGGAACTGGGCGTCGATCCCCGCCCCGAGCTGGCCAGGCTCCAGCAGCGCATCCTGCATGCCGACGGCGGTCTCGCACCCTCCGGCGAACCAGCTGCGCCGATCACGGCCGCCTCGGTGAGGCCGGCGCAACTTCCGGCCACCGTCGCGGATTTCACGGGCCGAACATCGTTCGTCAACGAGCTCGCCGCGACGCTGTCCCATGGCGCCGAGAGCAAGGTCATGGCCTTCTCCGCGCTCGCCGGGCCCGGCGGTGTCGGCAAGACGACCCTGGCCGTGCACGTCGCGCACAGCGCGCGCATGCACTTCCCCGACGGTCAGCTCTACGCCGACCTGGGCGGTTCGGGAACCTCTCCCGCCGATCCGCAAGCCATCCTGGGGGACTTCCTCCACGGCCTGGGGATGCGCTCCTCGGACATTCCCGACAGCCTGCCCGCGCGGTCCGCGCTCTACCGTTCCCTCCTTGACGGCAGGCGCGTGCTGGTTTTCCTCGACAACGCGCGCGACGCGGCGCAGATACGGCCGCTGCTGCCGGGCGCGGCGGGCTGTGCCGCCCTGGTCACCAGCCGCGTCAGGATGACAGCTCTCGAAGGAGCTCATCTCGTGGACCTCGACGTGATGAGCCCCGAGGAGGGCGTTCTCCTCTTCACCCGCATCGTGGGTGAAGACCGCGTGAGGCCCGAACAGCAGGCCGCACACGAAGTCGTCGCCGCCTGCGGCTATCTGCCCCTCGCCATTCGGATCGCCGCGTCCCGACTGGCCGCCCGCCGCACCTGGACCGTGTCCGTCCTCGCCGCGAAGCTCGCCGACGAACGCCGCCGCCTCGACGAGCTCCAGGTGGGCGATCTCGCCGTCACCGCCACCTTCGAACTCGGCTACGGCCAGCTGGAACCCGCCCAACAGCGTGCGTTCCACCTCCTCGGCCTGGCCGGTGGACCCGACATCTCGCTCCCGGCCGCAGCAGCGGCACTCGATCTGACCGAGTCCAGCACCGAGGACGTCCTCGAGTCGCTGGTGGACAGCTCTCTCCTCGAATCGGCCACGCCCGGTCGCTACCGCTTCCACCGGCTCGTTCGGCTGTACGCACGTGATCGGGCCGAACACGGCGAACATCCCCTCGGCGAAGTCGAAGCGGCCCTCGACCGCCTCCTCGACTTCTATCTCGCCACAGCCTCACGCGTATACGCCCTGGAACATCCCGGCGACCGCTTCCTCTCCCGTCTCTCCGCGACCCACCACCCCGGCCTGGACTTCCCGGAGCCGCGTGCCGCACTGGACTGGCTCCATCGCGAGGTGGGCCCTCTCCTGGCCTGCGCCCGGCAGGCCACCGAACGACCCGGGGCCCTACGGCGGGCCGTGGACCTGGTGTGGGCGGCCAGGGATCTCGGCGAGTCCGCCGCTCACTCCGGCCAGTACGAGTCCACCGCCGTAGCCCTGCGCGACGCCGCGCACGGCTCCGGCGACCCGCGCGCCGAGGGCCGTGCCCGCGCGGCTCTCGCCAACGCCCTTCTGATCACCGGCCGGTTCACCGAGGCCGACGGCGAGGCCCACCGGGCCAAGGACCTCGCCCGCGAGTCGGGCGACGTGTTGGTCGAATGCTGTGCGTCGAACGACCTCGGGATCATCGCGTTGTACCAAGGCCGCCTCCAGGACGGCGAGCGCCACCTGCTGGAGGCCATGGAGAAGTTCCGCGCCGACGACAACGCGCTCGGTGAGGCAGGCGCTCTGTGCAACCTCTCGCGGGTCCATGTCGCGATGGACCGGCCGGCCAGTGCGGTCGAGCTCGCCCAGCGGGGCATCGACCTGTACGACACGCTGGGCGCGTCCCTGCGGGGGGCCAACGGCCGATACGCACTCGGCCTGGCTCTCACCCGGGCGGGCAGGCCGGAGGAGGCCGTCGAGCAGTTGGAGAATGCTCTGCAGGTCTTCCGCGACAGTCTGCAGGACCTATGGGTGGGGCTCACATACTTCCGCCTCGCCGAGGCCGAGCTCATGGACCGGCCCGCCTCGGCCGCGGCCCACGCCGAACAGGCCATGACCGTTCTCCGTGGAATCGGCGGCGCGTGGCGCCGCGCCACCGTCCTCGTCGTACTGGGAAAGGCTCTGCACGCGATGGGTCACGCCCACCGCGCCCGCGTTTGCTGGCAGGAGGCGCTGGATTTCTTCGAGTCCACCGAATCCGCGGAGGCTGCGCCGGTGCGCACACTCCTCGCGACGGTCACCGAGGAGGCGGTCAGCGCACCCGTCCCCGGGCCTTGAGGGGCCCCGGCGGAAGCTGAGGAGCAGGGGTCGGGGATCGGGGATCGGGGCACCGTCATAGCCCTTCACCTCACCGAAACGGGAGCCGTTCATCCAGTCCTCGCGGGCCTTCGCCCAGGTGCCCGTGGTGGCCGGTGCCCGGTGGGTGCTC
>MUNB01000365.1 GCA_002154345.1 Streptomyces griseus
CCTCCGGGACCGACCCCCGCCCCCTGACCGGCGAGCCGCTCGCCCTCGACCTGCTCAACACCCGCTGGATCGACGGCGACGGCCGACACGACCTGCTGGACTCCGTGGCCGGCCTGGCTCTCTGGCTGGACAGCCCGCCGGTACGCGAACACCTCCGCCCCACGGAAGCCGCTCCGGCCCCGCCCGCCGACCGCACCACGCTGGACCGCCTGCTCCTGACCCGCGCGGCGCTCGACGCACTCGTCACCACGACGGCCCGCCACGATCCAGCCACCCCCGAGGACGCCACCCACCTGAACGAGGTCCTCTCCCACGGGCGCATCCGCCGCACGCTGGGCCCCGACGGAGCACCGGAGTCCGCGGTGGAGACGGACGACCCGTCCTGGATCCCCGCCTGGTACGCGGCGGACAACTGGCTGCACCTGATCGCGGACCGGCCCGACCGCATCCGCCCCTGCGCGAACCACGCGTGCATCCTGCACTTCTACGACGTCTCCAAGAACGGCACGCGCCGCTGGTGCTCCATGGCGGGCTGCGGCAACCGCGCGAAGGCCCAGCGCCACTACGCCAAGCGCACCGGAACCTGACGCCCGCCCCGCACGAGCGACTTCACATCTGACGATCCGTCAGCTCTAATGGACGGCGTGATGGGACACGCAGGCATGGCCGCCACCGCCGTCCGGTACCTCAGGTCCGTCGGCGCCGCCACGACAGCCGCACCGCAGACACCGGCCGAGGCGCTTCCCCGGCCGGACCTGAGGGCGGTCCGGGACGACGAGGGGCTGCCGGTCGCACCGGACGAATTCCGGCGCGTGCTGGGCCACTTCGCCAGCGGCGTCACCGTGATCACCGCACGCGACGCGGACGGCCCGACGGGCTTCGCCTGCCAGTCCTTCGCCTCGCTCTCGCTGGACCCGCCGCTGGTGTCCTTCATGGTCGCCCGTACGTCGACGACCTGGCCGCGCATCGCCCGCGCCGGGACGTTCTGCGTGAACGTCCTGGGGGCCGAACAGGGCGCGCTGTGCCGGGGGTTCGCGGTGAGCGGGGCCGACAAGTTCGCGGGCGTGGCCTACGAGGACGCCCCGGCGACCGGTTCACCGCTGCTCGACTCCGTACCCGCCTGGATCGACTGCCGTATCCACGCCGTCCACACCGGCGGCGACCACCTCATCGTGGTCGGCCGGGTGGAGGCGCTGGGGGCGACGGCGGAGGGCGATCCCCTGCTGTTCCACCGGGGCGCGTTCGGGCGGTTCAGCGGCTGAGCCGGAGCCCGGCCGGTTCAGCTGCTGAGCCCGGCCTCCGGCTGCCGGACCCGCCGGATCACCAGCGACATCAGCGCCGCCATCGCGCACAGCGCCCCCGACGCGTACCAGACCACGTCGTAACTGCCGAACACGTCCCGCGCGACCCCGCCGAGGAACGCCACGACCGCCGCGCCCACCTGGTGCGAGGCCAGCACCCAGCCGAAGACGATCGCGCTGTCCTCGCCGTACTGCTCACGGCAGAGGGCCAGCGTCGGCGGGACGGTGGCGACCCAGTCGAGGCCGTAGAACACGATGAAGAAGATCATCGGCGGCTGCACCTCGGGGCCGATCAGCAGCGGCAGGAACAGCAGTGAGATCCCGCGCAGCGCGTAGTAGACGGCGAGCAGCCTGCGGGCGTCGAAGCGGTCGGTGAGCCAGCCGGAGAAGATCGTGCCGATGACGTCGAAGACCCCGATCACCGCGAGCAGCGAGGCCGCCACGGTGATGGGCATGTGGTTGTCGTGGGCGAAGGGGACGAAGTGGGTGCGGATCAGGCCGTTGGTGGAGGCCCCGCAGATCGCGAAGGTGCCCGCGAGCAGCCAGAACGGGCCGGTGCGGGCCGCGTCGAACAGCACCCGCACCGTCCGGCGCGCGGCGCCGCGGGCCGGGGCCGGCTTCGCGACATACGTACCGCCGTACGGGGCGAGCCCCACATCGGCCGGGTGGTCGCGCATCAGGAGCCAGACGAACGGGACGACGACCAGGGCGGCCAGCGCGACGGTGACCGACGCGGGCTGCCAGCCGTGCCGGTCGACGATCCAGGCGCAGAGCGGCAGGAAGACGAGCTGCCCGGAGGCGCCCGCCGCGGTGAGGATGCCGGTGACCAAGCCACGGCGGGCCACGAACCAGCGGTTGGTGACGGTCGCGGCGAACGCCATCGCCATCGAACCGGTGCCGAGGCCGACCAACAGGCCCCAATAGATCATCAGTTGCCAGGAGGCGGTCATCCAGACGCTGGCGATCGCCCCGGCCGCCACCATGGTCAGCGCGACCGCCACGACCCGCCGGATGCCGAAGCGGTCCATGAGCGCGGCGGCGAACGGCGCGGTCAGCCCGTACAGCGCCATGTCGATGGAGACCGCGAGCCCGATCTCGCCCCGCGACCAGCCGAACTCGCTGTGGAGCGGTTCGATGAGCAGTCCGGGCAGCGAGTTGAAGGCCGCGCCGCCGATGATCGTCACGAAGGTGACGGCGGCGACGATCCACGCCCGGTGGACGGAGAAGGGGAAGCGGCGGCGGCGCGCCTCGCGGGGCGGCCGCCGGTCGTCCTGAGCGGCGCTTTCGATGGTCTCGGTCACGTGGACCAGCTTCTTGGCCTGCGGATCTCCCTGCGAGTGGCCGGAAAGACATGGTTCGCAGGGATCGGGCCACGGCGGGCGTGGGGGCGGCCGGCAGCCCCCACGCCCGCCGGTCAGCGGCGGAGCCTCGTGGCCCCCGCGTGGACCGACCAGGCCGCCGCCGCGCCCACCGCGTACCAGAACAGATCCGGCGCGTTGAAGGTCGAGCCGAGCACCAGCCGGGCCGCCGTGCTGTGTGCCGACAGCTCCGCCGGTACGCCGGTGAGCTGCGCGAACTCCACCGCCCAGCTCACCACCAGCGCCGTGCCGGCCACCACGGCCGGGCGCGCGCGGGGCGCGCAGAAGGCGACGAGGGCGCAGAGCAGCACCGTGTAGAGCGCGCTCCCCGCGTACTTGGCGAACGCGCCGTCCGCCCCGGCGCGCACGGCGAGACCCGCGGCGACGGTGGCGACGGCCGCCGACGCCGCGACGGCGCGGACCACGAGCGGGCGGGGCAGGGGTGTCCCGGCCGTGGCCGGGCTGCCCGAGACCGTACGCGGCAGGGGCGTTGGCGGGGACGCGGGCGTCGTGGGTGACCGTGTCGGGCGCCTCATATGTGCCCGATCCGCTTGAGCCGCCGGATCGGCCGGGCCACCAGCAGCACCGCCACCACCCCCATGTTGATCACGGCCGCCGCCACCAGCAGTTCCGGCGCCCCGACCGCCTCGGCCACCGGGCCCGCCAGCGCGCGGCCCGCCGCGACCATCAGGAGCGAGCCCGCCACATCGTAGGCGTGCAGCCGGTTCAGGGCCTCCGGCGGAACATGCGTCTGGACCGTCGTGGACCACATCACCAGCCAGAACGCGGCCGCCCCGCCGGCGAGCAACTGCCCCGCCGCCAGCACCGGCACCGGCAGCCCGAGCGCCAGCACCAGCAGGCTCACCGCCACCAGCGGCAGCGCCACCGCGCCCGCCGCCAGCGGATGCGACGGGCGCAGCCGCAGGGCGAGGAGACCGCCGACGACGCTGCCCGCCCCGTTCACCGCCATCAGCATTCCGTACGCCCCCGAGCCGTGCGCCTCGGTGACCAGGACGGCGGTCAGCGGGAGCATCGGGCCGAGGACCGCGAAGCCGTACACCGTCCAGACCGCGATCACGCCCCACAGCCAGGACCGGGCCCGGAACTCCCGCCAGCCGTCGACCAGTTCGGCGGCGAACGTGCCACGTACCGCGTCGTCGTGCGGGGCCGGGGCCAGCCGCATCAGGAAGAGGCAGGCGCCGGAGACCGCGAAGGTCGCCGCGTTGGCCGCGTAGACGGCCCCGGCGCTGGCGAGGCCGACGAGCGCCCCGGCGAAGGCGGGCCCGGCCATGGTCATCAGCGCCTCGGCGACCCGCAGGACGGCGTTGGCGCGCTGGACGTCGGTGGAGACGCGCGGCACGGTCGAGGCGACCCCGGGCTGGAAGAGCGCCGCGCCGACGCCGGCCACCGAGCAGAGGACGTACACCGCCCACAGCGGCGGGTTGCCGGTCGCGAAGGTCACGGCCAGCACGGAGGCGCCGATCAGCCGCAGCGCATCGGCGATGATCATCATGCGGCGCGGGGTGAAGCGGTCGGCGAGCACCCCGCCGAACAGGACGAACACCGCCAGCGGCCCCATCCAGGCGGCGAGCGCGAAGCCGACCGACGAGGCGGGCCGTCCCGCGCCCAGCAGTCCGGCGGTCAGGGCCACCGGGATCATGCCGTCGCCGAAGAGCGCGACCGTACGGGCCACGAAGAAGTAGCGGAAGTTACGGTTCCAGAGCCCGGCGCGGCCGGGGGCGGAGCCGAAGGAGGGTCCGGCGCCCGGACCGGTCCCGGACGGTCCGCCCGGTCCGCCGCCATCGAGCGGGGCCGGGATCGGGTTCGGGCGCCGGACCGGGTTCGGTACCGGGGACGTACGGGTGTCGCGCGCGGCGTCGGGAATGGACGCGCGCCCTGTCGGCTTCTCCATCACATCAGTAACCTGTATCAGCTCGTGGTCTATACCAGCTACAGGATTCCCCTGTGATCTTCGAGGAGGCCGTCGTGCCGCACCGCGTCGTCGTCCTGGCCCTCGACGGGCTGCTCCCCTTCGAACTGGGCATCCCGCAGCGGATCTTCGGCCGCAGCATCGGCACGGAGGCGGACGGCACGGGCCGGAAGCTGTACGACGTGGTGACCTGCTCGGTCCGGCCGCCGGGCCCGGTCCGGACCGACGCCGACTTCTGCGTCCTCGTGGAGCACGGCCCGGAGGCGCTCGCCACCGCCGACACGGTCGTCGTCCCCGCCTCCTACGAGCTGGGTCCGGTCTTCGAGGAGGGCAGGCTCACCGAGGAGCTGGCCGCCGCGCTCGCCCTGGTCCGGCCCGGCACCCGGATGGTCTCCATCTGCACCGGCAGTTACGTCCTGGCGGCGGCCGGCTATCTCGACGGCCGCCCCGCCACCACGCACTGGTCCTCCGCCGACCACTTCCAGCGGACGTTCCCGCAGGTCCGCGTCGACCCGGACGTCCTGTTCATCGACGACGGCGATGTCCTCACCTCCGCCGGGGTCGCCGCCGGGATCGACCTCTGCCTGCATCTGGTGCGGCGCGACCACGGGGCGGCCGTGGCGAACGAGATCGCCCGCCGCACGGTCGTGCCCCCGCACCGGGACGGCGGGCAGGCGCAGTACATCCACCGCCCCGTGCCCGAGCCGCAGTTCGCGACCACGACCGCCGCCCGGTCCTGGGCGCTGGCCCGGCTGGAGCGGCCGATCCTGCTGCGGGACATGGCGGAGCAGGAGGCGATGAGCGTACGGACGTTCACGCGCCGCTTCCGCGAGGAGGTCGGGATCAGCCCCGGCCAGTGGCTCACCCAGCAGCGGGTGGAGCGGGCCCGCCATCTGCTGGAGTCGACGGACCTGTCGATCGACCAGGTGGCCCGGGACGCGGGCTTCGGCACGGCGACCTCGCTGCGCCAGCACCTCCAGGCGGCCCTGGGCGTGCCGCCGACGGTCTACCGGCGTACGTTCCGGTCCTCGGCGGACAGCGTTTCCTGACTGCCCTCCCGAGGCCCGGGCCTCAGCCGCGCCGCGCCACCAGGTCGTCCAGTTCGGCCCGGAAGAGCTGGGCGGGGTCGAAGCCCATGCCGGTGAAGTGACCGGCCAGCTCCAGGGACAGCACGCCGTGCAGCCGGGTCCAGAACGCGAGGGCCCGGTGCAGGGCCTCGGGCGGGGCGGGGTGGTCACCGGCCCAGTCGCGGTGGCCGGCCAGATGGGCGGCGAACGGGGTGGCGGGCACGTCCGGTTCGAGGGCCGCGCAGGCGGTCAGCAGGTCGGCCATGATCTCCTGCGAGATGCCGGTGATCTCCTCGGGCGCGTGGTAGCCGGGGACGGGGGTGCCGTAGATGAGGAAGTACCGCTGCGGGTCCGCCAGCGCCCAGTCGCGCAGGACGTGCGCGAGTCCGGCCAGGTCGGCGCCGGTGCCGGCCGCCGCGTGGACGGCGTCGGCGAGGCTGCGGTACGCGTCCCGGATCAGCTCGGTGATCAGTTCGTCGCGGCCCGCGTAGTAGCGGTAGAGCGCGGGCCCGCTGACCCCCATCCGCTTGGCGATCGCGTTGAGCGAGAGCGCGGACGCACCGGCCGTGGCGATCTGCTCCCACGCGTGCTGCTTGATCTCCGTGCGGACCTGGGCGCGGTAGCGCTCCCGGGGGGTCGCGGCGTCGGACTTCGCCATGGGGTGCCGCCTTCCGTCACCACGTCAGCTACTCACTCAAATTTCCGTTAGAAGATATCACGGAACCTTCCGCCCACCCTTGACCCTTCGACCCACCGGGAGTTACAACTTCTAACGAACACATGAGGAACTAACGACTGGAGCCCTGATGTCCCGGACCCGCACCGCCGCCGCTGCCCTGCTCGCTCTCCCGCTCGCCGTCGCCGGGCTCCTCGGCGCCGCCGCCGCGCCCGCCGAGGCCGCCACCGCGCGCCCCGCCCCGTCCCTCACCTGCCGGGGCCAGGGCGTCGACCCCGACGCCCTGGCCCCGGCAGG
>MUNB01000366.1 GCA_002154345.1 Streptomyces griseus
GCGCCTGCTCAGCCGGCTCAAGGCCTCGGCCACGTGACCACGTTCGCCGCGGCGGTGGCGTCCCGGCTGCCCGCCCGCCTGGTCGGCTCGGCGGCCGTCGCCCTGTATCCGCGCTTCGAGCCCGAGCTGCGGCGGCTCGCCGACTTCTGCCCGCCGGACGGCATCGCCCTCGACATCGGGGGCTGGTACGGCCCGTGGTCGCGGCGGCTGGCCGCCCGCTGCGCCGAGGTGGTCACCATCGAGCCGGTGCCGCATCTGGCCGATCATCTGCGCCGGACGCTGCCGTCGAACGCCCGGGTGGTCCAGGGCGCGGCGACCGACCGGGAAGGCAGGGCACAGCTGTGGTTCCCGGAAGGCGACCAGGGCGAGAGGGGGGTGTCGTCGCTGGCCCGCCGCGACATCCACGCGCACTGCCTGGAGGTGCCGTCGATCACCGTCGACGGTCTGGGGCTGCGCGGGGTCGGCTTCGTGAAGATGGACGTCGACGGCGGCGAGCGGGCGGCCCTGCTCGGCGCGGCGGAGCTGCTGCGCACGGACCGCCCGGCGCTGCTCATCGAGCTGGAGAGCCGGCTCGGCCCGATCGCCCCGGCCGTCGAGCTGCTGACCGGACAGGGCTATGCGGGCTGGCTCCTGGCGGGCCGGCGCTGGATCACGCTCGACGGGTTCGACCTGGTGGCCCACCAGGCGCGGACCGAGCACCTGGTGCACCGGGGTCTGCTGCGCCGGGCTCTGGTCCCGCACCGCGAGCGGTACATCAACTCGGTGCTCTTCCTGCCGGACGGACGGGTGCCGGGCAGGACCTGACCGCCCGCCGGGGCCCCGCGTATCCTCGGCCCGGGGGCAGGCCGAGCGGAGGATGGCGTACGTGGCGGGCAGCAGCGCAGGCCGGGACCGGACGCGGCCGGACGGTCCCGGGAACGAGCAGGCGGGCGCGCCGGAGCGCCTGTCGCTCAGCGCCCGCGCGCGGGACGCGGTCCGGCAGCGGATCGTCGACCGGCGCTACCCGCAGGGCGCCCGCCTCGTGGAGCGCGAGGTCGCCGAGGAGCTGCGGATGTCCCGGGTCCCGGTCCGCGAGGCGCTGCGCGCCCTGGTGGGCGAGGGGCTCCTGGAGCTGCTGCCGCACAGCGGGGTCCGGGTGCGCCGGCTGGAGCGGGCCGATGTGGAGCACCTGTACGAGGTGTGGGAACCGCTCGCGGTCCAGGCCTCCCGGCTCGCGGCCCGCCGGGTGGCCCGGTCCGCCCCGGCGGAGCTGCCGGGCGTCACCGCGCTGCGGGCCTCGCTCGACCGGGCGGAGCAGGCGGCGTCCGACGACGAGGGGACGCGCGAGGTGGCGGCCCACACCGCCTTCCACGAGGACATCGTGGCCCTGAGCGGCAACCCGATGCTGGCCCGCACCATGGAGCAGCTCGGCGGACAGCTCCAGCTGCTGTTCGGGATGCGGGAGGAGCCGGAGCACATGCGGGCCCAGCACGCGGTCATGTTCCGGTACATCGCGACGGGCGACGAGGAGTCGGCGGCGGCGAGCACGCTGCTGCACGTACGGGACAGCCGGGCCGTGGCCCTGCGATCCCTGTTCCTCGACACCTGACCCTTTGTATACCAATCACCCCCAGCCCCTGAGGCCACCTCGAGACAGCACCCCACTTCCTGCACGTTTCCTGCACGTGCGGGGAACGGAATCACTCCTTCCCAGATCACCGACGATCCTGGTATACAAAATGCTCCCACGTTCGCTTCCGCTTGCCGCGGCCGAAGGAGCCCTCCCATGTGCGTCGAGAACACCCCGCCCCCCTCCGGCCGGCTGACCAGGCGCGGTGTGCTCGCCGGCGCCGCGGCCCTGGCCGGTACGTCCGCGGTCCTGGCCCAGGCGGCACCCGCCGCGTCCGCCGCTCAGGCCGCGTCGCGCGGCGCGTCCGGGCGGGGCGGCGATCTGGTCGTGGAGGGCGGCACCCTGCTCGACCCGCTGACCGGCGAGGTCACCGAGGACGCGGTCGTGGTGATCACCCGGGGCGTCGTCCGCGCGGCCGGCGCCCGGAACCGCCTCGGAACGCGGGTGCCCTCCGGCGTACCGGTGCTGCGAGCCCACGGACAGTGGATCCTGCCGGGTCTGGTCGACGCGCACATCCACCCCGACAAGACGGCCTGGGGCGAGCCCTGGGTGGCCCGGAACCCGGCGAGCACCATCGCGGAGTACACCGAGGAGGACGTGAAGCTGTACCACGCGCTGCGCACTCCGCTGGAGAAGCGCGCGGAGCGCCTGATGGGCCATGCCGTGGCCCAGGGCACCCGGGCGATGCGGGCCCATGTCGACGTCGCTCCCGCCTACGACCTGGTGGGCGTCGAGGGCGTCGGTTCCGCCCGCAGGGCGCTGCGGCACGCGCTGGACGTGGAGATCGTCGCGTTCCCGCAGCACGGGGTGGTCCGGACGCCGGGAACCGAGGAGCTGCTGGAGGAGGCCGCGCGCACCGGGGCGATCGACCGGGTCGGCGGCATCGACCCGATCGGGTTCGACGAGGCGCTCGACGAGCAGCTGGACATCGTCTTCGGCATCGCGGACCGGCACGGCGTCGGCGTCGACATCCATCTGCACGAGCGGGCCGCGACCGGGCTGGAGTCGCTGCGCGCGATCATCGACCGCACCCGGGCGCTGTCGCTGCAGGGCAAGGTGACCGTCAGTCACGTCTTCTGCGTGCCCGGTCTGCCCGAGCGTGAACTGGACGGGCTGGCCGCCGACCTGGCCGACGCGGGCATCTCCCTGACGACGGTCGCGCCCTCGTCCGACCTGGTGCTGCCGATCGACCGGCTGCGCGAGCACGGCGTCCATGTAGGCCTCGGCTCGGACGGCGTGCGGGACTCCTGGAGCCCGTTCGGCAACGCGGACATGCTGCACCGCGCGCACCTGCTGGCCTGGGTGCGGGACGCCCGCCTCGACGAGGAGCTGGAGGCGGCCTTCCGGTCGGGGGCCGACGGCGGGGCGCGGCTTCTCGGGCTGCCGGAGGCGGACCTGAAGCCGGGGTCGCCGGCCGACTTCCTGCTGGTGCGCGGGGAGTGCCTGCCGCAGGTCGTGGTCGATCTGCCGCGGCGCGAGATGGTGGTGCGCGGCGGCCGGATCGTCGCCCGGGACGGGGAGCTGGTCGGCCGCTGACTCGGCGTGCGGTCGGGTCCTGACCTGCGTACCGGTCGGCCGCTGACCTGCGTAACCGCCGCTGCCCGGCCCGGCTAGGGTGACGGCGTGAGAGTGCTGCTGGTCGAGGACGACGCCAATCTGCGCTTCGGCGTGGCCGCCGCCCTGCGCGCCGCCGGGCTCGCGGTCGACGAGGCGGTCGACCTGCCGCAGGCCGACGAGGCGCTGTTCGTCACCGCGTACGACTGCGTCGTGTTCGACCGGATGCTGCCCGGCGGGGACGCCGCGGAGTACGTGGAGGAGCTGCGGCGCTCCGGTCGGGCGGTGCCGGTGCTGTTCCTGACGGCCCGGGACACCGTCGCCGACCGGGTGGAGGGCTTCGCCCGGGGCGGCGACGACTATCTGGTCAAGCCGTTCGCCGTCCCGGAGCTGGTCGCGCGGGTGCGCAGCCTGTGCCGTCGCGCCCCCGCCGTCACCCCGCCGGTGCTGCGGGTCGGCGATCTGGAGATCGACACGGCACGGCGGCGGGTGCGGCGGGGCGGGGTGCTGCTGACGCTGACCAGCCGGGAGTTCGCGGTGCTGGAGGTGCTGGCCGAACGGGCCGACCAGGCGGTCGGCCGGGCGGAGCTGGTCGAGCGCTGCTGGGACGAGATGGCCGAGCACCGGTCCAATGTGCTGGAGGTGCTGATCTCGCAGCTGCGCCGCAAGCTCGGCGCTCCTGCGCTGCTCCACACCGTGCGCGGCACCGGCTACCGGCTGGCCGTGGCGGAGGACGCGGAGGGCCCGGCCTCGTGACCGGAGCCGTACGCGGCCGGCTCCGGCGCTCCCGCCCGCTCACCCCGACCGCCCGGGTGCGGCGGCTCCGCCGCCGTATCACCCTGTTGTTCACCCTGACCAGCGCGGTGGGGCTGGTGGCGATGGCCGTCTGGGCGGTACGCGGCGACGACGGGCGCTGGCGCGATCAGCTGGACCGGACGATGAGCGCGGACACCAACTGGGCGCTCGGCCTGCTGGAGACGGACGAGGACGGGCGGCTGGACGCCGACGTGCTGCTCGACACGGCCGGGACCGCCTGCCCGCCCCTGCATCTGCTGTCCGTCCCGCCGGACCCGGCGCCGGACGCCGCGCGGGCCGGACACCGGATCGCCCCGGCGGACCTGGTCGTCGAGCACGCGCCCCGCACGCCCTGTCTCACCGTCGACGGTCCTGCCGTACGCCGGGCCGCCGCGTCGGCCGTGAACGCCGACGAGGAACGGTCCCTCGACGGCGTCACGACGACGGGTGAACCGGTACGTCTGCTGGCCCTGCCGTTCTATCCGCCCGAGGCCGAGGAGGACGCCCGCCCGCAGGGAGCCCTGGTCACCGTCGCGGACACGGCCGCGCAGCAGGCGGACCACCGGCGGCTCGCCGGGCGGGTGACCGGCGGCTGCGCTCTCCTGGTGTGTCTGTCGGCCCTGGTCGGGCATCTGCTGTCGGGCCGGGCGGTCCGGCCCGCCCTGGAGGCACTGGACCGGCAGGAGTCGTTCCTCGCGGACGCCGCCCACGACCTGCGGACGCCCGCGGCCTCGCTGCGGACCCTCGCCGAGACCGCGCTGCGCGGGGACACCGACAGCACCGACGTGCACCGGCGCACACTGCGGCTGGCCGAGGGGATGGGCGCGCTGGTCGACGGGCTGCTCACCCGGGCCCGGCTGATGTCCGGGACGGCCGTGCTCGCGGCGGAGCCGCTGCGGCTGGACCAGCTGGTGGAGGCGGTGGTGGAGGACGCGCCGGCGGACGGCCACCGGGTGACGGTCCGGGCCCAGGAGGCCGTCGTGGTCGCCGACCCCGACCTCGTACGGCGTGCCGTGGCCAATCTCGTCGGCAACGCGCTCGTCCACGGCCACGCCCCCGGGGCCCCGGCCGAGGTGGAGGTCACGGTCGCCGTCGAGGGGGTCTCGGCCACCGTGACGGTGGAGGACGCCGGGCCGGGGCTGCCGCCCGAGGTGGCGGGGGCGCTGTTCGACCGGTTCCGGAGCGGCTCGCGGTCGACGGGGCTCGGCCTTTCCATCGCCTCCTGGGTCGCGCACGCCCACGGCGGCAGCCTCACGGCCGGACCCGGGCGGTGCGGCGGGGCCCGGTTCGTGCTGCGGCTGCCGAGCGGCGACCGGCCGGCCGCGGACGGCTGACACCGGGCCGCGGGGCTGCCGCCGGGGCGACTCAGCAAATCCTCAGCATCGACCAGGGATGCTGCCGGGAACCGCACGGTCCGATCCCCGGGAGCAGTCCGTTGAACCACCCCGTCCGCCGTCCCGCCCTCGTCACCGCACTGGCACTCGCCTGCGCGGTCGCGCTCACCTCCTGCACGGCAGGTCCGGCCGCCGGACCGGGGCGGGCCGCCACCGCCCCGGCCTCGGCCGACCCCGCGTCCCGGCCGGACCTCAAGCCGTTCTACGGCCAGCGGCTTCGATGGACGGACTGCGAGACGGAGGGGTACGTGTGCGCGCGACTGACCGTTCCCCGGGATTACGACGACCCGGGCAACGGCAGGACCTTCGTCCTTCCGGTGGCACGCGCGGCGGCCGGGAAGCCGGAACGGCGCATCGGCTCGCTCGTCTTCAACCCGGGTGGTCCGGGGGCGGCCGGGGTCGCGTCGCTCGAAGAGGGCATGGACGAGTCGTTCGGCCGGGCGGCCCGCGACCGCTTCGACATCGTCGCCTTCGACCCGCGCGGGGTCGGGGCGAGCGTCCCGGCCCTGACCTGCACGGCGGCCGATGACGAGGAGGACGGAGCCGAGGAGCCCGAAGCCGAGGAGAACGCGACGGGGCCGGCCGCGTCGGAAGGCGTCGTGCCGCTCCACCCCCGTACGGACGAGGAACGCACCGCCGCCGACGCGGGGGCACGAGCCGCCGCCAAGGACTGCGAGCAGCACAGCGGCGGCCTCCTGCGGCACGTCGGAACCCAGGACGCGGCCCGTGACCTGGATGTGCTCCGCGCCGCCCTGGGCGAGCGTGAACTGACCTACCTGGGCTGGTCGTACGGGACGAGCCTGGGTACCGCGTACGCCGAGCTGTTCCCGCGCCGGGTCCGCGCGATGGTGCTGGACGGGGCGATCGACCCGTCGCTGGACTGGTCGCAGCGGGTGCTCAGCCAGTCGGCCGGATTCCGGCGGAGCGTGGACGACTACGCCGACCACTGTGCGGAGGTCGCGGGTGACAGCTGCCCGGCCGACAGCCCCGACGCGATACGCGCGCTGATCGAACGGCTCTACACCCGTGCCGGACGTGAGCCGCTGCCGGTCTCCGAGGACAGCTCCTACGCGGAGTACGGCGGGATGGACGCGACGGCCGTCCTGGACGCGGTGTCGATGGCGATGTACACGCCGGAGGACCAATGGGAGCCGCTGTCCCGGGCGTTGGCCGCGGCGGACGCGGGTGACGCGACCGGGCTGGGCGCGCTGGACGAGGAGGAGCCGGCCGAAGAGGAGCCGGCCGAGGAGGAGCCGGCCGAGGAGGAACCCGCTCCCGAGGACAGCGGGGAGGGCGGCCCCGGCGACGAGGACGTCCCCCCCGTCGACAACGAGGGCGCCGCGCTGACCGCCGTCAACTGCCTGGACGTCCCGCACCCTCGCGACCTCGACGCCTACTGGGACGTCCTGCCGCGTGCGGAGAAGGCCGCCGGCGTCTACGGCACCGCCGGGGTGGCCGCCGAACTCACCTGCCGCGGCTGGCCGTCCGGGAGCCGGACGCCGCACCGGGTCGACGCCGACGGGGTGCCGCCGGTGCTGGTCGTGGGCACCACCGGCGACCCGTCCACCCCGTACGCGGAGGCGGAGAGCCTCGCGGAGCAGTTCCCCGGCGGGATGCTGCTCACGTACGAGGGGATGGGGCACACCGCGTACGGGCGCGGCGACGCCTGTGTCACGGAGAAGGTCGACGCCTATCTCGTCGGCCTGAAGTCCGTCCGCCCCGGCGCGACCTGCTGACCGGGGCGGGCCGTCGGGCCGGCCGGCGGACCGGGGCGGGCCGTCGGGTCGACCGGCGGACCGTCAGCTCTGCTGCGCCTCCTCGGCGTTGCGCCAGACGGTCAGGTCGAGGGTGATGTAGCGGCTCGGGTCGTCCGGGCCCGACTTGCCGCGGTAGGTCACCACGGCGATGTGTCCGGCCTTGCTGAGGACACAGATCTCCGACCCGGACGTGAGCTGTTCGAGCTCGATCTTCTCGGTGAAGCGGGTCTCCTGACGACAGACCTCCAGAGAGCCCTTCTGCGAGTTCTTCAGCACCACCAGCTTTCCGTTGGCGCTGCCGACCCGCTCGTCGCCGAAGAGGGAATCCCGGTAGAAGTAGAAGTCGCCCTTGCCGTAGCTGACGCCGCTGCCCTCGTCCTCCACCGGCCGGGGCGGATGGTCGGCCAGCTTCAGGGCGTAGTTCGCCGTCATGTCTATGCCCTTGTACGAGACCGGCTTGGGATCGGCCGGCTTGTCCCCGGCCTTGTCCGCGGAACCGCCGCCACTCGAACCTCCGTCGGAGGACGCCGTGGACCGGTCGCCCTTGCCGGACGTGTCGGAGTCGTCCGGCAGCAGGTTGCCGATGACGCCGAGGACGACCAGCGCGCCGAAGACCGAAGCGCCGATGATGAGGCCCGTCCGCTTGGGGCGCGGCGCGGCGGGCTGGAACCCGGACGCGCCCCAGCCGGGCTGCTGGATCCCCGACTGCGGGAACCCGGGCTGCTGGAAGCCGGGTTGAGCGAATCCGGACTGCTGGTGCGGCGGCGGAGTGGGGTAGCCCTGGGGGCGGGTGTTCTGCTGCCAGTGGCCGGGCGGCAGGGTGCCCGGAGCACCCGGCGCCCCGGGGGCTCCGGGTGCGGCGGGTCCGGTCTGGGTGGGTGCGGCGGCCACAGCGTAGCCGGTCGGGGTGTAGTGCGGGCCTCCCGGCGGCGGGGTCGGCGGCGCCTGCGGGGCGGCCTGGGTGGGCGTGGGCGCGGTGG
>MUNB01000367.1 GCA_002154345.1 Streptomyces griseus
AGGAGCCGGCCGAGCGGACGGCGGCGCAGGAGCGGCTGCTGACCAACTACGCGGAGCTGGCCGACGCGGTGATCCGGATGGTCGACGGGAAGATGTCGACCCGCGCCGGACAGTTCGGTTCGCACGGCTTCGGGTCGCTGGACTCGGCGCTGCGCTGGCTGGACGACGAGTCGAGCTTCATCACGGCGGCGTTGCGGCACACGGAGGGCGTCGACCAGGCCACGGTGCTGCATCTGCTGGGTGCGCTGTGCGACTACTGCCTGCTGCGCGGCGACCTGTACCGCCTCGGCGAGATCAGCGAGCTGACGCAGGCCGTGGACCAGGGGCTGCTGGAGCGCTCGGTGCAGTGGCGTACGGGCATCGCGGCCCGGCAGCTCGGCGAGCTGGACAAGGCCCGCACCACGCTGTCCTCCGTCGTCGGGCTCTACCACGAGGCGCAGAACGACGCGGGCGAGGCGCTGGCGCTGTGCTCGCTCGGCATCACCCTGCACCACCAGGGCAATCTGACCGAGGCGGCGGCCCGGCTCGGCGAGGCGCTGGCCCTGCAGTCCTCGCAGGCACAGGCCGAGGACCGGGCCTGGACCCTGCACGCGCTGGCGGCCGTGGAGCGTGACCGGGGCGATCTGGTGAAGGCGCTGGCGCTGCTGGCCGACGCCCTGCGGCTGCACCGGGAGGGCGAGTCGCTGCACGGTGAGGCCTGGACGCAGTTCCAGCTGGGGCAGGTGCGGCTGCGCACGGGCGAGGTGGCGGCGGCCGAGGAGGCGCTGAGTACGGCCCTGGAGCTGTACGGGCGCACCCGCGACGGGCGCGGTGAGGCCTGGGCGATCACCCAGCTGGCCCGGGCCCGGCTGCTGGACGGCGATCCGGCGGCCGCGCTGGAGCAGCTGCGCGAGGCCCTGGACCGGCACCGGGACAACGAGGACGCGCGCGGTGAGGCGTGGACCCTGTACTACCTGGGTCAGGCGTTGGAGGAGGACGGGGACACCGATCAGGCGGTGCGTGAGCTGGAGCGGTCCCGGACGATGTTCTCCCGGATGCGGGACGTGTACGGGCTGGCGTGCGCCCGGCACCATTCGGGCCGGGTGACCCGGGACCAGCGGGCCGCGCAGACGGGAAACCTGCGCAATTCCGGGTTCGCCCGGCAGCTGCTGATGGACGCGCGGGCGGACTTCCGGCGGATCAAGGTGCCGTACGGCGAGGCCTGGGCGTGCGTGGAGCTGGCGCTGATCGACGCGGGCAACGGGCGGGCGCCGCAGGCGCTGGAGCTGTGCGGTGAGGCGGCGGAGCTGTTCGATTCGTACGGGGACGCGCGGGGCGGCGACTGGGCCCGGTTCCTGCGGTGCACGCTGCTGCCGTACGCCTCGCCCGGGGGCGTCGAGGTGGGCACGGTGGTCGCCCAGCAGGAGCTGGCGGACCTGGTCGAGGCCCGGCATCCGGCGCGGGACGGCAAGCTGGAGCAGTCAGCGGCGGCGTTCGCGGTGGCCCTGGAGCGGGGCGTGGACCTGGAGGACGGCTGGCAGGCGTGGCGGCTCGGGCTCACCCCGACCCGTGGCGCCGGCCAGATCATGGGCGTGCCGACGGAGCCGGCCCGGCCGTGACGCCGGGGACGGCACGGACGTAACGCTGGGGACGGGCCCGACTGTGTCGGCTGTGATGGCGGGGACGGCAGGGCGGTGACCGGGCGGGCGTCGGGGAGAACCCGGCGCCCGTGGCCGTACCCGTAACCGACGGCCCCCGTTCCCGTACACGTACACGACGGGCGTCCGGCACCGGGCCGGACGCCCTTCCGTACTCGTACGGCCTGCCGCGCCGGCTACTTCCGGGGCGCGGCAGCCGCGTCGGCGGCCGGCTCGGCGTCCGGGTCGGGGGCCTCCTCGAAGTTCACCCGGCCCATGTGGCGGTTCATCGACTTCATCAGGGCCCACACGCCGACGGCGAGCGCGGCGAACACGAGGAAGCCGAGGACGCCGGGGGTGACCTTGTTCTTGTCGAGCTCTTCGGCGGCGAACGGGACGAGGTGCGTCAGTGCCTGGGTCGCGTACATATCAGGCATTGTCGCGGATGCCCGCGAAGAGGTCGCTCTCGGGGAGGGAGGTATCGACCAGAGACTTCGCCAGCTCGTACTCCTCGGTCGGCCAGACCTCGCGCTGGATGTCCATCGGAACCCGGAACCAGCCGCCCTCCGGGTCGATCTGCGTGGCGTGCGCGATCAGCGCCTTGTCGCGGATCTCGAAGAACTCGTCGCAGGGAATGTGCGTGGTCAGCGTGCGTTCGACGCGCTCGAACTCCTTCCACCGCTCCAGCCACTCGCCGTACGGGGACTCCAGGCCCCGGGCGATCAGCGCCTCGTGCAGCGCGACGGTGCGCGGCCGGTTGAAGCCCTGGTTGTAGTAGAGCTTCCGCGGCGTCCAGACCGGGCCGAACTCGTCCTCGGGGAAGCGCTCCGCGTCGGCCGCACCGTCGAACGCGATCATCGAGATCGTGTGCGTCATGATGTGGTCGGGGTGCGGGTAGCCGCCGTTCTCGTCGTACGTGGTGATGACCTGCGGCCGGAACGCGCGGATCTTCGCCACCAGGCGTCCGGCGGCGACCTCGGGGTCCTCCAGGGCGAAGCAGCCCTCGGGCAGCGGCGGCAGCGGGTCGCCCTCGGGCAGACCCGAGTCGACGAAGCCGAGCCACTCCTGCTGGACGCCCAGGATCTCCCGGGCCTCGTCCATCTCCTTCTTGCGCACCTCGTGGATGTTCTTCTCGATGTACGCGTCACCCTGGAGCTTCGGGTTGAGGATGGAGCCGCGCTCGCCCCCCGTGCAGGTCACGACCAGCACGTCCACCCCCTCGGACACGTACTTGGCCATGGTGGCCGCGCCCTTGCTCGACTCGTCGTCGGGGTGGGCGTGAACGGCCATCAGTCGCAGCTGCTCAGTCAAAGCTCGATCCTCAGTCATTGGTCGCTCTGGTTCGGTCGCTCTGGTTCGAAGAGAGGTGCCGGCCCGCGCGACGTCGGTGTGGGGCGCGGTCGGGTGACGGGCGGGCGGCTTCTATAGTGACTGAACGAGGGACCGGAAAATTCCTCGATGCCCGGTCCGGAGGGAACGATCATGACGGCGGTTCGCGAGGCTGCGCCCGAGGGGCGGTACGGCCGGACCGAGGATCAGCGTGCGGACCGCAAGCTGAAGATCGTCGGATCGGTCCTGGGCGTCGCTCTGCTCGGCGTGATCGGGTGGATCGGTTTCGACTACGTGGGCGGCCAGGGCATCAGCGCCGAGATGATCAAGTTCAAGATCGTCTCCGACACCCGGGCCGATGTCCACCTGGAGGTCCGCAAGGACCGCGAGGGCCACGGCTACTGCCTGGTGCGGGCGCTCAGCGAGGACGGCTCCGAGGTGGGCCGCAAGGAGGTCCGGTTCGACCGGGCCGAGGACCGGATCGACGAGGTCGTGAACGTGGTGACCCGGTCCCGGGCGACGGCGGTCGAGCCGATGGGCTGCACCGCCGACGACGGCCCGACCGGCTGAACCGCAGCACACCCCGTGTGACCTGCGACGATACGGGTCGCAGCAGCCGGTCCTGGCGTGTGACGGTTTACCTTCTCCCCCTTTTCCTGGGGAATTGTTAGGCTCGTGGTTTCGCCCACCCGCAGAGGCACATGCTTCTGGGTAGGGCGATGCTTTGTATTTCCCAGCACTTCCCAGTACCGACGAGGAGCACCTGTGACCCAGACCAGCGAAAACGTCACCTGGCTCACGCAGGAGGCGTACAACCAGCTCAAGGCCGAGCTGGAGTACCTGTCTGGTCCCGCGCGCACGGAGATCGCCGTCAAGATCGCGGCGGCCCGTGAGGAGGGTGACCTCCGGGAGAACGGCGGGTACCACGCGGCCAAGGAGGAGCAGGGCAAGATGGAGCTGCGGGTGCGCCAGCTGACCCAGCTCCTGGAGCACGCGAAGGTCGGCGAGGCGCCGGCCGACGACGGCGTGGTCGAGCCCGGCATGGTCGTCACCATCGCCTTCGACGGCGACGAGGACGACACGCTGACCTTCCTGCTCGCCTCCCGTGAATACGCCAGCACGGAGATCGAGACGTACTCCCCGCAGTCCCCGCTCGGCCTCGGTGTGAACGGCAAGCGGACGGGTGACGACGCGGACTACGAGCTGCCGAACGGCAAGACCGCCACGGTGAAGATCCTGGCGGCGAAGCCCTACTCCGGCTGACCCGGCCGACCACGACCGAACGACACGGGAGCCCCGGCCTCAGGGAGGCCGGGGCTCCCGTGCGTCGTCGCGCCGCGGCTCGGCCAGGCGGGCGGGCGTCCGTCCCGGCAGGTCAGGAGTGGTCGCCGGTGCGGCCGAGGGTCTTCTCCGGGGTCGCGCCGG
>MUNB01000368.1 GCA_002154345.1 Streptomyces griseus
GCCCTTCCCGCACCCCCGGCCCCGCGCCATTCCGGCGGACCCTCCCCCTCCGGGGCTCCCGGATGAGACAGTGCCCCGGGAGATACGTGCATAGGGAAGGAAACCCGGTGAGCGGCACGGACGGCGGCGGAAAGAGCGGCACAGGCGATACGGGGTCGCGGGCGGGTGACAGCGCGGGCCCCGCCCCGGGCGGCGAGGGCGGCGCGGCGCCCGCCCTCACCACGCCCCGCGGCCGTCGCCCCGTCGTGGCGGCGCTCATGCTCGGCATGGCGCTGGCCGCCATCGACGGCACCATCGTCTCCACCGCCGTCCCGCAGATCGTCGGCGACCTCGGCGGCTTCACCGTCTTCTCCTGGCTCTTCTCCGGCTATCTGCTGGCCGTCACCGTCACCCTCCCCCTGTACGGGAAGCTCTCCGACACCTTCGGCCGCAAGCCGGTCCTGATCGCCGGGATCATCCTGTTCCTGGCCGGCTCGGTCCTCTGCGCGGCCGCCTGGAACATGGCCGCGCTCATCGCCTTCCGGATCGTCCAGGGCCTCGGCGGCGGCGCGCTCCAGGGCACGGTCCAGACGATCGCGGCCGACCTCTATCCGCTCAAGGAACGGCCGCGCATCCAGGCGAAGCTGTCCACGGTGTGGGCGACCTCGGCGGTGGCCGGGCCGGTGGTGGGCGGGCTGCTCGCCGGGTACGCGGACTGGCGGTGGATCTTCCTGATCAACCTCCCGGTCGGCGCGGTCGCCCTCTGGCTGGTCGTCCGCCACCTCCACGAACCGGCCCGCCCCCGCCCCGCCGCCCGGCCCCGGGTCGACTGGGCGGGCGCGCTCGCCGTCTTCGCGACCGGCGCCCTGCTGCTCACGGCGCTCGTGCAGGGCGGCGTCGCCTGGCCCTGGCTCTCGGCGCCCTCGCTCGGCCTGTTCGGGATCAGCGCGGTGCTGGCGGCCCTGACCGTGGTGATCGAGCGGCGGGCGGCGGAGCCGATCATCCCGGGCTGGGTGTGGCGGCGGCGCACCATCGCCTCGGTCAACCTGGCGCTCGGCGCGATGGGGCTGCTGATGGTCGCGCCGACCGTCTTCCTGCCCACGTACGCCCAGTCGGTGCTGGGCCTCGGCCCGATAGCCGCCGGGTTCGTGCTCTCGGTGATGACGCTGAGCTGGCCCGTGTCGGCGGCCCTGTCCGACCGGGTGTACAACCGCATCGGCTTCCGGCTCACCGCGATCGTCGGCATGAGCTGCGCCCTGCTGATCCTGCTGGCCTTCCCGCTCCTCCCCTACCCCGGCGCGCCCTGGCACCCCGCCCTGCTGATGCTGCTGCTCGGCGCGGCCCTCGGCCTGTTCCAGCTGCCGCTGATCGTGGGCGTCCAGTCGACGGTCGGCTGGGCGGAGCGCGGTACGACGACGGCCTCGGTCCTCTTCTGCCGCCAGGTCGGCCAGAGCATCGGCGCGGCGGTCTTCGGGGCCGTCGCCAACGGCGTCCTGGCCGCCCGCCTCCTGGACGCCCCGGTGAGCGGCCTGCCCGACGACCTGGACGCGGTGGCCCGCACCCTGGAGGACCCGGGCGGCCTCTCGGCGGCGGCGACGGACTATCTGCGCCGGGCGGTCGACGCGGCGGTGGACCACGTCTACATCGGGGCCGCCGGTGCCGCGGCC
This sequence comes from Streptomyces griseus, assembly GCA_002154345.1. Taxonomy (GTDB): domain Bacteria; phylum Actinomycetota; class Actinomycetes; order Streptomycetales; family Streptomycetaceae; genus Streptomyces; species Streptomyces caviscabies. Next base: position 1,647 of record MUNB01000368.1, read on the forward strand.
CTGGCCCTGCTCGCCCTGATCACCCTCGCCCCGCGCCGCTTCCCGGTCATCACCGAGACCCCGGCCGCCGCCGACACCGCGGGGGCGGACATCATGGACCGCCACGCGACCCCGACGGACCAAGGATGACGATGACACCGCTGCCTTCCGGCGACGACCGGCCCGACAAGCCCACCGGGACCGACCAGCTCGACCAGGAGACGGTGAACCGCTTCTGCAAGATCTGGGCCGACACCGGCTTCAACGACCCGGAGGACGCGCACTACGTCCTCTTCGACGGCTACGCCCTCGACGAGGACCCCGAGGCCCGCGCCGAACTGCTGACGCTGGTCCGCACCCTCGGGCTGGAGCACGTCGACAACCCGCCGGGCGCGGCGGCCGGCGAGGTGTGGGTCCGCGCGGACCCCCGTATCGACGCCGAACTCGGGAACTGGGCATAGCCTGGGCACATCGTCAGCAGATGGCTCGGGCCGAAAGCACCGGAGAACACCCCATGAGAATCCACGTGACCAGCGTCTTCGTCCACGACCAGGACGAGGCTCTGCGCTTCTACACGGATGTGCTGGGCTTCGAGAAGAAGCACGACGTACCGCTCGGCGGCGAGAACCGCTGGCTGACCGTGGTCTCCCCGGAGGACCCCGACGGCACCGAGCTTCTGCTGGAGCCCGACAAGCACCCCGCCGTGAAGCCGTACACGACGGCCCTGTTCGCCGACGGCATCCCGGCCGCCTCCTTCCGCGTGGACGACGTCCACGCGGAGTTCGACCGGCTCGGCAAGCTCGGCGTCCGCTTCACCCAGGAGCCGCTGGACATGGGCCCCGTCGCCACCGCCGTCCTGGACGACACCTGCGGCAACCTGATCCAGATCATGCACAGCGCCTGAGCCCGGCCCGCCGGCTGTCCGTGATCAGACCTGTTCCCGGACCGCATCGGCGGGCGGATCGGCCGCCACCTCCGCCCACACCGTCTTCCCGATCGGGTTCCGGGGCTCCCATCCCCACCGGGTCGCCAGGCACTCCACCAGGAACAGGCCGCGCCCCGACTCCTGGTCATCCGGTGGCAGGGCCGGAGCCTCCGGCGTACGGCCGAGCACAGCGTCCGAGACCTCGATACGGAAGCGGGCCGCGGGCAGTTCGTAGTCCACCCACACATGGAAGTTCCGCCCGCGCAGCCGCCCGTGGCACACCGCGTTGGCGGCCAGTTCCGCCACCACCAGCGCCACCGAGCACGAGGCGTCGCTCATCGGCCCGAACCCCCACTCCCCCAACTGCCGCACCACGGTACGGCGGGCGAGCCGGGCCCCTCGCGGCGTCGACGGGAACTGCCGCGACAGGCACCCGTATCCGTTCGAGGTCAGCCCGAAGCCGCGCGGACGGGGCGGGGCCGCGTCCTGCCGACCGGCCTTCGCCGCATCGATCGTCCTCTTGCCGGTCATGCAGGCCATCCGTTCGCTCGACTCTCCTCACGTCACCCACACGTGCGGGTTCCGTGACGTTCCGTACTCAAGAGTCGGCAGTGCGGCCTAGCCTCGGAAGGTGACAGCGCCTTACCTTGCAGTCCGTAAGGAACGGAAGTACCGCCGTGGCCAAAGCAATTGACCCGCACTCCTCGATGGCCGCTCTCTTCGGATCGCGCGTACGCAAGTTACGCGTGGCGGCCGGACTCACCCAGACCGAAGTGGGCTCGCTGACGCATGTGGTCGGCAGTCGCATCGCCCAGATCGAGCGCGCGACCGGCGCGAAACCGACCCTGGAGCTGACCCGGGCCCTGGACCGGGAACTGGTCGCGGACGACCTGCTGATCGACCTGTGGCCGTATGTGTACCGGGAGGCCTATCCGGACTGGTCGCGGGCGTTCATCGCCCACTCCGCCCGTGCGGCGGTGATCCGTGAGTACTCCTCGCATGCCGTGCCCGGTCTGCTGCAGACCCCGGAGTACGCGCGGGCCCTGCTGCGCATGGGCCACTCGCTGCGCGACGCCGAGCACCTGGAGGAGCGCGTCGCGGCCCGGCTCGACCGCCAGGTGCGGCTGACCGGCCCGGACCGGCCGGAGCTGTGGATCGTCCTCGACGAGGCCGTGCTCCGGCGTCCGGTCGGTGGTGCGGCGGTGATGCGCGGCCAGTTGGAGAAGCTGCTCAGGATAGCGGAGGAGCCCAACATCACCATTCAGGTCCTGCCGTTCGACCAGGGCGCGCACGGCGCGCTGGCCGGCTCCCTCTCCGTACTGGTGATGCCGGACGGCAGCGAGATCGCCTACACGGAAGGTGCGCACCACGGCCAGCTGACCGAGGAACCGGACGAGGTCGAACAGTTCGTTCTGACTTACGATCAACTCAGGGCGATGGCACTGCCGCCGCTGATGTCGCTCGACCTGATCCGATCCGTGCTGGAGGTTGATTACCGTGCAGGGAGCATCCCGTCCCGATCTGACCGCCGTCGCCTGGCGCAGCAGCAGCTACAGCAACGAGGAGGGCGGCAACTGCGTGCAGGTGGCCGACGGGTTCCCGGGCATCGTCCCCGTCCGTGACAGCAAGAACCCCACCGGCCCGGCCCTGGTCCTGACCACCGCCGCCTGGACCGCGTTCGTCACCGGAGCCGTCGTCCGCTGAAGCGCCTCTTCAGCGCCGGGTTCACTGAAGCACCGCCCTGTGTCGGTTCCGCTTCAAGATCTTCCTGTTTACTGGTGTCATCACCCCTTTACCGACCCCATTCCGGATCAATAGGCGGCACCCGGTGCACGCGAATGACCCGACGAGGATTTTCGGATTGACCGAAAAGGATTCCTCCACACGGGTCATTCCGCTCCACAGTCGGCACCGCCGACCGACGGCGAGCAGTGTGAAGGCGCCTGCCAGCGCGGGATTCCGCTTCCCGATTACCACAACATCACTGGCCCACCGGTCGCTTCTCGACAAAATCACTCTGCCTACGGACTATGCCGCTCACCGGATCATCCGGTGCATCAGGATGTCTACGATGAGGTCGCTCCTTGCCGGGAAACGGTTGGTTCCGCTTTCCCCCGAATCACCAAGGTGATCTGCACCTTCTCGGAGCGGCCGCACACCTTCTGCTCGGTAGATCTGAGGGACCGCATCCATGGCAAAACCCGTACCAGCCAGTCAGCGGCGGCAGTCGAACGCACCGAAGGCGGCGATAGCACCGCTTGTGACCGTGTTGTCGGTGAGCGCCGTCGCCGGAGCCGTGGCGGTGCCGCTGGCTCCTTCGCAAGCGCGCGGCTGGGCGGCAGTGGTGGTGACCACCGCCTGGGTGGTCCTGGCCCTCGCGCTCGCCGTCGCCCACCAGGTCACACGGCGGACGCTGCGCACGGCCGCCACGCAGACGGCCGAGGCCGAGCGGCTCAAGGCCTCGCTGACCGCCCTCGAAACGGACACGGCGCACACCGCCGACGTCGCGCTGCCCGCGCTGATCAGACTGGTACGCGGCGGCTGGAAGGCGGCCGACGCCCTCGGCCAGGTTCCGCTGCCGCGCAGCCCGCGCCAGCGGAAGCTGCTGCACGTCCTCGCGACCACGGTCGAGGAGCAGGAGCGGCAGACCACCGCGCTGCGGACCGAGAGCACGCGATTCCGCGCGGAGGCCGAGGCGTTGACCGCGCAGCTCCGCGAGGAGCTGCACGCCCTGACCTCCGAGGTCGAGCGCTTCGGCCGCGAGACGCTGCCGACCGTCACCGCCAGGCTCCGTGAGGGCGAGTCCGCCGCCGGTGTGCGGGCCGAGGTCCAGCTGCCCGAACAGCCGGTCCTGCGCGGCCCGTTCGAGGACGTGATCCGGGAGCTCGCGCTCGGCGAGCGCCGTGCTCTCGCGGCCACGACCGCGTCGGCCAAGGCGCTCAGTCGCGTCCAGGCGAAATCCGTCAGCATGCTGGCTGACCTGCGCGGCATGCAGGAACGTCACAGCGAAGAGGTGTTCGGCGATCTGCTCAAGCTGGACCACAGCACCTCGCAGCTCGGCCTGATGACGGACCGGCTGGCGCTGCTCATGGGCGGGCGGCCCAGCCGCGCCTGGAACAAGCCGATCGTCATGGAGAGCATCCTGCGCGGCGCGGTCGGCCGGATCGCCGCCTATCAGCGCGTACGGCTGCACTGCTCCTCCGGCGTCTCCATCTCCGGCTTCGCCGCCGAAGGCGTCATGCACCTGCTCGCCGAACTGATGGACAACGCCGCCAACTTCTCACCGCCCATCGACGAGGTGCACGTCTACGTCGAGGAACGCGGCACCGGCATCGTTGTCACCATCGAGGACAGCGGCCTGAAGATGGCCGACGCGGCGATGCGGCGGGCGGCGGACTCCGTCGCCGGGCGGATGACCGACCTGGCGACCCTCCAGGGCACCCGCCTGGGCCTCGCGGTCGTGGGGCGGCTCGCGCTCAAGCACCGGATCAGCGTCAACTACCGGCCGTCCTCGCGCGGCGGCACCGGTGTCGTCGTCCTGCTGCCGAGGCATCTGATCGCGCAGGAACCCCGCGAGAACCAGCAGGCGCTCGGCCACCACGCGGCCGCCACGCCCGCGGCGGCGACACCGGCTCCTGCCCCCGCCGCCACCGGAACCGGAACCGCCACCGCCCCGGCACCGGCTCCCGCGCCCGTGACGCCGTCCCTGCCCAACGCCGTGCCGGGATCCGCACCGGGAGCCGTGCCCGAGACCGGCCCGGAACCCTTCGCGCCCGCCGCGCACGCCGCACCCACCGCCGTACCGCCGTCACCGGCCCCGCCTCCCGCGCCCGCGCCATCGCCCGCGCTCCCCCCGGCGGACGAGCACCTCGTGGTCCGGCCGCGGCGCGAGCCCGAGTCCGAGCGCGGGGCCGCCCGGCCGGCGGCGACCGGCTCCACCCCCGGCGGGCTGCCCGTACGCACGCCCGGCCGCACCATGGCCGAGGCGGACCGGGAACGCGGCCGGCATCGCGGCGCGCCCGCGCCCTCCTCTCCGGCGGTGCCGCGCGGCGACACCCCACGGACCTCGCCGCCCCGCAGCGCGGGCGACCAGTTCGGCGCGTTCCACCGCGGCCGGAAGTCCCCGGGCGCACCAGGAGGACCGGACAGCCCGACCGCACCGCCGCCCTCCGCTCCGTAACCCGGGCCCCGGAACCCGTCACCCGGGTTCCGGAACGCACCTCCGTACGGTGTCCGGCCCCCCGGACGCGATCCGCTCGCCAGCTCGCTCGAACATCCGAGATTGGAGGTACGGGCCCCCGGCCGGTTCCCCCGGCGCCACGGACCCGTCACTCATCATGCAGACCACAGACACCAGCCTCACCTGGCTCCTGCAGAGGCTGCTGGAGCAGACCCCCGGAACGCGGCACGCCCTGGCCCTGTCCCGCGACGGGCTCAAGCTCTGCTGGACCGAGCACCTCACCCTCGACCAGGCCGACCAACTGGCCGCGATCTGCTCGGGCATGCAGGCGCTCGCGCAGGGCGCCTCCATCGAGTTCGGTGACGGATCCGGCGGCGTACGGCACTCCATGACGGAGTTCCACGGCGGCCTGCTCTTCATCGTCGAGGCCGGAGAGGGCGCGCACCTCGCCGTCGTCGCCACCGAGGACGCCGACCCCACCGTGGTGGGCCACCAGATGACGCAGATGGTCGAGCAGATCGGCGAACACCTGCGCGCCGCACCACGCGGCGAGGCGCGAGGGAGCGGGTCATGACCCGCCGTCCCGTCGACACCGGCGACCCCGACCGGCTCTACACCGTCACCGGTGGACGCAGCCGCTCCGCGGACTCCTTCGACCTGGTGACCCTCGTGGTCAGCGAGTCCCGGCCGACCGCCGGAATGCAGTCGGAGCACGCGCGGATCCTCGAACTGTGCCGCCACCCGACCGCCGTCGTCGAGATCTCCGCCGAACTCTCGCTGCCCGTCACCGTGGTGCGCATCCTGCTCGACGACCTGCACGCCATGGGCCGTATCACCGCCCGCCATCCGCGTACGGCCGCCTCGCCCACCGCGCTGCCCGACTCCGAACTGCTGAAGGAGGTGCTCCATGGCCTCCGTAAGCTCTGAGCTGCCGGGCGAGCGCACACCGCTGGCCGACGCCGCGGAAACCGGCCTGAAGATAGTCGTCGTCGGAGGGTTCGGCGTCGGCAAGACCACGCTCGTCCGCTCGGTGAGCGAGATCCGGCCGCTGAACACCGAAGAGGTCATGACGCAGGCGGGCGTCGGCGTCGACGAGACGGACGGCGTGGACGCCAAGACGACCACCACGGTCGCCTTCGACTTCGGCCGCATCAGCCTCAACGAGCGCATCGTGCTGTACCTGTTCGGCGCTCCGGGCCAGGAACGCTTCTGGTTCCTGTGGGACCGGCTGTTCTCCGGCACGCTCGGCGCGGTGGTCCTCGTGGACACACGGCGGATGGACGACTCGTGGTACGCGATCGACCGGCTGGAACACCACGGCACCCCGTTCGTGGTGGCGGTCAACCGCTTCGACGACGACCACGTCCACTCGCTCGACGAGATCCGCAAGGCCCTGGCGCTGCCCGAGCACATCCCGATGATCGACTGCGACGCCCGGGTCCGGCGGTCCAGCAAGAACGTACTGATCACGCTCGTCGACCATCTGCGCACGATGGCCATCGCCCGGGAGACGACACCATGAGCACCTCCAGCCCTTCCTTCGACACCGGTGCCGGCACCGGCTGCCCGGTCGCCCCCGGTGCGGTGCGGCTCGCCGGCGCCTCCTACCAGCAGACGCCCACCGAGCTCTACCGCTCGCTGCGGCGGGAGCACGGCGCGGTGGCGCCGGTCCTGCTCGACGGTGACGTTCCGGCCTGGCTGGTGCTCGGCTACGCCGAACTGTCCTACGTCACCTCCCACGACGAGCTGTTCGCCCGGGACTCGCGCCGCTGGAACCAGTGGGACCGCATTCCGGCGGACTGGCCGCTGCTGCCGTACGTCGGCTACCAGCCGTCGGTGCTGTTCACCGAGGGCGACGAGCACCGGCGCAGAGCCGGGGTCATCACCGAAGCGCTGGAAGGCATCGACCAGTTCGAGCTGGCCCGCGACTGCCGCCGCATCGCCGACCAGCTCATCGCGGAGTTCGCCGGAAGCGGCCGGGCCGAGCTGATGAGCGACTACGTCCACGCCCTGCCGATGCGGGCCGTGGTCCAGATGTGCGGCATGCCGGTCTCGGGCGCGGACACCCAGCAGTTGGTGGACGACCTGCGGATCTCGCTCGACGCGGACGAGGGCGACGACCCGGTCGCGGCGTACGGCCGGGTCGGCGAGCGGCTGCGCCAACTGGTCAAGGACAAGCGGGCGGACCCCGGGCCCGACGTCACCTCGCGGATGGTGACGCACCCGGCGGGCCTCGCGGACGAGGAGATCGTCCAGGACCTGATCTCGGTGATCGCCGCGGCCCAGCAGCCCACCGCGAACTGGATCTGCAACGCGCTGCGGCTGCTGCTGACCGACGAACGCTTCGCGGTGAACGTCTCCGGCGGCCGGCTCAGCGTCGGCGAGGCGCTCAACGAGGTGCTGTGGCTGGACACTCCGACGCAGAACTTCATCGGCCGCTGGGCCGTACGGGACACCCAGCTCGGCGGGCGGCACATCCGGGCGGGCGACTGCCTGGTCCTGGGGATCGCCGCGGCCAACACCGACCCGGAGATCTGGCCGGAGTCGTACGTCGGCGCCGAGAACTCCGCCCATCTGTCGTTCAGCAGCGGCGAACACCGCTGCCCCTACCCCGCACCGCTGCTGGCCGATGTGATGGCCCGTACGGCGGTGGAGACGCTGCTGGAACAGCTGCCGGACCTGATGCTGGCGGTGGAGTCGGCGGAGCTCTCCTGGCGTCCGTCGATCTGGATGCGCGGACTGTCGGCGCTGCCGGTGCAGTTCAGCCCGATGGCGCAGTAGCGGAAGCGGTAAGGCAACGACGGGGTCAGCGGCAACCGTGGTGTGGGCGGCCGGAGTTCACGGCTCCGGCCGCCCACGGGTCGACGGTTCCGGTCAGCCGGACACCGGCGTGAAGCGGACCGGCAGGCTCTGCGGGCCGCGGGTGAAGACACCGTGCTCGACCGGGTCGAAGCCGTCGGCGGGCCGCAGATCCGGCATGGCGTCCAGCAACTGGTCGACACCGACCTCGACTTCGGCCTTGGCCAGCAGAGCGCCGACGCAGAAGTGCCGGCCGAGCGCGAAGGCCAGATGGTCGGCCGCCGCCGAGAAGGCGTTCGTGGCGGTCAGGTCCTCACGGAAGATGTCGAAGACGTCCGGGTTGCCGTAGCGGTCCTCGTCCCGGTTGGCGGAGCCGATCAGACAGGTCACGGTGGCGCCCGCCGGTATCGTGCCGCCGCTCACCTCCACGTCCGTCGCCGACTGGCGCATGATCATGTGCACCGGCGGTGTGTAGCGCAGCGTCTCGGCGAAGGCGCGGGCTATCAGGCTCCGGTCGGCGCGGACCGCCGCCAACTGTTCCGGGTGGGCGAGGAGGTTGGCGAAGATACCGGCGATGGCCTTGTCGGTGGTCTCGCCGCCGGCCGCCAGCAGCAGACTGCAGAACGCCTTGACGTCCTCGTCGCTCATCCGGACGCCGTCGACCTCTGCCGTGCACAGCGCCGACAACAGGTCGTCGCCCGGCGCCTCACGCCGCTTCCGGATGATCGGCAGCATGTACTCGGCGAACTCGACGCGGGTGCGTTCGCCCGCCCGCGTCACGTCCTGGTCGCCGGAGAGATTACCGAGAAAAGCGATGACGGCCGTATACCAGCCGTGAAATCGCTCATGGTCGGATTTGTCGAGACCGAGCATGTCCGCAATGACGTTCACGGGAAAGCGGGTGGCGTAGTCGGCGACCAGGTCGACGGAGCCGGAGGCGCGGAACCCGTCGATCAATTCGCGCGAATTGCGCTCGATGACCGGTAAGAACTTGTCGCGCAGTTCGCTGCCCCGGAAGGCGGGCGCGACCAGCGCCCGGCGCACGGCGTGTTCACGCCCGCTGAGCTGGAGTATCGTCCGCCCGTGCACGGGCTCGATCTGCCAGTCGTAGTTCTCGGTGGTGAACTCACCCGCCTTGTCCTTGAAGACGCGCTCGACGTCCTCGTAACGCGATATGACGTAGCTCCGGGTGGCCTCGTGCCACAGGAGCGGCGTGTCATGACGCATGAGGCGATATGCCTCGTACGGGTCTCTCTCGAACTCGGGTGACAGAATGTCCGGCGCTGGGACCGACATGAACACTCCCTTGGGCTGGGAACGAGAACGGATAACTGGCCAGACCAATCAGCTCTCGCGAACAGGTATTCGTCAAGGGTTGCCGTCCGTTGCACACCGGCCCGACGCGGGTTCGGTCGGGCCGGCCCAGGAGCGCTCAGCTCTCGTCGTCCGGCCCGTCCGGCCCCGCCGCCACCCGTCCGGTCAGCGCCGCCAGCGAGCTGCGTACGTGCGCCATGTGCGCCTGGACCTCCTCGCGGCCCTCCTCGTGCTCGCGCAGGATCCGCTCCGTCTCCCGGACCACCCGCTCCTCGCGGACCCGGGCCTCCGACAGGATCTCCGCCGCCCGCGCCTCCGCGTCCTCCTGGCCGTGCCGGGCCGCCTCCTGCACGGCGGCGAGGTCGCGGCCCGCCTCCGCGAGCAGGGCCTCGGCCCGTTCGGTCAGCGCCGTGTGCCGGGCTTCCGACTCCGCCTCGGCCGCCGCGATGTCGGCCTCCGCCGCCTGCTGCCGCTCCGTGTGCTCCTGGTCCTGGTGGGCCAGCACGCTCGCCGTACGGCTCCGGGTCTGCGCCATCGCCGCCTCGGCCGCCCCGCGCACCCGCTCGGCCTCCTCGCGGGCCGCGGCGAGGATGCCCTCCGCCTCCCGGACCGCCCCGGCGACCCGCTCCTCCGCCGCCGCCACGGCGGCCGCGCGCACCGCGTCCGCCGCCTCCCGGGCCGCCTCCCCGGCCGCCCGGCCCTCGGCGTCGGCCGTGTCCGCCAGCTCCTGGCCCGCCGTCTCCGCGTCCGCCCGCAGCGCGGCGGCCTGCTCCCGCGCCAGCCCGAGAATCCGCTGGGCCCGCTCCCCCAGCTCCGCGTAGTCCGGCTCGGGCAGCGCCGCCGCGGTCTCCGCCAGCCGGGCCGCCTCGCCCGCCAGCTCCTCCGCCAGCGCGGTCAGCCGCGAGACCTCCGCGAGCGCGCTGTCCCGCTCGGCGGTCCGGGCGGCCACCGCACGGTCCACCTGCTCCGGACGGTAACCACGCCCCCGCACGCCGACGACGTCGAACGACGCGGACACCGGTCCAGCACTCATAGCCTGAAGCCCCTCTACGACCTACGGACACACGGACGCACGGATACCCGCGGGCCGCCCCGCGATACGTCAAGGATGCGGCAATTGGTGCCGGAAGTCGGAATCGATCAGCGGCATTCAGGCCGGAAGCGACCGGCATCACAGACCCGGGCGAACCGGTGGTCATCGGCCCGCGCCCATCGGCCGGGCGGCCCGGCGCACGACGAGGCGCCCGGACCCTCTCCGGGTCCGGGCGCCTCGTACACCCGCGCCGTTCAGTGCCGCGTACAGCTCAGATCAGGCCGTCCCACATCTGCTCCAGCAGCACCGACCACCAGCTCTCCGGCGACGCCAGCGCCGCCGGGTCCAGCGCCACCAGCTGTGCCTGGAAGTCGACGGTCCAGCGGCCCGCCTGCTCCGGGTTCAGCCCGAACCTCAGCCGCCACATCCGGCCCAGCAGCGCCATCGACCGCACGAACTCCGGCAGCCCGGTGTTCACGAACTGCGGCGGCACCGACTGCCCGCCGGGCCCCGCTTCCACCGGAACGGCCACGATGTTCGCCGTCCCGTACTGGACGCAGAGCGCCTTGCCGAAGTCCGTACCCATCACCAGGTACGACCCCGCGTCCGGCGCGGCCTGCACCTGACGCTGCGCCGCCAGCTCTCCCAGCGTCGGCACCACCGGCTGCCCCGGCTGCGCCCAGAAGAACGGCCCGAAATCGGCGGGCAGCCCCGCCCAGACCAGCGTCTGCGCGACGATCTCGGGCACACCCTGACGGGACACCGCCCGCTGGTCGAACCGCAGGATGCCCTGCGGCCCGAAGGCCTGCGCCAACTCCTCGGCCACCGCCTCCGGCGGCAGCGCGGGCGCGGGCGGCAGCTGCGGCAGCGGCGCGCGCACCGGTGCGGGCCGCGCCGGGCCGTCCGCGACCTGGTGCAGCTCGCCCTGGTGCGTCAGCAGATGCTGCATGCCCTGCTGCCGGCTGGCGTGATCCGTGCCGTACGGGGCGACGCTGGTGATCCGCACCTGCGGCCAGGTCTCCCGGATCATCCGGGCGCAGTAGCCGCCCGGCAGCTCGCAGGACTCCAGCTCGGTGTGGAGCTCGATGACCTGCTGCGGCGGCACGTTCATCGCCCGCAGCTCGTGCAGCATCTGCCACTCGGGGTGCGGGGTGCCCGGCGCCGAGCGGCGGATCAGCTGCTGCTCGCTGCCGTCCGGCGCCCGGTACCGCAGCACGGCCTGGTAGCCGGGGCCCACGGTCGGCTGACCGGTGGGCTGCTGCGGATAGCCGTACGCCGGGGGCGGCGGGGTGTGCGGACCCGGCGGCGGACCGGGCGGGCCCGGCGGCTGCGGTACGGGACCGGGGGCGCCGACCGGCGAAGCTCCCGGGGCGCCGGGCGGACCGGGCGGGCCGGGAGGACCGACCTGACCCGGACTCGCGAACATCGTCTCCGCGTGGTGCACCCCGCCACCCGGAGGCGGCGTGGCACCGGGCGGCGGACCCGGCGGGCCGGGCGGCTGCGGCGCACCGGGAGCACCGGGCGGACCGGGAGGCTGCGGGGCGCCGGGGGCGCCCCGCAGCCTCCCGGTCCGCCCGGTGCTCCCGG
>MUNB01000369.1 GCA_002154345.1 Streptomyces griseus
CGTCCGGCTGCCGGACGGGCGGAGCGGGGTGCGGCTGGTGGTCGCGGACGACGGGCGCGGCGATGACGACGGCCGGCCGACGACGGTGACCTGGCAGGCCCCGATCTGATCCCGGGCCCGGCGGGCGGTCCCGGTCCGGGCCGAGGGGGCGGCGCACGGCCCCGGTCCGCGGGCGAGGGGCCCCGGTCTCAGTGTTTCGGGGCCGCCCGCAGCGCGATCCGGGTGTTGGAGTGGGCGATGCCCGCCTCCCGCTTCAGCCGGCGCAGCAGCGTGTCCAGCGCTCCCGGGTCGGCGGCGGTGGCCCGTACGAGGTAGTCGTGGCCGCCCGTCACATGGACCACCTCCGTGATTCCGGGCAGCATCAGCACCGAGCGCTCGAACTCCTCGTTCGTCGTGTCGAGGCGCAGCGTCACATCGATGAAGACGACCAGGCCCGAACGGGTGTCGGCGGCCGGGTCGACGATGACGGTGAAGCCGCGGATGACCCCGTCGCGGCGCATCCGGCGGACCCGGTCGCCCGCCGCGTTGGCGCTGAGCCCCACCCGTACGCCCAGATCCCGGTACGAGATCCGGGCGTCCTCCTGGAGAATGCCGAGGATTTCCCTGTCCAGCCGATCCATACCGTGATTGTCCCAGCTTGCGGCGATATCGGCTGAAGGAAGCCGGGTGAAGCCGGCGGCGCGCACCGTCCCCCGGTCGGCGCAGCCCGGCGGGCCGTTCGATGGCCCGCGCCCTTGACTTGCGGGTGTGGACACCCCCGTCAAGCAGTCCCCCGAGCCGCCCGTCCCGGCGGCGGCCGCGCCGCCCTCGGCCGCGTACCGCAATCTCGTCCTGGCGACGGTCGGCTTCGCACTGACCTTCTGGGCGTGGAACCTGATCGCGCCGATGTCCGGGGACTACAAGGACCGGCTGGGGCTCAGCTCGTTCCAGCAGTCGTTCCTGGTGGCCGTGCCGGTGCTGGTCGGGTCGCTCGGCCGGATCCCGGTGGGGGCGCTCACCGACAAGTACGGCGCGAAGCTGATGTTCCCGCTGGTCTCCGCGCTGACGATCGTGCCGGTGCTGCTGCTGATCCCGGCGAAGAACTCCTACGGGGCGATGCTCGCCGTCGGCTTTCTCCTCGGGCTCGGCGGCACGACGTTCGCGATCGGTGTTCCGCTGGTCAACGCGTGGTTCCCGCCCGCCAAGCGGGGCTTCGCGCTGGGTGTGTTCGGGATGGGCATGGGCGGGGTGGCGCTGTCGGGCTACTTCACCCCGCGCATCGCGAAGCACGGCGACAACCTGCCCTTCCTCGTGGTGGCGGGCGCGCTGGTGGTGTTCGCCCTGGTGGCCGCCGCGCTGGTGACCGACCACCCGGGCCGGAAGATCCCGACGGACACGCTGGTGCACCGGCTCGGCGAGGCCGGGAAGCTGCGGGTGACGTGGGAGCTGTCGGCGCTGTACGCGATCGGCTTCGGCGGCATCGTGGCGTTCGGGGTCTATCTGCCGACGTACCTGAAGACCTGGTACGAGATGTCACCGACCGAGGCGGGCACCAAGGCGGCCGGGTTCGCCCTGGTCACGGTCGTCTTCCGGCCGATCGGCGGCTGGCTCTCGGACCGGGCCCATCCGGCGCTGGTGACCTCGGCGGCCCTGCTGCTGGCCGCGCTGATGGCGATCGTGCAGGCCTTCGAGCCGCCGCTGAACCCGGTCGGCACGATCGCGCTGCTGGCCATGGCGGCCGGGCTCGGCACCGCGAGCGGCAGCGTGTTCGCCCTGGTCTCGCAGGTGACGCCGCAGCCGAAGGTGGGGAGTGTGACGGGCATCGTCGGCGCGATGGGCGGGCTGGGCGGCTTCGTGCCGCCGCTGGTGATGGGCGCGATCTACAGCGCCAAGGACAGTTACGCGATCGGTTTCATGCTGCTGTCGGATCTGGCGCTGGCGGGGTGTGTGTACGCGTACGGGCGGATGCGGAACATCCAGCGCGACGGGTGAGCCCTCGGGCACGGAAGAACGGCCGCGTTCCCGCCGGAACGCGGCCGTTCGTGTGCGTGGCCCGGTACGGCCGTCAGCGCTGCCGGAGCCGCTGTTCGAACCGGTCCGCCCAGTACGCGGTCCGGTCGAGGTAGGCCGTCTCGGCGGCTTCCCCGGTCTTTCCGTAGGCCCCGTCGAAGGTCTCGTAACCGTGGCCCGGGGGCGGGGTGGAGGAGGCCGGTTCGATGGAGCTGCCCTCGTGCCACTCGTTGAACGAGGTGACGGAGACCCAGGTGGGGTCGCCGCCGATGGCCGGGTCGAGGGCGTTGTTCCACTCCAGGTCGTAGGAGGCGCCGTCGGCGCGGCCCAGGGTGGGGGTGGTGTTGCCGGGGACGGCGCGGTCGTCGATGTAGCCGGGGGCGACCGAGGGGGCCCAGACCAGGCCGTTGGCCTTGGCGTAGTCGCCCGCGTTCTTCCAGCCGGGGGCGGTGGCCCCGGCGATGCCGTCGTAGGTGTAGATCCCGCCGAAGTGGTCGACCTTGCTGGTGTCGGTGGTCTGGGCGAGGACGATGGCGGTGTCCTTGACGGCGTCGAGGGCCGACCAGTCCTGGATCTTCAGGCTCTCGAAGATGTAGTAGGCGTTCCGGTCGCCGTTCGCCGCGTCCCGGTAGAACGCGGGGTGGTCGCCGAACTTCCCTTCCAGATAGGCGATGTCGTCGACGACGGAGGCGGCGGTGCGGCCGCCGTACGGTTCGATGTGCCAGGCGACCTCGATGCCGTGGCGGGCGGCGGCGTCCAGGACGTCACCGGCGAGGCCGTCCTCGTACCCGCCCTGCCCCCACCAGCTGTAGACGATGACGCCCGCGCCGGACCGCTTCACCCACTCCATGTGCTGGTCGACGGCTCCGGCGATGTCTCCGGAGTCGTACGGGCCGAGCTTCGGGTAGAGGTCGGCCCCGATGGAGTCGGGCGGGGTGTGGCCGCCCTGCTGCCAGTGCCGCCAGCTCCCCGAGCCGTCGGGGGTGCCGTACCAGGGGTAGTAGAAGAGGTGCACGTTGGACGAGCCCTCGGCCTCGGCGGCCGGGGCGCGGGTCAGGGTGAGGCGGTCGACGTCGAAGAGCGCGCCCGCTCCCCCGGTGAACCGCAGGAACAGCGGGCCCGTCCCGGCGGTGGTCAGGGCGGTGGTGACCTCGGTGAAGGTCTCCCAGCCGCCGGTCGGGGCGACGTCCACCGAGCCGAGGAGCGGTCCGGTGGCGGAGCCGGAGCGGACCTCGATCGTGCCGCCCGCGCCGGCCGAGGAGACGGTGGCGGTGAAGGCGGTGGCCCCGGCGGTGTCGAGCGAGGAGTAGCCCGCCCAGTCGCCGTCGTCGATGTAGCCGAGGGTGGCGCCGCCGCTCGCCGAACCGTGGGCGGCGCTCTGGACGCCGAAGGAGGAGGTGTACGCCTCCGCCTCCGCGCTGTCGCCGCCCGGGTCCGGGCCCGGGTCGCCGGTTCCGCAGTCCGCCTCGACGGCCCCGGCCGCGTACTGCACGCCGCCGAGGAGGAGTTGGCGGAAGTCCGGGTCGGCGAAGGACTCGATGGTGTGGCCGAGCCCGGTGTAGAAGGAGCGGCCCTCCTGCTGCGGGTGGCACCAGGTGATCGGGTGGTCGCCGCCCATCTCGCCGCCGCTGTAGCTGGATTCGTCCAGCGACTGGAGGACGTGGACGCTGTCGCGCGGGTTGGAGCGGTAGTTGTACCACTCGTCGGTCCGGGTCCAGGTGTCGTCCAGGTGCGCGGTCGCCGGGTGGACGTGGTCCTCGGTGGTGAGGCGGGCCTCCTGGATCGCCGGATGGCTCTGGAACCACGCCCCGACCAGGTCCTCGTACTCCGGCCAGTCGTACTCGGTGTCGGCGGCGGCGTGGACGCCGACGAATCCGCCGCCGCCGTCCACGTACCCCTTCAGGGCGCTCTGCTGGGTGTCGTTCAGGACGTCGCCGGTGGTGGAGAGGAAGACGACGGCCTCGTAGTCGGCGAGGTTCTGCGGGGTGAAGGCGGTCGCGTCCTCGGTGGCGGTGACGGTGAAGTCGTTGGCCGCGCCCAGCTCGTGGAGGGCGGTGATGCCCGCCGGGATGGAGTCGTGGCGGAATCCGGCGGTCTTGGAGAAGACCAGGACCTGGTACGGGTCGGCGGCCGCCGCGCTCTGCACGCCGGGGCTCAGGAGGGCCGCCCCGAGGGCGAGGGCCACGGCGCAGGCGAGGCGGCGGACACGGGGTCGTCTCATCGGTCGTTCACCTGTGCTCCCTGGGTGCTGAAGGTGAAGGCGTCCAGGTCGAAGAGGCTGCCCTGACCTGTCGGGCCCGTGAAGACGAAGAACAGCTCGGTCGATCCGGCAGGGGCGTTGTTCACGTCCGCCGTGACGTCCACGTAGTTCTCCCAGCCGCCGGTCGGGGCGACGGGCAGGGAGGAGAGCAGGGTGCCCGTCGGGGAGCCGGCCCGTACCTCCAGGGTGCCGCCCGCGCCGCCGGAGGCGACCCGGGCCGTGATGGTGCCGGCGTTGGAGAGCACGTACGGCTTGAAGGAGACCCAGTCGCCGTCGTCCGTGTAGCCGACCGCCGCGCCGCCCTCGGCGGCGCCGTGCGGGGCGATCTCGATGCCGTTCTGGGCGGCGAAGTGCTCGCCCTGGCGGTGGCGGGGCTGGAGGATCGCGTCGCTGTGCGTGGTGAGCCCGCCCGCGTCGGTGTACTCGGCGTCGAAGACCCCGTAGATGTTGGCGGCACTGTCGTGCTCCCCGTCGACGGGGACGTCGATGGTGCCGGAGCAGCCGTTCTTCGAGGTGATCTGGTGGCGGTGGCTGTCGTGGCCGAGGAGGTAGGTCACCTTGACCTTGGAGCAGTCGACCGTGCCGTCCTCGGGGTCGCTGACGGTCACGGTGAAGGGGACGGAGTCGCCGAAGGAGAAGAGGCTGCCGTCGGCCGGGGTGGTGAGGGTGACGGTGGGCGCGGTGTTGCCCGCCGTCACGACCAGGCTGGCGGTGCCGGTGAGCCCTTCGGGGTCGGTGACGGTGAGGGTCGGGTTGAAGGTCCCGGCGGTGGTGTAGGTGTGGCCGGGGTTGGGGTCGGTGGAGGTGGCCCCGTCGCCGAAGTCCCAGGCGTAGGTGAGGTTCCCGCCCTCGGGGTCGACGCTGCCGGCCGAGGAGAAGGAGACCGCGAGCGGGGTGGGCCCGGAGGTCCGGTCGGCGGCGGCCTTGGCGACCGGGGACCGGTTGCTGCCCGCGAGGTACTCGACGCGGTAGAGCGCCTGGTTGTTCGCGCCGGTGCCGTAGTCGAGGACGTACAGCGCGCCGTCGGGGCCGAACGCGGAGTCCATCACCTGGGTGCCGGTCCACGGGAAGGTGTCGATGACGCCCGGCGACCCGTCGGCCTTGACCTCGATCGGCTTGATCCACTTGCGGCCGTACTCGGTGGCGAAGAAGCGGCCGTCGAGCGAGGCGGGGAACTTCACGGCGGAGTCGAGGTCCGCGTCGAAGTTGTATACGGGCCCGGCCATCGGGGACTCCGAGCCGCCGCCGAACTCCGGCGGTGAGCCCGCGTCACCGGCGTACCGGATCCAGGCGGGCTGGGCGGGCGGCAGGGTGGCGAGGCCGGTGTTGCGGAAGGAGTTGTTGGCGGGGCCGGAGGCGCAGTCGTACTTCGCGCCGGACGGGCCGCTGGGGAAGGTGTACTCGCCGTACGTCTCCGTGGGCGTGTTGGTGCCCGTGCAGTACGGCCAGCCGAAGTTGCCGGGCTGGGTGACGCGGTTGAACTCGACCTGACCGCTGGGGCCCCGGTTCGGGTCGGTGGTTCCGGCGTCGGGGCCGTAGTCGCCGATGTAGACGGCCCCGGACTTCTTGTCGACGGACATCCGGAACGGGTTGCGGAAGCCCATCGCGTAGATCTCGGGCCGGGTGTTCGCGGTGCCGGGGGCGAAGAGGTTGCCCGCCGGGACGGTGTAGCCGCCGTCCGCCGTGGGCGTGATCCGCAGCAGCTTGCCGCGCAGGTCGTTGGTGTTGCCGGAGGAGCGCTGGGCGTCGAACTGCGGGTTTCGGTCGGTGCGTTCGTCGATCGGCGCGTAGCCGGCCGACTCGAACGGGTTGGTGTCGTCGCCGGTGGTCAGATACAGGTTCCCGGCGGCGTCGAAGTCGATGTCACCGCCGACGTGGCAGCACTGGCCCCGGTCGCTCTCGACTTCCAGGACGACCTTCTCGCTGCCGAGGTCGAGGGTGCCGTCGGCCTTGAGGACGAAGCGCGAGAGGCTGAGGTGGCCCTTCCAGGGCGCGAAGTCGGCGGCGGAACCGGTGGTGGGGGCGTCGCCGGGCGGGGTGTTCAGGAGGGGCGAGTAGTACAGGTAGACATAGCGGTTCGTCGAGAAGGCCGGGTCGACGGCGATGCCCTGGAGGCCTTCCTCGTCATGGGTGTAGACGTCGAGCTTGCCCGCCGTCTTCGTGGCCCCGGCGGCGTCGGTCAGCCGGACCGTGCCGTCGCGGGCGGTGTGCAGCACGGACCGGTCCGGCAGCACGGCGAGCGACATGGCCTCGCCCAGTTCGGCTGCGCCGAGGGCGAGTTGGACCTGCTGGTAGTCGGCGGCCGGGATGTCGTCGGCCGCGATGCGCGGGGCGCGGGCCTCGGGGTCGGCGGCGAGGGCCGGTCCGGCGGCGGGGACGGCGAGCATGGCCGCGAGGAGAGCGGCGAGGGCGGTGGCGTATCTGGACCACCGTGGGGGTGCGGGTGACATGGTCGGTCGTTCCTTCCTGACGGTACGTGGGGTCTGTCAGGCAAGGCGCTGTCGCGCTTTGCGACGTACGGGGCCCGGTGCGCGGGGCGTACGGCGTGCGGGCATGCGGGTGCACGACGTGCGGGGCACGGTGTACGGGCATGCGGCGTGCAGGCGTGCGACGACTGCGCCGGTGCACGGGCGCAGGCAGATTCTTGCTTCCGGAGAGCGCTCCAACGCTCCTGCCGGGCAGGCTTTTTGCATGCTGGCAACGCAAAAATAATTTGTCAAGGTCGTGTCAAAATTCCGGTTCGGTGCTTCGTGCAGCGATTCCGCCGGGCCTCCGCCCATAGGGGCGTCTAGGCTTCCCGGGTGACCCTCCTTCTTCCCGCGCTCCAGTCCCCCACCGGCCCGGCAGCCTGCCGGGAGGCCGTCCGCTTCGGTGATCTCTCGCTGACCTACGGCCGGCTGGCCGGGGCCGCCGCCGCGCTCGCCGCCCGTGTCGCGGACGCGGGCCGGGTCGCCGTCTGGGCCACCCCGACGCCGGAGACGGTGATCGCAGTGGTCGCGGCGCTGCGGGCCGGAGTGCCCGCCGTGCCGCTCAACCCGCGTACCGGAGAGCGTGAGTTGGCGCACATCCTGGCCGACAGCGCGCCCACGGCGGTGCTGGCGGGCCCCGACGACGTACTGCCGTCCGGGCTGGAGAAGCTGCGGCGGGTGACGGTGGACGCGCGGGAGGCGGCGGAGGGCCCGGAGGAGCGCGCGGGCGTCGGGGCGGGCCTGGAGGGGAACGCGGGCGTCGAGGACCCCGAGGCCGCCGCCCTGATCGTCTACACCTCCGGCACCACCGGCCCGCCCAAGGGAGCCGTCCTGCCCCGCCGGGCCGTCGCCGCGACGCTGGACGCGCTGGAGGACGCCTGGGGGTGGAGCGGCGACGACGTCCTGGTCCACGCGCTGCCGCTGTTCCACGTCCACGGGCTGATCCTGGGCGTCCTCGGCCCGCTGCGCCGGGGCGGCTCCCTGCGCCACCTGGGGAAGTTCTCCGCCGACGGCGTGGCCCGTGAACTCGGCTCCGGAGGCACGATGCTCTTCGGCGTGCCGACGATGTACCACCGGCTGGCGGAGGTGCTGGACGCGCCCGCGGGCACCGCCGAACGGGACGCGCTGGCGGGGGCGTTGGCGTCGGCGCGGCTGCTGGTCTCCGGTTCGGCGGCGCTGCCCGTGCACGACCACGAACGCATCGCGGCGGCGACCGGGCGGCGGGTGATCGAGCGCTACGGGATGACGGAGACCCTGATGAACACGGGGATCCGGGCGGACGGCGTGCCGCGCCCGGGCACGGTGGGCCCGCCGCTCGCGGGCGTGGAGCTGCGCCTGGTGGAGGAGGACGGCACGGTGCTCGACGCGGCCGGGGCGATCGGTGAGATCCAGGTGCGGGGGCCGAATCTGTTCACCGGCTACCTCAACCGGCCCGACGCCACCGCCGCCGCGCACACGGCGGACGGCTGGTTCCGTACGGGCGACGTCGGCACGGTGGACACCGACGGGTACGTCGCCATCGTCGGGCGCAAGGCCACCGACCTGATCAAGAGCGGCGGCTACAAGATCGGCGCGGGCGAGATCGAGAACGTGCTCCTCGCCCATCCCGGCGTCCGGGAGGCGGCCGTGACCGGCGAGGAGGACGCCGACCTCGGCGAACGGGTCGTGGCCTGGGTGGTCGCTGCCGACCCCGGCTCTCCGCCCGCCGCCGAGGAGCTGGCGGACCATGTGGCGGCCCAGCTCGCCCCGCACAAGCGCCCGCGCACCGTGCGCTATCTGGACGCCCTGCCCCGGAACGACCTGGGCAAGATCATGAAGAGGTCGCTCCGTGCCTGACGAGACCCCCGCCCGGATGACGGCCCGCGAGGCCGTCACCCTGCTCACCGGCCCGGCCGGCTTCACCGAGCACCTGCCGCCGCCGCGCGATCTGCCGGCCGACGGACCGCTCGGCTGGGCCGGTTACGACGCGGCGCGCGAGCGGGCCCGGACGCGGACCGGCGAGGAGGAGTCCGTGGTGTACGGCACCGGGGTCGTCGGCGACCGCGCGTGCGTGCTCCTCTCCTTCGAATTCGGCTTCCTGGGCGGCTCGTTGGGGCAGCGGACGGGCGACCGGCTGGAGGCCGCGTACGCGCTGGCCCTGACCCGGCGACTGCCGCTGCTCGCGCTCGTCGCCACCGGTGGCAGCCGGATGCAGGAGGGCATGGTCGCGCTCACCCAGCTCCAGCGGGTGGCGGCGGCCGCCACCCGGCTGGAGCTGG
>MUNB01000037.1 GCA_002154345.1 Streptomyces griseus
CCCGTACCCGTCCCGAAAGGCATTCCGCGTGAAGAAGCCGCAGCGCACCCTGCTCGCCGCCGCCCTGCTCACGGTCTCGGCCCTCGCCGTGACCCCGTCACCCGCCTTCGCCGCCGGCCAGGACCGTCCCCAGTACGTCGCCCTGGGCGACTCCTAAGCCGCCGCGCCCCTGGTGCGTCCGGCCGACCCCGCGAACCCCCGGTGCGTCCGCTCGCTGGGCAACTACCCCAACGTCGCCGCGGACGTGCTGGGCGCCGGACTGACCGATGTCACGTGCTCCGGCGCCACCGCCCGCGACTTCACCCGGTCCGCGCACGCCGGAACACCACCCCAGTACGACGCGCTGTCGGCCGACACCGACCTGGTGTCCATCACGATCGGCGCCAACGACGCCGAGCTGTTCCGTCTGCCGAACACCTGCGTCAACCTGCTGCCCGAGCCCCTGGGGACCAGCTGCGAGGCCACGAACACCGGCTCGGGGACCGACCGGTACGCGGCCGCCGTCGAGGCCTGGGCCCCCACCTTCGACGCCGTCCTCACCGCCGTCCGGGCCCGGGCGCCCCACGCGCGCGTCGTGGTCGTCGGCTACGGGACCTACTTCCGTCCCGGCGGCTGCTTCCCCGCCCAGCCGTACTGGGGCCGCGATGCCGACTACATCCAGGCCCGGATCGACCAGCTCGGCACCGTCCTGCGTGAGGCGGCGGCCCGCCACGGGGCGCTCTACACCGACACGGCGGGGATCGGCGCGGGCCACGACGCGTGCGCACCCCAGGAGGACCGGTACATCCAGAGCGCCCTCTCCCTGCGCGACGGCTTCCCGCTCCACCCCACCTCGGCGGGCTCCCGGGCCTTCGGGGAAGCCGTGGCCGCCACCCTCACCGACGACGGGGAGCGGTGACGGCGACCACCGCCGGGAGACACCCGGCGGCCGTTGCCGTTCAGGCCGCCGGTACGCGGACGCGCGTGGTCAGCAGGACGGAGTCGCGGGCGGCGGCCCGGGCGCGGGGGTCGAAGTCGGGCGCCGCGCAGACGAGGAGTGTCCGGCCGTCGTCGCCGCCGAGGCCGCAGGCGAAGGCGCCGAGCCCGTCGGGCAGGTCGAGCTGTTCGACGATTCCCTCACCCTCCCGGACCCTGACGACACGCCCGTGGAGGGCGTCGGCGACCCACAGGTCGCCCGAGCCGTCGACGGCGCACCCGTCGGGCGCGTACCGGAGCTCCGCGATCATCCGGCCGGTCGGGGCCAGGGCCGGCGAGGGAGCGACCTGAGCCCAGATGCGGCGCTCGGTGAGCAGGCCGTCGGGCGTGAGGGTGAAAGCGGTGTGGCGGGCGGCGAAGGTCTCCCCGACGACCAGGGTCCTGCCCTGGTCGGTGAGGACGGCCGCGTTGGGGAAGACGAGCTCCTCGGCGGCGACCCGTACCGTTCCGTCGGGCAGGACGCGGAGCAGCGCGGCGGTACGAGGGTGCTCGCCGGCGTTCAGGTCGAAGCCGAAGCAGCCCACGAAGGCGGTTCCGTCGGGCAGGACGAGCATGTCGTTGGCCGGGCCCTCGCCGTACGGGGCCAGATGGGCGTGCACGACGAGGCTGCCGTCCGGTTCGCGCCGCATGACCTTCCGCGCCCGCATCGCGACGAAGAGGAGCGCCCCGCCGGGCAGCCAGCCGAGGCCGCCGGGGTGGTCGCCGTCCAGGCCGAGGACGGTGGTCGTCCGGCCGTCCCCGGCCACGGTCACGATGCGGTCGGCGTAGAAGTCGGACACCCACCACACGCCCTCGTGCCAGCGGGGGCACTCGTAGAACGCGCCCGGGGCGCCGATCGGGGTCCATCCGGTGTCCGTCATGTCCGCACTCTCGCCGAAAGGCGGCGTGCGGGCCATGGGCGATCACCCATCGTTCACCGGCTTCCACGAACGAATCCGACAAACGGCACGCCGCCGGGCCCGGACCCTCGGCAGGAGGCCCCGGCCCGGCCCGGTCCGGGAAGCTCCGGCGGCGAGCGACAATGGACGGTATGCCTTCCGTACTGCCCGATGGTGAGCCCGTGCCCGACGACGGGGCGCTGCCCCGCCATGCCCTGGAAGGCGCAGCCGACCGCCCGCTCGGCTTCTATCTGCACGTGCCGTACTGCGCCACCCGCTGCGGCTACTGCGACTTCAACACCTACACCGCCACCGAGCTGCGCGGCTCCGGCGGAGCGCTGGCCTCCCGCGACAACTACGCCGCCCATCTGATCGAGGAGGTCCGCCAGGCCCGCAAGGTCCTCGGCGACGACCCGCGCCCGGTCCGTACGGTCTTCGTCGGCGGCGGCACGCCCACTCTGCTGCCCGCCGCCGACCTCGTACGGATGCTGGCATCGATCAGGGAGGAGTTCGGGCTCGCCGAGGACGCCGAGATCACCACCGAGGCCAATCCGGAGTCCGTCGATCCGGCCTACCTCGAAGCCCTGCGCGAGGGCGGCTTCAACCGGGTCTCCTTCGGCATGCAGAGCGCCAAGCAGCACGTCCTGAAGATCCTGGATCGCACCCACACCCCCGGCCGCCCCGAGGCCTGCGTCGCCGAGGCGCGCGCGGCGGGCTTCGACCACGTCAACCTGGACCTGATCTACGGCACCCCCGGCGAGTCCGACGACGACTGGCGGGCCACCCTGGACGCCGCGATCGGCGCGGGCCCCGACCATGTCTCCGCGTACGCCCTGATCGTCGAGGAGGGCACCCAGCTCGCCCGCCGCATCCGGCGCGGCGAGATCCCGATGACCGACGACGACGCGCACGCCGACCGCTATCTCATCGCGGACGAGGCCTTCGCCGCCGCCGGTTTCGACTGGTACGAGGTCTCCAACTGGGCCACCACCGAGGCCGGCCGCTGCCTCCACAACGAGCTGTACTGGCGCGGCGCCGACTGGTGGGGCGCGGGCCCCGGGGCGCACAGCCACGTCGGCGGTGTGCGCTGGTGGAACGTGAAGCACCCCGGCGCATACGCCCAGGCGCTCTCCGAGGGCCGCTCGCCCGGCGCGGGCCGCGAGATTCTCGCCGACGAGGACCGCCGGGTCGAGCGGATCCTGCTGGAGCTGCGGCTGCGCGAGGGCTGCCCGCTCGACCTCCTGAAACCCGACGGCCTCGCCGCCTCCCGCCGCGCCCTGACCGACGGCCTGCTGGACCCGGAACCGTACGGGAAGGGCCGCGCGGTCCTCACCCTGCGCGGGCGGCTCCTCGCCGACGCCGTCGTCCGCGACCTGGTCGACTGACACCCGGAGAAGACCTCACGGGCACGCTCACGGCTTGCAGTCCTTCGCCGTCAGCGGCGGCGCGACCCCGGCCGGCTTGCCGCACACCAGGGTCCGCTCGGCGCTCGGCCCCGGCCGGACCACCTTGACGATGTTGAGACCGTGCACGTTGTCCGAGACCGAGGACTTCGCCCGGCTGAACGAGATCGTCCCCGTGGGCATGTTGTTGAGGTCCACCGTGTGCAGCGTCGCCCAGGTCTCCGCCGCGCTCCGGCGCTGGTCGCCGCGGGCCGCGGCGTCGTACAGCGCGGCCGTCGCGCTGTAGGAGATGACGGTCTGCCCGCTGGCGAACAGCTCGTCCTCGTACGCCGGACGCCCCGAGACCAGCGCGGCGACCTCCCCCTCCGGGTGCAGCGCCCGCAGCGTGCGGTACGCGTCGCCGTAGAAGCCGAGGTTCTTTCCGCGGTCCAGCGGGGCGAGGGAGCTGTGGTAGAGCGTGACGTTGGCCGCGATCGACGTGCTGTCGTCGAAGGTGCCCTTCGTCAGATCGTCCCCGGTGAACACCGTCATCCGCCGGTCCGAGCACCCGGTGGTGCCCGACAGGCCCGCCATCAGTGTGGGCACGTCCTCGACCCGCCCCGCGAAGTACAGCGCGTCCGGCACCCGCTCGGCCTGGCAGATGCTGGTCAGCGGGGCGTTCAGGCTCGCCCCGCCCGCGAGGTCGTAGCTCACGTCCCGGCCCAGCGAGAAGCCCGACGTCCGCAGCATCTCCTTGCCCGCGGCCCGCTGCTCGGCGGTGTACCGGTCCAGATCGCCGTTGTGGTCCCCGCGCGACAGCACGATCGCGTGCGGGCGGTCCAGCTCCTTCGCGACCTGCCGGGCGACCAGCCCCAGCGCGTACGTCTGCTCCTCGTCCGTCGCTGCGAGGCCGAAGTAGTTGGGGAACCGGCGGGGCAGGTCGCCGCTGGAGTTCGTCGTGTTCACCAGCGGCAGCCCCGCATCGCGCAGCAGCCGCGTCGCGTCGTCGCTCTCGTAGGTGTTGCGGCCCAGGCCGACCACCCCGACCACCGTCGGATCCCGCCGGGCCACCTCGATGATCTTCCGTACGGCGGTGAGCTGCCGCAGCATGTCCTCGCCGCCGTTGGCGGTCAGCACGCGCAGCTTCACCGACCGGCCCACGGTCTTGTTCACCGCCCGCTGCTGGAGGTAGACGCCGGTCAGCTCCTCCAGGCCCTTGCGGGTCGCCTCCCGGTCCTTGCCCGTGGCGGTCAGCGGACCGGCGTACACGACCGTCACATACGCGTCGCCCGGTGCGATGTCGGCGTTCTCGGCGCGTATCTCCTGCTCGATCCGCTCGAAGGTGATGCCCTTGCCCGCCCCGTTCAGCTCCAGGCCGTTGCCCCGCGCGAAGAGCACCTCGGGCGCGGTCGCCACCCCCACGCACTCCCGGTCGTCCCCCTCACCGGCCCAGATCGCGTCCGTGTTCCGGTCGGTCAGCGGACCGTGGCAGTACGTATCGCGCCAGTGCCCGGCCCACAGGAACGCCCCCAGCAGCGAGCCCACGACGACCACCGCGATGCTCGCCCGCGACATCACCCACCACGCCCAGGTCCGCCGGACCCGGTGGGTGACCAGCTGCGCGTGCGCGTGCTCGTGCGTCAGCTTCTCCGTCGACAGCGGCAGCAGCAGCACCCACGCCAGCGTCGCCGCGGCCACCGGCGACTGGCCCAGGCTCAGATCGTCGACCCACCGTTCGTAGCGGGCCCGGGCCCCGGAGGAACCGCTCGGCGCCCCCGGACCCGGCCGCTCCGGGGGCAGCGGCGGGGTGTGCCGCATGATCTCGGAGGCCGGCAGCGAGGCGAGCAGCAGCAGCGGATCGACCTCGCTGCGCCGCGACCGTACGTTGTTGATCGCGTTGATCAGCAGGACGCCGCCGTTGTCCTGGGTGGCCCGGGGCAGGAACACCACCGGCGGGACCGTGCGTTTGCCGCGCCGCCAGTCCAGGGAGTGCGGGCGGTAGTTGTGCCGCAGGTCCTCCAGCAGCGCCTGCACCCGCAGCTCCAGATGGAACTGGCGCGCGTACTCGTCCTCCGCCCCCGCGTCCGCCACCCGCTCCGCCACCGCCGCCGCCCGCGCCCGGATCACCCGCCAGGAACCGCTAGGCGAGAACCACGACCAGCCGTCCGACGGATAGCCGGTGCTGGACGCGGCCAGCGACGAGGTGGTGGCGAACCAGCGGCTGGCCCGGCGCAGCCACAGCAGCGGCGGCGCGGCCCGGCTCGCCAGGCCCACCACGGCGAGCCCGAGCAGCGCGACGGCCGCCACCAGGGCCGTCAGCAGCCAGTCGATCTCGCCGAGCAGCACGCTGAGCAGCGCGATGAAGAGCGCGCCGACGAACGTCTCGGGCCGCACCGACTCCCGCAGCGACTCCCACCGGCTGCCCCGGCGCGGCCGGCCGGACCGCCAGCGCAGCCGGCTCAGCTGCTCCAGAATCCTTTCCTCGCGCACCTCGGAGGTGTTGCCGTGCGACTGCTCGACCACCGTCGCGGTGGCCTGCTCGATCGCCCCGAGCAGCCGGGAGCGGGGAAAGGAGAAGGTCTTGTACTGGGTGTTCTCGCGGGTCTCCCACGGCTTCTCGGAGAGCGTGCGCACCATGTCGAGCGCCGCCTCGTACGGAGTGGCGCCCTCGCCGTCCAGCAGCCGCACCGGCACCCGGCGTAACTCGTTGGCCCGGTGCACCTGGTGGACGACCCGCTCCACCCGGGCGTCGATCTCCGGTCCGGCCGCGGCGTCCGCCGCCTGGGCCACCACGAGCGGCATCACCGGCCGGTTGACCCGGTACCGGTCGATCAGCTGCTGCATCAGATGGAAGACGGCCGAGGCCGCCTCGTTGTCCGCACTGTCCCGCCAGACCTCGCGCGCCATCGCCCCGTGTCCTTCCCCCGTGGACCCCGCGGCTCCCTCGAACCGTCGGTCCGTGAACCGCCTGCCCGTTCTTCCCTCTCACTAACCGATGGTGCGTGTGGGGCGCAGGCATTCCCAGGGATCGGCACATGATCGTCCGGGACGGACGGGCCTCAGCCCGGGGACATCAGTCCGGAAGGGTGACGAAATCGATCAATTCCTCTACCCGGCCCAGGAGTTGGGGCTCCAGGTCCTTGTAGCTGCGGACCTTCGACAGAATGTGCTGCCAGGCCGCCCCGGTGTTCTCCGGCCACCCCAGCGCCCGGCACACACCCGTCTTCCAGTCCTGCCCCCTCGGCACCACCGGCCAGGCGTCGATCCCCACCGAGGACGGCTTCACCGCCTCCCACACGTCGATGTACGGATGCCCCACCACCAGCACATGGTCACCGGTCACCCGATCGGCGATCCGGGACTCCTTGGAGCCGGGCACCAGATGGTCCACCAGCACCCCCAGCCGGGCGTCCGGCCCCGGCCCGAACTCCCCGACGATCGCCGGCAGGTCGTCGACACCCTCCAGGTACTCCACGACCACGCCCTCGATCCGCAGGTCGTCGCCCCACACCCGCTCCACCAGCTCCGCGTCGTGCCGGCCCTCCACATAGATCCGCCCGGCCCGCGCCACCCGGGCCCGCGCCCCGGGCACCGCCACCGAACCGGAAGCCGTACGGGTGGTGCGCACGGGGCCGCCGGGGCCCGGGCGCACCAGCGTGACGACCTTGCCCTCCAGCAGGAAGCCGCGCGGCTCCATCGGGAACACCCGGTGCTTGCCGAACCGGTCCTCCAGGGTCACCGTCGGACCCTGAGCCGTCTTCTCGCAGCGGATCACCGCCCCGCAGAAGCCGGTGGCGACCTCCTCCACGACCAGATCGGGTTCGGCGGGCACCTCGGGCACGGGGGCGGACCGCTTCCACGGCGGGGTCAGGTCCGGCTGGTAGCTGCGCATGGCCCGACGATAATCGGCCCGCCGCCGTGAAGAACCTCACGCCGCCACGAAGATCCGCACGCCACCGCGGGGATCCTCACACCGCGAACCGCTCCGCCAGCGCCGCCCGTTGCTTCCGGACGAACGCCGCGTCCACCACCGCCCCGTGCCCCGGTACGTACAGCGCGTCCTCGCCGCCCAGCTCCAGCAGCCGCTCCAGCGCGGCCGGCCAGCGCGCGGGCACCGCGTCCGGGCCCGCCTGTGGATCGCCCGACTCCTCGACCAGATCGCCGCAGAGCACCACCGGAGGCCCACCGCCCGAGCCCGGCACCAGCACCGCGAGGTCATGGCCGCTGTGGGCGGGGCCCAGATCGGCCAGCAGCACCCGGCGGCCGCCGCCCAGATCGAGCACCTGCTCCCCGTCCACCTCGTGGTGCGGGACCACCAGCGTGTCCGCCGACCGGGCCGCCTCGTCCTCGGGCACGCCGTGGCGCACCGCGTCGCCGTACAGCCCCTGCTCCCCGTCCCGCAGCAGGGCGGCCAGCCCCGCCGAGCCGTACACCCGCACCCCGGCGAACGCCGCCGTGCCCAGCACATGATCGAAATGGGGGTGGCTCAGTGCGATATGCGTCACCCTGCGGCCGAGCAGCGCCTCGGCCTGCCGGCGCAGCTCGACGCCCTCGCGCAGCGTCGAGCCGGTGTCGTACAGCAGCACCCCCTGCGCACCGGCGACCAGCGCGACGGTGGCGTCCCAGCCCGGGAGCCGCCGCCGGCCGACACCGTTGCCCAACCGCTCCCAGCCGAAGTCTTCCCAAGCGACGTCCATACCAGGACGCTATCGGCAGCGACCTGCGCGGTCCCGTGGTGGGGCGGCCGGTCGCCCTTGCCCCGGCCCCACCCCACCCCCGTACACTGACGACGGGATCGCTGGCACTCGTACGTACCGAGTGCCAGCCGGACACCGGAGAGATCCGGAGAAACACAGCTGGAGGTGTGCGCGATGCTCAGCGAACGCAGACTCGAAGTGCTGCGCGCCATCGTCCAGGACTATGTCGGCACCGAGGAGCCCGTCGGCTCCAAGGCGCTCACCGAGCGGCACCGGCTGGGAGTCTCCCCGGCCACCGTCCGCAACGACATGGCGGTGCTGGAGGACGAGGGCTTCATCGCCCAGCCGCACACGAGCGCGGGGCGCATCCCCACCGACAAGGGGTACCGCCTCTTCGTCGACAAGCTCGCGGGCGTCAAGCCGCTGTCCTCGCCCGAGCGCCGGGCCATCCAGAACTTCCTCGACGGCGCGGTCGACCTCGACGACGTGGTCGGCCGGACGGTGCGGCTGCTCGCGCAGCTGACCCGGCAGGTCGCCGTCGTGCAGTACCCCTCGCTGACCCGCTCGACGGTGCGGCACGTGGAGCTGCTGTCGCTCGCGCCCGCCCGGCTGATGCTCGTCCTGATCACGGACACCGGCCGGGTCGAACAGCGTATGATCGACTGCCCTGCGCCGTTCGGCGAGGCATCGCTCGCGGATCTGCGGGCCCGGCTCAACAGCCGGGTCGTCGGACGCCGCTTCGCGGATGTCCCGCGCTTGGTGCAGGAACTGCCGGAATCCTTCGACAGCGAGGACCGGGGGACGGTCTCCACCGTCCTTTCCACCCTCCTCGAAACCCTGGTCGAGGAGACGGAGGAGCGGCTGATGATCGGCGGCACCTCCAACCTCACCCGCTTCGGACACGACTTCCCGGTGATGATCCGGCCGGTGCTGGAAGCACTGGAGGAACAGGTCGTCCTGCTGAAGCTGCTCGGTGAGGCCACGGACTCCGGCATGACCGTACGGATCGGGCACGAGAACGCCCACGAGGGGCTCAACTCCACGTCCGTCGTCGCGGTCGGCTACGGTTCGGGCGACGAGGCAGTCGCCAAACTCGGCGTGGTCGGACCGACCCGCATGGACTACCCCGGAACGATGGGAGCGGTACGCGCAGTGGCACGTTACGTCGGACAGATCCTGGCGGAGTCGTAAGTGGCCACGGACTACTACGCCGTACTCGGCGTGCGCCGCGACGCGTCTCAGGACGAGATCAAGAAGGCATTCCGTCGGCTCGCCCGCGAGCTGCACCCGGATGTCAACCCGGACCCGAAGACCCAGGAGCGGTTCAAGGAGATCAACGCCGCTTACGAGGTGCTCTCGGACCCGCAGAAGAAGCAGGTCTACGACCTCGGCGGCGACCCGCTCTCCGCGAACGGCGGAGGCGGCGGTGGCGCGGGCGGTTTCGGAGCCGGCGGCTTCGGCAACTTCTCCGACATCATGGACGCGTTCTTCGGCAACGCCGCGCAGCGCGGGCCCCGCTCGCGCACCCGGCGCGGCCAGGACGCCATGATCCGGCTGGAGATCGACCTCAACGAGGCGGCCTTCGGCACCACCAAGGACATCCAGGTCGACACGGCCGTCGTCTGCAACACGTGCAGCGGCGAGGGCGCGGCCCCCGGCACCTCCGCCCAGACCTGTGACATGTGTCGCGGCCGCGGCGAGGTCTCGCAGGTCACCCGGTCCTTCCTCGGCCAGGTCATGACCTCGCGGCCCTGCCCGCAGTGCCAGGGCTTCGGCACGGTCGTGCCCACCCCCTGCCCGGAGTGCGCCGGCGACGGCCGCATCCGCTCGCGGCGCACGCTCACGGTCAAGATCCCGGCGGGCGTCGACAACGGCACCCGTATCCAGCTCGCCGGAGAGGGCGAGGTCGGCCCCGGCGGCGGCCCGCCCGGCGATCTGTACGTGGAGATCCACGAGCTGCCGCACGCCGTCTTCCAGCGGCGCGGCGACGATCTGCACTGCACGGTCACCATCCCCATGACGGCCGCGGCCCTCGGCACCAAGTGCCCGCTGGAGACGCTGGACGGCCTGGAGGAGATCGACATCCGGCCCGGCACCCAGTCCGGCCAGTCCGTGCCCCTGCACGGGCGCGGGATCACGCATCTGCGCGGCGGCGGCCGGGGCGACCTCATCGTGCACGTCGAGGTGATGACCCCCTCCAAGCTCGACCCCGAGCAGGAACGGCTGCTGCGCGAGCTGGCCAAGCTCCGCGGCGAGGAACGGCCCTTGGGCCAATTCCAGCCAGGTCAGCAGGGCCTCTTCTCCCGTCTGAAGGACGCGTTCAACGGCCGCTGAACCGCTTTCTGCCTTTCACCGCACCGCCCGCCGGTTCCCTACCGGCGGGCGGTGCGGCGTAGGGCGGGAGAACCGGTCAGGCCGCCGGCTGGCTGATTCGGCCCCGTGCACGGAACGTGGCACGATGCGCTCATGTCCTCCGAGTTGACCGATCTCTGCCGGTATCCGATCGTGCAGGCCCCCATGGCGGGCGGCGCGTCCGGACCTCAGCTCGCCGCCGCCGTCGCTGAAGCCGGCGGGCTCGGATTCCTGGCCGCCGGGTACAAGACGGCGGACGGGATGTACAACGAGATCAAACAGCTGCGCCGGCTCACCGGCGGACCGTTCGGCGTCAACCTCTTCATGCCGCAGCCCGCCCTCGCCGACCCCAGCGCCGTCGAGGTCTACCGCCACCAGCTCGCCGGCGAGGCCACCTGGTACGAGACCCCGCTCGGTGACCCGGACAGCAGCGGCGACGACGGCTACGAGGCCAAGGTCGCGATCCTGCTGGAGGACCCGGTCCCGGTGGTCTCCTTCACCTTCGGCTGCCCCACCCGCGACATCCTCGACGCCTTCGCCCGCGTCGGCACGCACACCGTCGTCACGGTCACCTCGGCCGAGGAGGCCCAGGGCGCCCAGTGGGCGGGCGCCGACACCGTCTGCGTCCAGGGCGTCGAAGCGGGCGGCCACCAGTCCACCCACCGTGACGACCCGCAGCTCGACCAGACCGGCACCGGACTGCTCTCCCTCCTCGCCCAGGTCCGCGAGACCGTGCAGATCCCGATCGTCGCCACCGGCGGCCTGATGCGCGGCTCCCAGATCGCCGCCGTCCTCGCGGCCGGCGCGGACGCCGCCCAGCTCGGCACCGCCTTCCTGATCTGCCCCGAGTCCGGCGCGCACCCGCTGCACAAGCAGGCCCTCACCAACCCGCTGTTCGTCCGCACCGAGCTGACCCGCGCCTTCTCCGGGCGGCCCGCCCGCGGCCTGGTCAACCGCTTCGTCCGCGAACACGGCCCGTACGCCCCCGCCGCCTACCCCCAGGTCCACTACGTCACCAGCGGGCTGCGCCGGGCCGCCGCCAAGGCGGGCGACGCCCAGGGCATGGCGCTGTGGGCCGGACAGGGCCACCGGATGGCCCGCGAACTGCCCGTCGCCGAGCTGATCGAACTGCTCGCCGCCGAACTGGAGGCCGCCCGGTCGGCCCTGAGCATGAGGAGCCCCCGGTGACCGCACCGGTCTTCGTCGTCGAACGGATGCCCACCGGGCCGGAGTTCGTCCTGGACGGCCCCGAAGGACGGCACGCCGTCTCCGTCAAGCGGCTCCAGCCGGGCGAGGACGTCGTCCTCACCGACGGCCTCGGCCACTGGGCGGACGGCGTCGTCCGGGCCGCCGAGGGCAAGGACCGCCTCACCGTGACGCTCCACGCGGGCGTCCAGGAGGAGCCGGAGCCCATGCCCCGGATCACCGTCGTCCAGGCGCTCCCCAAGGGCGACCGGGGCGAGCTGGCCGTGGAGACGATGACCGAGACCGGCGTCGACGCGATCGTGCCCTGGCAGGCGGCCCGCTGCATCACCCAGTGGAAGGGCGACCGGGGCGCCAAGGCCCTGACCAAGTGGCGCAGCACGGCACGCGAGGCGGGCAAGCAGTCCCGCCGGGTGCGCTTCCCCGAGGTGGCCGACGCCATGACGACCAAGCAGGTCGCCGCTCTGCTCGCCGGAGCCGACTTCGCGGGCGTCCTGCACGAGGACCGCGACCACGACAGCACCCCGCTCGCCACCGCCGGACTCCCCGTCACCGGCACGATCGTGCTCGTCGTCGGCCCCGAGGGCGGCGTCTCCCCGCAGGAACTGGCCGCCTTCGCCGAGGCGGGCGCCCGCCCGTACCGCCTCGGCCGCAGCGTGCTGCGCACCTCCACCGCCGGGACCGCCGCGACCGCGCTGCTGCTGGGACGCACGGGGCGCTGGGGATGAACGGGCCCGGCGATAGCATGCCCCTGTACTGATCACCACGGATCACCAGCGAGCGAGGAGGCCCGGCCATGGCGGGAGAGCCGCAGACCGACTGCCTGTTCTGCAAGATCGTCTCGGGAGACATCCCGGCGACCATCGTCCGCGAGAGCGCGACCACCGTCGCCTTCCGCGACATCAACCCGCAGGCCCCGACCCACGTCCTGGTCATCCCCAAGGTCCACTACCCGGACGCCGCCTCCCTCGCCGCCGCCGAACCGACGATCGCCGCGGACGTGCTGACCGAGGCCGGAGCGGTCGCCGCCGACGAGAAGATCGACTCCACCGGCTACCGGAT
This sequence comes from Streptomyces griseus, assembly GCA_002154345.1. Classification (GTDB taxonomy): domain Bacteria; phylum Actinomycetota; class Actinomycetes; order Streptomycetales; family Streptomycetaceae; genus Streptomyces; species Streptomyces caviscabies. The sequence goes on from MUNB01000037.1 coordinate 12,550, forward strand.
CATCCTCAACACGGGCTCCGGCGCCGGCCAGACGGTCTTCCACGCGCACGCCCACGTCCTGGGCGGCCGCGGCCTCCAGTGGCCGCCCGGATAACACCCGCCCGGCAGGAGCCCCTCCCCATGTCCGTACGCGAGTTGGTGGTGCTCGGCACCGCCAGCCAGGTCCCCACCCGGCACCGCAACCACAACGGCTATCTGCTGCGCTGGGACGGCGAGGGCATCCTCTTCGACCCCGGCGAGGGCACCCAGCGCCAGATGCTGCGGGCCGGGGTCGCCGCGCACGACATCGACCGGATCTGCATCACCCACTTCCACGGCGACCACTCCCTCGGGCTCGCCGGGGTGATCCAGCGGATCAACCTCGACCAGGTGCCGCACCCGGTGACCGCGCACTACCCGGCGAGCGGGCAGCACTTCTTCGACCGGCTGCGGTACGCCACGGCCTACCGCGAGACCGTCGAGCTGGCCGAGGCCCCGGTCGCCGGAACCGGCGGGGTCCTCGCCACCACGGCCTCGTACACCCTGGACAGCCACAAGCTCTCGCACCCCGTCGAGTCGTACGGCTACCGCCTCACCGAGCCCGACACCCGGCGCATGCTGCCCGCCCTCCTCAAGGAGCACGGCATCGCCGGACCGGACGTCGGCCGCCTCCAGCGCGAAGGCGCGCTCGGCGGCGTCACCCTGGAGCAGGTCTCCGAACTCCGGCGCGGACAGCGGTTCGCGTTCGTCATGGACACCCGGCTCTGCGACGGCGTGTACGCGCTGGCCGAGGGCTGCGACATGCTCGTCATCGAGTCGACCTTCCTCGACGAGGACGAGAAGCTGGCCGTCGACCACGGGCACCTGACCGCCGGACAGGCCGGCCGGGTGGCGAAGGAGGCGGGCGTGCGCCACCTCGTGCTGACCCACTTCTCCCAGCGCTACCACGACCCGGAACGCTTCGAGACCCAGGCCCGCGCCGCCGGGTTCGACGGCGAACTCACCGTCGCCCAGGACCTGATCCGCGTCCCCCTGCCCACCCGGCACCACCCCTGACACCACCGCACCACCCCTGATCCACCCCCACCCCCGTTTGCGAGACACCGTGCACCTCCCCAAGGCAGAACTCCACCTCCACATCGAAGGCACCCTCGAACCCGAGCTGGCCTTCGCGCTCGCGGAGCGCAACGGAGTGACCCTGCCGTACGCCACCACCGACGAACTGCGCGCCGCCTACGAGTTCGAGGACCTCCAGTCCTTCCTCGACCTCTACTACGCGCTGATGGCCGTCCTGCGCACCGAGGAGGACTTCGCCGAACTCGTCGACGCCTACCTCGCCCGCGCCGCCGCCCAGGGCGTGCGGCACGCCGAGATCTTCTTCGACCCGCAGGCCCACACCGCCCGGGGCGTCCCGATCGGCACGGTCGTCGAAGGGCTCGGCCGGGCGCTGGAGCGCAGCGAGGAGACCCACGGCGTCTCCACCCAGCTGATCATGTGCTTCCTGCGCGACCTGTCCGCCGAATCGGCCCTCGGCACCCTGGACGCGGCCAGGCCCTATCTGCACCGGATCAGCGCGATCGGCCTGGACTCCGCCGAGGTCGGCCACCCGCCCGCCAAGTTCCGCGCGGTGTACGAGGAGGCCACCGCCCTCGGCCTGCGCAAGGTGGCCCACGCGGGGGAGGAGGGCCCGCCGGAGTACATCCGGGAGGCCCTGGACATCCTCGGCGTCGAGCGGATCGACCACGGGCTGCGCTGCACGGAGGACCCGGAGCTGGTGGCCCGGCTGGTCGCCGACCGGGTGCCGCTCACGCTCTGCCCGCTCTCCAACGTGCGCCTGCGCGCCGTCGACAAGCTCACCGACCACCCGCTGCCGCGCATGATGGCCGCGGGGCTGCTCTGCACGGTCAACTCCGACGACCCCGCCTACTTCGGCGGGTACGCCGGAGACAACTTCGACGCCGTCCGCGACGCGCTCGCCCTCGGCCCGGAGCAGTTGCGCACCCTGGCCCGCAACTCCTTCGAGGCGGCCTTCCTCGACCACGACGAGGAGCGCCGGGCGCGCTATCTGTCCGAGGTCGAGGCGTACGCGTTCGACTGACCGGAGCCGCCGTCCGGACCGGCCGTCCGGATCGCGCTGCGCACCAGCCGCCTGCGCCGCAGGGCCGGTACGCGCAGCTCCGTGACGGCCTGCTCCGGCGAACCGAGCTTCGGCACCGCGCCGGACAGACCGCCGCCGGTGGTGGCGGCGAGCAGGGCGGCCGGTGCGCCACCGCGGCGGCGCACCGAACCGGGCACCAGCGGACGGCCACCGGTGTGCAGCGCCACCGCGGTCACCGGCGCGGCGACCAGCAGGGTGGCCGCCCCCAGGATCAGCCCCATCACCGGATAGCCGGCCTCCTCGGAGAGCACGCTGCCCAGCAGCGGACCGCAGGCCACCCCCACGGAGGAGGCGGAGCCCGCCAGCACCGCCCAGCGGCCGCGTACGTCCAGGGAGGCGGCGAGCCCGATGAGGTAGGAGAGGACCACCGGGTAGAAGGCGTTCCACAGCACCTCGCCGGTCGCGAACGACCCGAGGTCCCGGGCCGACGAACTGAGCACGATGCTCGCCGCGATGACCACGGTCCCCAGTCCGATCGGCACCGCCCGGCCGAGCCGGGCGCCGAGCAGTCCCGCGCCCATGACGCCCAGCAGTCCCGCTCCGAGTGCGGCCGCGAAGACGGCGCCGACGGTGACCTCGGTCAGCCCCGCCTGCGTGATGCCGATGCGGCTGCTCACGCCCCACAGCGCGTTCTGCGCCATGGACCAGACGAGCATGCCGGCCGCCAGGACGAGCCCGGAACGGCGGTGCGGGAGCCGGCCGGTGACCGGTGACGTGGTCTCCTCGGCCGTCGTCGCACCGCCGAGCCGGGCGGTCGCGGGCCAGACGAGCAGGGCCACCAGGGCGATGGCGGCGAACGGAAGCCGGTGGCCGCCGCCGAGGTGGGGGATCGTCAGATAGAGGACGCCCGCCGTGGCGGACACGGTGAGCAGCCCGAGCGAGGACGTCCGGTGCGGGTCGCGCCGGGCGGCGATCCCGGCCGCGGCGACCGCCGTGACCGTACCCGAGCCGAAGCCGCCTACCACCACGCCGAGCACCACCAGGGGTACGGATCCGGCGAGCGCGGCACAGCCGTAGCCGACGGCGGCCAGCAGCAGCCCGGCGCGGGCGGGGGTGCGCGCCCCGTACCGCTCGACCCGGCCCGCCAGGCTGAAGCCGGCACCGGCCGAACTGAGGAGCAGAGCACTGCCGACCAGGCCGGCCTGGGCGGGACTCAGCCCGAGATGGGCGCTGAGCCGGCCGACGACGGTGGGGAGGAGGTAGGAGGCGAGGTAGCCGGCGGTGAAGACGGCAACCAGGGGCCACGCGGCACCGGGGCGCGAGGACATGGGCGTTCCTGAAGACATGCCTGAGAAGGCAGGGGAGGGGAGGGGGAGGGGTACTGCGAGAAGGCATGCGGGTACTGCGGAGGTAAGGCGATATGCCAGGAGATCGCGGCTCTCGTCGGACAACGTGCCCGAAGGTGCTCGCGGGGCAATTTGTATCAAGCGCTCCCGGCTCCTCGAAAGCCGCCCCGATGTGATCTGGGTCACTTATGCGTTTATGCAGGGAAACCCCGGGTATTAGCGCATGTTTATGCAGGTCAGACGTGCTGCGAACACATGGGCGCGGACACTGCGTTCCCCTGCGCGGATCGGGCAGACTGGCCGCATCTCACACGGTCCGGATCCGGCCGAGATCCGCCGCACGACCCCGGGAGCGCACGGTGAGCACAGAGACTCCGGGCATCGACCCGCTGCTGGCGCTGCGCGCCCCTCGCGACCCCGCCTGCGACGTCTTCCTGACGGGCACGGTCTTCCTCGACATCGTCTTCACCGGCCTGGACAGCGCGCCCGTGCGCGGTACCGAGTCCTGGGCCCGGGGGATGGGATCCAGCCCGGGCGGCGTCGCCAACATGGCCACCGCCCTCGCCCGCCTCGGGCTGCGCACCTCGCTCGCCGCGGCCTTCGGCGACGACCACTACGGGGAGTACTGCTGGGACGCCCTGGAGCAGGGCGAGGGCATCGACCTGTCGATGTCGCACACCGTCCCCGGCTGGCACTCGCCGGTCACCGTCTCGATGGCGTACGAGGGCGAGCGCACGATGGTCTCCCACGGCCACGAGGCCCCGGCGCCCACGGGGGCTCCTGCCGCTGCCGGGGCCCCTGAGCCCGCCGGGGCCGCCAGGCCTGCGCACGGCGCACCCCCCGCGTCCGAACCCGCCGCGCCCGAACCTCCCGCGTCCGAACCCGCCGCGCCCGGCCCGGCCTTCCCGCGCTGCCCGCCGCGTGCCCGGGCCGCCATCGCCTCGCTCGCCCCGGGCCGGGCCGAGCCCTGGGTGGCCACCGCCGCCCGGGACGGCGCGCTGATCTTCGCCGACGTCGGCTGGGACGAGACCGGCCGCTGGGACCTGGACGCCCTGCCCGACCTGGCGCACTGCGAGGCGTTCCTGCCCAACGCCGAGGAGGCGATGCGCTACACCCGTACCGACTGCCCGCGCGCCGCCGCCCACGCGCTCGCCGAACGCGTCCCGCTCGCCGTGGTCACCCTGGGCGCCGAGGGCGCGTACGCCGTCGACGGGCGCACCGGCGCCGCCGCGGCGGTGCCCGCCATCGAGGTGGAGGCGCTGGATCCGACCGGCGCCGGGGACGTGTTCGTCGCCGGATTCGTGACCGGCACCCTCGCCGACTGGCCGCTCGCCGACCGGCTCGCCTTCGCCGGACTCACCGCCGCCCTCTCGGTCCAGGAGTTCGGCGGCTCGCTCTCCGCCCCCGGCTGGGCCGAGGTCGCCGCCTGGTGGCAGCGGATCCGCACCTGCGCGGGCCAGGACCCCGCCGCCCTGGAGCGCTACGCCTTCCTGGACGACCTCCTGCCCACCACGGCCCGCGCCTGGCCGCTGCGGCGCGCGGTGCCCACGATCGGCTTCCGCCAGTGAGCGGGCGCCGGGCGGCCGCGTACCGCGGCCGCCCGGGTCGTACACACGGGCGGTAAAAGCACTCCGTGTTGTCAGCGCCAGGTCGTAGGCTTGGTAATCCAGAGGTTGTCGAGCAGCGAGAACCCTGCAACGGGAGGTATGCGCAGGCCATAGGGCCGGCCCATGACTCAGTCACCCACACAGCCGCAGGCGCGTGCCCAGATCAGGATCCCGGCCGCACACCCCATGGTGATGCTCCTCGGATCGGGCGACTCGCTGTTGCGCGTGATCGAAGAGGCCTTCCCGGCGGCCGACATCCATGTCCGGGGCAACGAGATCAGTGCCACGGGCGAGGCCGCCGACGTCGCTCTCATCCAACGCCTGTTCGACGAGATGATGCTCGTGCTCCGCACCGGAGCGCCGATGACGGAGGACGCAGTGGAACGGTCGATCGCCATGCTCAGGGCGGCCGGCAACGGACAGGGAGAGCCGCAGGGCGAGACGCCCGCCGAGGTGCTCACGCAGAACATCCTCTCCAGCCGCGGCCGCACCATCCGCCCCAAGACGCTCAACCAGAAGCGGTACGTGGACGCGATCGACGAGCACACGATCGTGTTCGGCATCGGTCCCGCGGGTACGGGCAAGACCTACCTCGCCATGGCCAAGGCGGTCCAGGCGCTCCAGTCCAAGCAGGTCAGCCGGATCATCCTGACCCGGCCGGCGGTCGAGGCGGGGGAGCGGCTCGGCTTCCTGCCGGGCACCCTGTTCGACAAGATCGACCCGTATCTGCGTCCGCTCTACGACGCCCTGCACGACATGCTCGACCCCGACTCGATCCCGCGGCTGATGGCGGCGGGCACGATCGAGGTCGCGCCGCTGGCGTACATGCGCGGCAGGACCCTGAACGACGCGTTCATCATCCTCGACGAGGCGCAGAACACCAGCGCCGAGCAGATGAAGATGTTCCTCACCCGCCTCGGCTTCGACTCCAAGATCGTCATCACCGGTGACATCACCCAGGTCGACCTGCCGAGCGGTACCAAGAGCGGGCTGCGGCAGGTCCAGGAGATCCTGGAGGGCCTGGACGACGTGCACTTCTCGCGCCTCACCTCCCAGGATGTCGTCCGGCACAAGCTCGTCGGCCGTATCGTCGACGCGTACGAGAAGTACGACAGCCGAAACGGTCAGCAGGACGGTCGGGCGGAAGACCGCCAGGACGGCCGACGCGACCGTCGAAAAGGGAAGTAGTCGCAGCGCACCATGTCGATCGACGTCAACAACGAGTCCGGAACCGAGGTCGACGAGCAGGCGATCCTCGACATCGCCCGCTACGCACTGGCCCGGATGCGGATCCACCCGCTGTCCGAGCTCTCGGTGATCGTGGTGGACACCGACGCCATGGAGCAGCTGCACATCCAGTGGATGGACCTTCCCGGTCCGACCGATGTCATGTCCTTCCCGATGGACGAGCTGCGTCCGCCGGCCAAGGACGACGAGGAGCCCCCGCAGGGGCTCCTCGGTGACATCGTGCTCTGTCCGGAGGTCGCGAAGAAGCAGGGCGAAGAGGCGCCGACGCAGCACTCCATGGACGAGGAGCTCCAGCTCCTGACCGTCCACGGAGTGCTGCACCTGCTGGGGTACGACCACGAGGAGCCGGACGAGAAGGCCGAGATGTTCGGTCTCCAGGCCGCCATCGTGGACGGCTGGCGCGGGGAGCACGGGCTCACCGGCGCGTCCCCGGCCCCCACCGTCTCGTGAGCGCGCCCTTGATCGTCGGCGCGGTTCTGCTGGTCATGGTCGGCTGGCTGGCCGCCTGCGCCGAGGCCGGCATCGCCCGCACCTCCAGCTTCCGGGCGGACGAGGCGGTCCGGTCCGGCCGGCGCGGCAGCGCCAAGCTCGCGCAGATCGCCGCCGACCCGACCCGCTATCTCAACGTCGCCCTGCTGGTGCGGGTCGCCTGCGAGATGTCGGCCGGAGTCCTCGTCACGTACGCCTGCCTCCAGGAGTTTCCCGAGACCTGGGAGGCGCTGGCCGTCGCGATGGGCGTGATGGTCCTCGTCTCCTACGTCGCCATCGGCGTGTCCCCGCGCACCATCGGCCGCCAGCACCCGCTGAACACGGCCACGGCGTCGGCGTACGTGCTGCTGCCGCTGGCCCGGATCATGGGGCCGATCCCGCAGCTGCTGATCCTCGTCGGCAACGCGCTGACCCCGGGCAAGGGGTTCCGCAAGGGCCCGTTCGCCAGCGAGGCCGAGCTGCGCGCCATGGTCGACCTCGCCGAGGCGGAATCGCTCATCGAGGACGACGAGCGCCGCATGGTGCACTCCGTCTTCGAGCTGGGCGACACCCTGGTCCGCGAGGTCATGGTGCCGCGCACCGACCTCGTCTCCATCGAGCGCTACAAGACGATCCGCCAGGCCCTCACGCTCGCCCTGCGTTCCGGCTTCTCCCGGATCCCGGTCACCGGCGAGAACGAGGACGACGTCGTCGGGATCGTCTATCTCAAGGACCTGGTCCGCAAGACGCACATCAACCGCGAGTCCGAGGCCGACCCGGTCTCCACCGCGATGCGCCCGGCCGCCTTCGTCCCCGACACCAAGAACGCCGGTGACCTGCTGCGCGAGATGCAGCAGGACCGCAGCCACGTCGCGGTCGTCATCGACGAGTACGGCGGCACCGCGGGCATCGTCACCATCGAGGACATCCTGGAGGAGATCGTCGGCGAGATCACCGACGAGTACGACCGGGAACTGCCGCCCGTCCAGGAGCTGGAGAACGGCTGCTACCGGGTCACCGCCCGGCTCGACATCGGAGACCTCGGCGACCTCTTCGACCTCGACGAGTACGACGACGAGGACGTGGAGACCGTCGGCGGTCTGCTCGCCAAGGCGCTCGGCCGGGTGCCGATCGCCGGCGCATCGGCCACGGTCGAGCTGCCCGACGGCCGCAGGCTCCGCCTTACCGCCGAGTCCCCGGCCGGCCGCCGGAACAAGATCGTCACGGTGCTCGTGGAGCCGGAGCACCAGGAGACCGAGGAGAAGGAAGCGGTATGACCCCGGAGCGGCTGCGGGCCTTCTGCCTGGAGTTCAACGCGAGCGTGGAGGAGTTCCCGTTCGGCCCGGAGACCTCCGTGTTCAAGGTGCTCGGCAAGCTGTTCGCCCTCACCGCGCTGGACGGACGGCCGCTCACGGTCAACCTCAAGTGCGATCCCGACGAGGCGATCCGGCTGCGCGGGACGCACCCCGCGATCGTGCCCGGCTGGCACATGAACAAGCGCCACTGGAACACGGTCACCGTCTCCGGCGTCCCCGACCGGCTGCTGCGCGAAATGATCGAGGACTCCTACGACCTGGTGGTCGCCGGCCTCCCGAAGGCGGAGCGGCTGCGCCTGGACCGGCCGTAGGACGCGCACGCGAACGGGCCCGCTCCTCCCCCGTGGGGAGCGGGCCCGTCCTCGTACCGGCCGGGTGATCAGCTGCGCCGCAGCCCGGCCGCCACCGCCGCGCCCGCCGCCAGCAGGACCGCCCCGGCGACCGCCACCACCGTGCGTACGCCGTCGAACAGCGTGTCCTGCGTCGTGGCCAGCACCCCGAGCAGCGGGATGCCGACGGTCAGGCCCACCTGCTGGGTCGTGGTGACCAGACCCGTGGCCAGGCCCTGCTGCTCGTTCGGGATGCCGGAGGTCACGGTCAGTCCGTACGCGATGATCGCGCCCAGGTGGCACATGCTCGCCAACGACACCGCCGCCGTGGCCAGCCACACGCCCGACTCCGTGCCCAGGCCCAGCAGCGCGCCGACGAACAGACCCTGGCCGAGCAGCGACAGCGCCAGGGTGCGGCGTGCGCCGATCCGGCCGATCACCTTCGGCGCGTACATTCCGGCCACCACCGACAGCACGCCCTGCACACCGAAGACCAGCCCGGTGGCGAACGGCGAGAGATCCAGGACCTCCTGGAGGTACAGGGTCAGCACGAAGACGACCGTGCTCATCATCGAGAAGGTCAGCAGACCGCCGAGGTTGCCGAACGCCACCGTCCGCCGCCGCAGCATCGGCAGCGACACCAGCGGGGCCGCCGAGCGGGACTCCACCACGACGAACGCGGCGAGCAGAGTGACCCCGAGGACCAGCGTGACCAGCACGTCCGCGCCGCCGAAGCCGCGCTCCGCCGCCGTCGACAGCGCGTAGATCAGCGCCAGCAGACCGCCGGTGACGCTCACCGCGCCCGGTACGTCCAGCCGGGGCCGGTCCGTCGTGCGCGACTCCTCCAGCACCTTCGGGGCCGGTACCAGCACCACGGCCGAGGCCAGTGCCAGCAGCCCCATCGTGGAGCGCCAGCCCAGCGTGTCCGTCAGGACGCCGCCCGCGACCATGCCCACCGTGAAGCCGAGCGACAGCAGCGTCCCGCTGATCCCGAGCGCCCGGTCACGCAGCGGCCCCTCCGGGAACGTGGTGGTCAGCAGGGACATCCCGGTCGGCACGATGACCGCGGCGCCCAGCCCCTGGAGCGCCCGCCCGGCGAGGAAGGAGGCCGGGTCCCAGGCCAGCGTCGCCAGCAGGGACGAGCCGCCGAAGACGGTGAGCCCGGCGAGGAACAGCCGGCGCCGCCCGTACAGATCGGCGATCCGCCCGAACAGCAGCAGGAAGCCCCCCGACGGCAGCGCGAACGCGGTGATGGCCCACTGGAGGCCCGTGGTGCTCAGCCCCAGGTCCTTGCCGAGCACGGGCAGCGCCACGTTCAGCACGGAGAAGTCGAGGGCCACCATGAACTGGGCGGCACACAGCACGAAGAGGACCAGCCGGGCCCGGCCGGAGAGCCGGGGCGGCACGGAAGCCACGGGGGGAGAAGCAGCGGGAGCAGTGGAGGTGGAAGGGGATTCGATCGCCATGCGGTCCACCCTGCGGCGGCCGGAATAACCGTGGGGAGCGGGAACTTATCCTGTTGCCCGCACCACCAGGCAGGCGCACGCACGGACACAGGGGGAGTACGTGGCCGCACCGGCCCGGCAGGCGACGGACGACACGAAGGCGCACCGCCTCGCCGAACTGCGCGAGTTCCTGATGAGCCGCCGGGCCCGCGTCACCCCGGCCGAGGCGGGCCTGCCGGACGGCGGCGCCCGTCGCCGCACCCCGGGCCTGCGCCGCGAGGAGGTGGCGGTCCTCGCCGGGGTCGGCATCTCCTGGTACCAGTGGCTGGAGCAGGGCCGCGACATCACCGTCTCCCCGCAGGTGCTGGACTCCGTCGCCCGCGTGCTGCGGCTCAGGAGCGCCGAGCGCCGCCATCTGTACGTGCTGGCCGGGCTGAACCCGCCGCCGGCCGAGGTCGATCCGGCCGACGCCGACATGTGCGAGGGGCTGACCCGGCTCATCGACGCCTGGATGCCGTATCCGGCCCACATCATGGACCGGTACTGGAACACCGTCCTTTACAACGACGCGGCCGCCGCGGTGCTCGGCATGCGCCCCGGGATCCCGCAGAACTGCCTGGTCGCCTTCTTCACCGACCCCGTCTACCGCGCGCGGACCGGGGAGAGCTGGGCGGCGCTCGCCCCGCGGGTGGTGGCCCAGTTCCGGGCGGCCTGCTCGGAGTGTCCGGACGACGACGGCTTCCGGGCCGTCGTGGAGGAGCTGAAGGCGGTCAGCGCGCTCTTCGCCGAACTGTGGGAGCGGCGCGACATCGCCCCCGCCGGGCAGAACCGCAAGGAGGTCGAGCACCCGCTCGTCGGCCGGCTGGTCCTGGAGGCCACCCAGCTGCGGGTGCCGGCCCGGCCGGACCTGGCGATCGTGCTGCACACCCCGCTGCCCGGCACCGGCTGCGAGGCCAGGCTCCAGTGGCTCGCCTCGCCCGAGGGCCGGCGCGGCTCGATGTACCCGGTGCCGGGGTGACCCGCTCGGCCGGCCCGCCGCCCGCTTCGTATGCTCGTGCCATGACCGACACCACCGACACCGCCGGCCTCGACGCCGAGGACCGCAAGATCGTCACCCTGGCGCGCAGCGCCCGCGCCCGCAACGGTGTGCCCGAGGGCGCGGCCGTACGCGACGAGACCGGACGTACGTATGTCGCGGGCACGGTGGCGCTGGAGTCGCTGAAGCTCAGCGCGTTGCAGACCGCCGTCGCCATGGCGGTGGCCAGCGGCGCCACCTCGCTGGAGGCGGCAGCGGTCGTCTCCGCCGCCGAGACGCCCTCCGACGACGACCGCGCCGCGGTGCGGGACCTCGGCGGACCGGACACCCCGGTGCTGCTCGCGGCCCCGGACGGCACGCTGCGCGTACGCGTCACGGCCGGCTGAACGACCGCTCCGGCGGCCGTTCGGCCCGGCCCTCCGGCGCGTCCCGGCGTACCGCTGTACGAGAGCGCCGCCGGGATCGGGGAGAATGGTCGCCATGAGCGCTCGACCGAACCAAGAATCCGCTGCCCCGCAGGCGGAGACCACCTCCCCCCACCGGGCAGGCTTCGCCTGCTTCGTGGGCCGCCCCAACGCCGGCAAGTCCACCCTCACGAACGCTCTCGTCGGTCAGAAGGTGGCGATCACCTCCAACCGCCCCCAGACCACCCGGCACACGGTGCGCGGCATCGTGCACCGTGACGACGCGCAGCTGATCCTGGTCGACACCCCCGGGCTCCACAAGCCGCGCACGCTGCTGGGCGAGCGGCTCAACGACGTCGTGCGGACGACCTGGGCCGAGGTCGACGTGATCGGCTTCTGCCTGCCCGCCGACCAGAAGCTCGGCCCCGGCGACAAGTACATCGTCAAGGAGCTCGCGGGGATCAGGAAGACCCCCAAGATCGCCATCATCACCAAGACCGACCTGGTCGAGTCCAAGGCGCTGGCCGAACAGCTCCTCGCCGTCTCCGCGCTCGCCGACGAGCTGGGCTTCGAGTGGGCCGAGATCATCCCGGTCTCGGCGGTCAAGGACCAGCAGGTGGGCCTGCTCGCCGATCTCATCGCGCCGCTGCTCCCGGTGAGCCCGCCGCTCTACCCGGAGGGCGACCTCACCGACGAGCCGGAGATGGTCATGGTCGCGGAGCTGATCCGCGAGGCCGCGCTGGAAGGCGTACGCGACGAGCTGCCGCACTCCATCGCGGTCGTCGTCGAGGAGATGCTGCCCCGCGAGAACCGTCCGGCGGACAAGCCGCTGCTGGACATCCACGCCAACGTCTACATCGAGCGCCCCAGCCAGAAGGGCATCATCATCGGCCCGAAGGGCCAGCGGCTGAAGGACGTCGGCACCAAGTCCCGCAAGCACATCGAGGCGCTGCTCGGCACGCCGGTCTTCCTGGACCTGCATGTGAAGGTCGCCAAGGACTGGCAGCGGGACCCGAAGCAGCTGCGCAAGCTCGGGTTCTGAGGCGCCTGGCAGCAGGGGCCGATCTCACGCGCCCTCCTTGAGGACGCGTGAGATCAGCGTGCGCTGCGCCCCGGTCAGATCGGGGTCAGCGCAGTACACGGTGCGGCCGTCGACCGTGATCGCGTACCGGAAGCCGTCCGGCACCCCGGCCGGCGGGGCGTCCCGCGCCGCGCCGAGCACGTCCTTCACGAGCGCCTGCCACTCGGCGGCGTCCGCCCGGCCCTCGGTGTCGACCTCATGGCGGCGGGCGATGCCGGCGAAGCCGCCGGTCCGGCTGACCTGAATACGCATGGGGTCCTGTCTATCGGGGGCCGTGACCGCACTCAACCCCGCCTCCTCGGCGGCCGGTTCACGCCCGGGTCGGAACGCCCACCTCCGACCACGCCTTGAGAACCGCCTCCCGCTCGTCGCCCTCGCCGAAGCGGTCGCCCGCCGCCGCGACCGTCAGCCGGGCGAACTCCGCGAAGTCCGCGTTGGCCGTCAGCTCGCCGCCGGTCAGCACGTCGAACCAGATCTGCCCGGCGCGCTCCCAGGAGTTGCCGCCCAGCGCGGTGGCCAGGAGGTAGAACGCGCGGTTGGGGATGCCGGAGTTGAGGTGGACCCCGCCGTTGTCCTCCTCCGTCTCGATGTAGTCGTCCATGGAGGCCGGCTGCGGGTCCTTGCCGAGGACGTCGTCGTCGTACGCCGTGCCCGGGGCCTTCATCGAGCGCAGCGCCTCGCCGCTGACCCGGGGCGCCAGCAGCCCGGCCCCGATCAGCCAGTCGGCCTGCTCGGCGCTCTGGCCCAGCGAGTACTGCTTGACCAGCGAGCCGATGACGTCGGACACGGACTCGTTGAGCGCGCCGGACTGGCCCTCGTAGCGCAGGTTGGCGGTGTACTGCGTCAGGCCGTGGGCCAGCTCGTGGGCGATCACGTCGACCGCGACGGTGAAGTCGAGGAAGATCTCGCCGTCGCCGTCCCCGAAGACCATCTGCTCGCCGTCGAAGAACGCGTTGTTGTACTCCTCGCCGTAGTGCACGGAGCCGATCAGCGGCAGGCCCCTGCCGTCGATCGAGCTGCGCCCGTACGCCGAGAGCAGCAGTTCGAAGGTGGCGCCGAGGCCGGCGTACGCGCGGTTGACGCTGGCGTCCGACGTGGGCTTGTCGCCCTCGTCGCGGACCTTGGCGCCGGGCAGCGTGGTGCCGTTCCCGCAGTCGTACAGGGTGCGGTGGGGCTTGGTCGGCACCGCACCCGCGGTCGGTGCGGCCGGGGCGGCGGCGAGCGCCGTCATCCGGCGGCGGTTGCGGCGCAGGCCGTCCGCCTCCAGGGTGCGGCGGGCCGGGTCCGCGAGCCGGGCGTCGGCGGACCGGGACAGGTGATCGAGGACGTGGGGCGGAACGATGGTGCAGAAGACGGGGTGGAGCTCGCCGTCGGTTCGAAGGTGCATACACCGACTGTGGCACTCCGTCACCGTCCTGTCACTGGTTGCGACGATGATTGACGAAATGGAGTGATGAGTCACTGTTTACCCGTCATCGATGTCCGGTCCCGCATACTGATACGGACCGACACCACGGGCCACACTCGGTTACGCTCGTCGCATCATGCGTTTCGGGCTGCTTCTCCTTAGCTGCCGCGGCGAGGGCCTGTAGTCGTAGGCCGACCCCCTCCCCGCGGAGTCTGGTGCTGCAGCGACACAGTCGGCCGACACCCGCTGGACCGAGGAGCCCTACGCCATGACCACCGTGAATCCCGCCGGTAACACCGTGAACCCTGCCGGTGATTCCGTCGGCCGCCCCACCCCGATCACCAACGCGACGCAGCTGCAGAAGCCGTCCGGGATGCCGGTCCACAAGTACGGCGGCTACGAGGCCGTCGACATCGCCGACCGCACCTGGCCGGACAACCGGATCACCGTGGCGCCCCGCTGGCTGTCCACCGATCTGCGCGACGGCAACCAGGCCCTGATCGACCCGATGTCCCCGGCCCGCAAGCGCGAGATGTTCGACCTGCTGGTGAAGATGGGCTACAAGGAGATCGAGGTCGGCTTCCCGTCCTCCGGCGAGACCGACTTCAACTTCGTCCGCTCCATCATCGAAGAGGGCGCGATCCCCGAGGACGTGACGATCTCCGTCCTGACGCAGGCCCGCGAGGAGCTGATCGAGCGCACCGTGGAGTCGCTGGTCGGCGCGCGCCGGGCCACCGTCCACCTGTACAACGCCACCGCCCCCACCTTCCGCCGGGTCGTCTTCCGCGGCTCGCGCGAGGAGGTCAAGCAGATCGCGGTGGACGGCACCCGGCTGGTCATGGAGTACGCCGAGAAGATCCTGGGCCCGGAGACGATCTTCGGCTACCAGTACAGCCCGGAGATCTTCACCGACACCGAGCTGGACTTCGCCCTGGAGGTCTGCGAGGCCGTCTGCGACGTGTGGCAGCCGGAGGAGGGCCGCGAGATCATCCTCAACCTGCCCGCCACCGTGGAGCGTTCCACGCCCTCCACCCACGCGGACCGCTTCGAGTGGATGTCCCGCAACCTGACCCGCCGCGAGCACGTCTGCCTGTCGGTCCACCCGCACAACGACCGGGGCACCGCCGTCGCCGCCGCCGAGCTGGCCGTCATGGCCGGCGCCGACCGTGTCGAGGGCTGCCTGTTCGGCCAGGGCGAGCGCACCGGCAACGTCGACCTGGTCACCCTGGGCATGAACCTGTTCTCCCAGGGCGTCGACCCGCAGATCGACTTCTCGCAGATCGACGAGATCCGCCGCACCAGCGAGTACTGCAACCAGATGGAGATCCACCCGCGCCACCCCTACGCGGGCGATCTGGTCTACACCGCCTTCTCCGGCTCCCACCAGGACGCCATCAAGAAGGGCTTCGACGCGATGGAGAAGGACGCGGCGGCCCAGGGGAAGACGGTCGACGACATCGAGTGGGCCGTGCCGTACCTGCCCATCGACCCGAAGGACGTCGGCCGCTCCTACGAGGCCGTCATCCGCGTCAACTCGCAGTCCGGCAAGGGCGGTATCGCGTACGTCCTGAAGAACGACCACAAGCTGGACCTGCCGCGCCGGATGCAGATCGAGTTCTCCCGGATCATTCAGGCCAAGACCGACGCCGAGGGTGGCGAGGTCACGCCGGCGCAGATCTGGACCACCTTCCGGGACGAGTACCTGCCGAACCCGGAGAACGCCTGGGGCCGCATCCAGCTGCGCTCCGGCCAGACCACCTCCGACACCGACGGCACCGACACCCTGACCGTCGAGGCGGTCGTGGACGGCGTCGACACTGCCCTGACCGGCTCCGGCAACGGCCCGATCTCCGCGTTCTTCGAAGCGCTGCAGGCCATCGGCATCGACGCCCGGCTGCTGGACTACACCGAGCACACGATGAGCGAGGGCGCCTCCGCCCAGGCCGCCTCCTACATCGAGTGCGCGATCGACGGCAAGGTCCTGTGGGGCATCGGCATCGACGCCAACACCACCCGCGCCTCGCTGAAGGCGGTCGTCTCCGCGGTCAACCGCGCGGCCCGCTGACCCGTCCGGGGCCCCGGGGATCTCCGCGTCCGCCCCTTCGTACGGACGTCCGGTTCGCCCCCGTACCACCGCATTGACGAACCCCGACCGCCCGCTCCGGGTGGTCGGGGTTCGGCCATATCCGAGGGTTGTGACGTCCCAGAGGCTGACGTCACATCACGCATGTGGCTAACATCACGTCCAACACACGGCAATGTTGCCGGAGCGTTACGGAGGTGTGCGACGTGCGACCAGTCAAAGGACAACGCGCTCTGAGGCCGGTCCTCTGCGGCGTACGCACCGTCTGGAACGCCGTCGGCGACGGCTCCTTCTTCTGCCCCGGCTGCGGGGGCGACCGCAACTACCGCCGGCTCACCGGCCGCCGCCGTCTCACCGTCCTCGGCGTCCCGCTGGTCCGCCGGGGCGAGGCCGAGCCCGTCGTCGAGTGCGCCGCCTGCCTCGCCCACCACGCCCCTGAGGCCCTGGACCGCCCCACCACCACCCGGTTCTCCGCGATGCTCCGCGAGGCCGTCCACACCGTCACGCTGGCCGTCCTCGCCGCCGGCGGCACCACCTCCCGTACGGTCCTGGAGGCCGCCGTCGCCACCGTGCGCGACGCCGGGCTCGACGACTGCACCCAGGAGCAGCTGTTCACCGTCGTCGAGGTGCTGGCCGCCGACACCGGACGCGGCTCGGGCACCGACCCGGCAGCCGAGGCCTGCGGCCCGACCCTCGCCATCGAGCTGCACGAGGTGCTGGCCCCGCTCGCCCCGCACCTGGCCACCGCCGGCCGCGAGTCCGTCCTCCTCCAGGGCGCCCGCATCGCGCTGGCCGACGGCCCCTACTGCGCCGCCGAGCGCCAGGTGCTGACCACCGTCGGCAGCGCCCTCCAGCTGCCCGCCGACGACACCGCCCGCCTGCTGGCGGCGGCCGCCCGTACGCCCTCGTAACGCCTTCTCGCACCCTTCGCGGCGCCTTCTCCGCGGACGCCCCCGCCCTGGCCGCCCCGGTGGGCGACAATGGGCCCATGAGCTTGTTCCGGGACGACGGCATCGTGCTGCGTACGCAGAAACTGGGCGAGGCCGACCGGATCATCACGATCCTGACCCGCGGCCACGGCCGGGTGCGCGCCGTCGCCCGCGGGGTGCGCCGCACCAAGTCCAAGTTCGGCGCCCGCCTGGAGCCCTTCTCCCACGTCGACGTGCAGTTCTTCGCCCGCGGCAGCGAGCTGGTCGGCCGCGGGCTGCCGCTCTGCACCCAGAGCGAGACGATCGCGCCGTACGGCGGCGGCATCGTCGCCGACTACGCCCGCTACACCGCCGGCACCGCGATGCTGGAGACCGCCGAGCGGTTCACCGACCACGAGGGCGAACCGGCCGTCCAGCAGTATCTGCTGCTCGTCGGCGGCCTGCGCACCCTCGCCCGGGGCGAGCACGCGCCCCATCTGATCCTGGACGCGTTCCTGCTGCGCTCGCTCGCGGTCAACGGGTACGCGCCCAGCTTCGAGGACTGCGCCAAGTGCGGAATGCCCGGTCCGAACCGGTTCTTCTCCGTCGCGGCGGGGGGCGCCATATGCGGTGACTGCCGGGTGCCCGGCAGCGTCGTACCCTCGGCACAGGCCCTGGCCCTGCTGAGCGCGCTGCTCAGCGGCGACTGGGCGACGGCGGACGCGTGCGAGGCGCGCCATGTCAGGGAGGGGAGCGGGCTGGTGTCCGCCTATCTGCACTGGCATCTGGAGCGCGGCCTGCGCTCGCTGCGGTACGTAGAGAAGTGACACAGGGAGACTGAGAAGCTCATGGCAGTACGCGGGATCCTCGGCGGCCGTAACCGGCGCACGTACAAGACCCCCGAGCCGCACCCCACGGGCGCGACGCCTCCGAAGATCCCCGGCGAGCTGGTGCCGCAGCACGTCGCCGTCGTGATGGACGGCAACGGCCGCTGGGCCAAGGAGCGGGGTCTGCCCCGCACCGAGGGCCACAAGGTCGGTGAGGGCGTCGTCATGGACGTTCTCAAGGGCTGTATCGAGATGGGCGTGAAGAACCTCTCGCTGTACGCCTTCTCCACGGAGAACTGGAAGCGCTCGCCGGACGAGGTGAAGTTCCTGATGAACTTCAACCGCGACGTGATCCGCCGCCGCCGTGACGAGATGGACGAGCTCGGCATCCGCATCCGCTGGGTGGGCCGCATGCCCAAGCTGTGGAAGTCCGTCGTCCAGGAGCTCCAGGTCGCCCAGGAGCAGACCAAGGACAACGACAAGATGACGCTGTACTTCTGCGTGAACTACGGCGGCCGCGCCGAGATCGCCGACGCCGCGCAGCGCATCGCCCAGGACGTGGCCGCCGGGAAGCTCGACCCGTCCAAGGTCAACGAGAAGACCTTCGCGAAGTACACCTACTACCCGGACATGCCGGACGTGGACCTCTTCGTGCGCCCCAGCGGCGAGCAGCGCACCTCGAACTATCTGATCTGGCAGAGCGCGTACGCGGAGATGGTCTTCCAGGACGTTCTCTGGCCGGATTTCGACCGTCGCGACCTGTGGCGGGCCTGCCTGGAGTACGCCCAGCGCGACCGCCGCTTCGGCGGGGCGCAGGAGGCGGAAGCCGCCGAGTGAGTACGGAGAAGGGGCGGGCCCGGTGCATGACGCACCGGGCCCGCCCCTTCTCCGTATGTCCGTTACGCCTTCTTCCCGGCGCACTCCGCGCAGGTGCCGAAGATCTCGACGGTGTGCGCGACGTTCACATAGCCGTGCTGGGCGGCGATCATCTCGGCCCACTGCTCGACGGCCGGTCCCTCGACCTCCACGGCCTTGCCGCAGAGCCGGCAGACCAGGTGGTGGTGATGGTCACCGGTCGAGCACCGCCGGTAGACGGCCTCGCCCTCGGTGGTGCGCAGGACATCGACCTCACCCGCGTCCGCGAGGGACTGCAGGGTCCGGTAGACCGTGGTGAGGCCCACGGAGTCGCCGCGGTGTTTCAGGACGTCGTGCAGCTCCTGGGCGCTGCGGAACTCGTCGACCTCGTCGAGCGCCGCCGCCACCGCCGCCCGCTGCCGGGTGGACCGGCCGCGTACCGGCGCTGCGTTCGTGCCACTGATCGGCGCCGTGGCCACAGGTGCCTCCTCGTGTCGCCCGTACATGTGTCGGGCCATTGTGCCAGCCCGGCCGGGCGCACCCGGCGAACACGTACGGTGCGACTCCGTCACACGTACCGCTGTCACGGCTGTGATGGCCGTCACACCCGCACGTCGTCCCGGTCCCGGCGGGCTGCCGGTACTTCCAGGGTGCACTCGGCCCCCTTCGTCTCGCTCGCCCGCGCCCGCCGTCGTGCGAGCGGAGCCGCGAGCACGGTCAGCGCGACGAACACCGCGATGGCCAGCAGCACGATCGTCGCGCCGGGCGGAACGTCCTGGTAGTACGAGGTCACGGTGCCGGTGAGGGTCACGGCCGTGCCGATCACCACGGCCAGCACGAAGGTGACCCTGAAGGACTTGGTGATCTGCTGGGCGGCCGCCACCGGCACCACCATCAGCGCGCTGACCAGCAGCAGGCCGACGACCCGCATCGCGACGGTCACGGTCACGGCGGCGGTCACCGCGATCAGCAGGTTCAGCACCCGCACCGGAAGACCGGAGACCCGGGCGAACTCCTCGTCCTGGCTGACCGCGAACAGCTGCCGCCGCAGCCCCACCGTGACCAGCACCACGAAGGCCGCCAGGGCGCAGATCGCGACGACGTCCGACTCGGAGACGGTGGCGAGCGAACCGAAGAGGTACGAGGTCAGATTGGCGTTGGAGCCCGTGTTGGACAGGTTGATCAGCATGACGCCGCCCGCCATGCCGCCGTAGAACAGCATCGCCAGGGCGAGGTCGCCGCGCGTGTGCCCGTACCAGCGGATCAGCTCCATCACGACCGCACCGGCCACCGCGACGGCGGTCGCCATCCACACGGGGCTGGTGGAGAGCAGGAAGCCGAGGCCGACGCCGGTCATCGCGATGTGCCCGATGCCGTCGCCCATCAGGGCCTGCCGGCGCTGCACCAGGTAGATGCCGATGGCGGGCGCGGTGATGCCGACCAGCACGGCCGCGATGAGCGCCCGCTGCATGAAGGGAGGGTTGAGGAATTCGAAGAGCATCAGGTCAGCAGTCCCGTCCGGACGGGCTCGGCGGCCGCGTGGGGGTGTACGTGGTCGTGGCCGGGCAGCGCGTGCTGGCCGAGCGCCCGGGGCGGCGGCCCGTCGTGCGTCACACAGCCGTCGCGCAGGACGACGGCCCGGTCGATCAGCGGCTCCAGCGGGCCCAGCTCGTGCAGCACCAGCAGCACGGAGGTGCCCAGCGCCACCTGCTCGCGCAGGGTCGAGGCGAGGATCTCCTGGCTGGCCAGGTCCACTCCCGCCATCGGCTCGTCCATGATCAGCAGCTCCGGCTCGGCGGCCAGGGCGCGGGCGATCAGGACCCGCTGGTGCTGGCCGCCCGACAGCGCGCTCACCGAGTCCTTGGCGCGGTCGGCCAGGCCCACCAGCGCGATGGCCCGGTCCACGGCCGCCCGGTCCGCCTTCCCGGGCCACCGCAGCCCCGTACGGGACAGCCGGCCGGAGGCGACGACCTCGCGGATCGTGGCGGGCACGCCGCCCGCGGCCGTGGTGCGCTGCGGGACGTAGCCGATCCGGCCCCAGCGGCGGAAGCGGCGCAGCTCGGTGCCGAACAGCTCGACGCTCCCGCCGGTCAGCGGGACCTGCCCGATGACGGACCGTACGGCGGTGGACTTGCCGGAACCGTTGGCGCCGAGCAGCGCGACGACCTCGCCGCGGTGCACGGTCAGGTCCACGCCGCGCAGCACGGGGCGCGCGCCGAGGGTGGCCGTGGCGCCGCGCAGGGCTATGACGGGCTCCTGGGCGGGCTCGTGGGTGGTGCTCTCACGCTCCGGCACGAGCGCCTCCGATCCGAACGTCACAAGTGGTGCGGGTGATGCGGGTCACTTCGCGCCGAGAGCCTTCTGCAGCGCGGTGAGGTTGGACTTCATGACCTCGATGTAGTCAGCGCCCTGGGACTTCTCCGTGATTCCCTCCAGCGGGTCAAGAACGCCGGTCTTCAGTCCGGTGTCCTTCGCGAGGGTCTTCGCGGTCTTGTCGCTGGCGAGCGTCTCGAAGAAGACCGTAGTGGCCTTCTCCTTCTCCGCGATGGTGTGGATCTCCTGGATCCGGGCGGGGCTCGGCTCGGCCTCGGGGTCGATGCCCGCGATGCCCTGCTGGGTGAGCCCGTAGCGCTCGGCGAGGTAGCCGAAGGCGGAGTGGGTGGTGATGAAGGTCTTGGTGGCGGTGTTCTTCAGCCCGGTCTCGTACGCCGTGTTCAGCTCGCCCAGCTCGGCGACGAGCGCGGCGGTGTTCTTCTTGTAGTCGGCGGCGTGGTCGGGGTCGGCCTTCTCCAGCGACTTGCCGACGCCCTTGGCGACCTCGGCGTACTTCACCGGGTCCAGCCAGATGTGCGGGTCGGCGCCGCCCTCCTCGCCGTGGTTGTGGCCGTCGCCCTCGGCGTGCTCCTCATGGGCTTCTTCTTCGTGCCCGTGCTCGTCCGCGTGCTCTTCCTCGCCCTCGTGGCCGTGGTCGTGGCCGCTGACCTCGGAGCCGTGGTCCTCCAGCGTGGTGAGGGTCGCGGCGTCGACGGTGTTCTTCACACCGGACTGATTGATCGCGTCGTCCACGGCGGGCTGGATGCCCTTGAGGTACAGCACGTAGTCGGACTCGCTGATGGAGCCGATCTGGCGGGGGGTGAGCTCCAGGTCGTGCGGCTCGACGCCCGGCTTGGTGAGGCTGGTGACGGCCACGTGTTCGCCGCCGATCTTCTCGGCCAGGAACTGCATCGGGTAGAACGACGCCGTCACCTTCAGCTTGTCGCCGTTGCTCCCGTCCGCCGCGTCGGAGGTGGAGCAGGCGGACAGAGCGGTCAGACCGAGGGCGACTGCTCCGGCGACGGCGGTGGTGGGTATCAGGCGGCGTACGTTCATGACAGTCATTTTCAACAAAAGTGGAAACGATTGTCAACAAGGCGGATGAGATGCCCGGAAGATCACGAGGTGGCGGCGCGGGGTCTCCTCCGGGCCCCTACCGATTTGATCCAGGGGGTGCACGCGCCGGTAACCTGAGTCATTCGCCGTTCGTCGCCGTCGTAATGAAGAGAGCACCGTGGCCGCCGACAAGATCGACACCATCGTCAGCCTGAGCAAGCGCCGTGGCTTCGTCTACCCCTGCAGTGAGATCTACGGTGGTCAGCGCGCCGCCTGGGACTACGGGCCGCTGGGCGTCGAGATGAAGGAGAACCTGAAGCGCCAGTGGTGGCGCTACATGGTCACCGCGCGCGAGGACGTGGTCGGTATCGACTCGTCGGTCATCCTTGCCCCGGACGTCTGGGTCGCCTCCGGCCACGTCGCCACCTTCTCGGACCCGCTGACCGAGTGCACCTCCTGTCACAAGCGCTACCGCGCCGACCACCTGGAGGAGGCGTACGAGGAGAAGCACGGCAAGCCCCCGGTCAACGGCCTTGCCGACCTCAACTGCCCCAACTGCGGCAACAAGGGCACCTTCACCGAGCCCAAGGAGTTCTCGGGGCTGCTCTCCACCCACCTCGGCCCGACCCAGGACTCCGGCTCGGTCGCCTACCTGCGCCCCGAGACCGCGCAGGGCATCTTCACCAACTTCGGCCAGGTGCTGCAGACCTCGCGCAAGAAGCCGCCGTTCGGCATCGCGCAGATGGGCAAGTCCTTCCGGAACGAGATCACTCCGGGCAACTTCATCTTCCGGACCCGTGAGTTCGAGCAGATGGAGATGGAGTTCTTCGTCAAGCCGGGCGAGGACGAGGAGTGGCAGCAGTACTGGATGGACCAGCGCTGGAACTGGTACACGGACCTCGGCATGCGCGAGGAGAACATGCGCTGGTTCGAGCACCCGAAGGAGAAGCTCTCCCACTACTCCAAGCGCACCGCCGACATCGAGTACCGCTTCCGCTTCGGCGGCAGCGAGTGGGGCGAGCTGGAGGGCGTGGCCAACCGCACCGACTACGACCTCAAGGCGCACTCCGAGGCCTCGGGCACCGACCTCCAGTACTACGACCAGGAGGCCAACGAGCGCTGGACGCCGTACGTCATCGAGCCCGCGGCCGGCGTCGGCCGCGCGATGCTGGCGTTCCTCCTGGACGCCTACGTCGAGGACGAGGCGCCCAACGCCAAGGGCGTCATGGAGAAGCGCACCGTGATGCGCCTCGACCCGCGCCTGGCGCCGGTCAAGGTCGCGGTGCTGCCCCTCTCGCGCAACCCGCAGCTCTCGCCGAAGGCCAAGGGCCTGGCGGCCGACCTGCGCAAGAACTGGAACATCGAGTTCGACGACGCCGGTGCCATCGGCCGCCGCTACCGCCGTCAGGACGAGATCGGCACCCCGTTCTGCGTCACCGTCGACTTCGACACCCTCGACGACAACGCGGTGACCGTGCGCGAGCGCGACACCATGAAGCAGGAGCGCGTCTCGCTCGACCAGATCCAGGCGTACCTCGGCGCCCGTCTGCTCGGCTGCTGATACCCGCGCAGGTGCGTGAGGCCCCCGGTTCCGGGTACGGAACCGGGGGCTTCGTCGTACCGTCCACCGGAGCCCCCGCCACCGTTCCGGGAGGTACGCGATGCCATCGATCACCACCAGCAAGGTCAGCAGATGGGACCAGCACGGCCGTGAGCACGTCGTGCGGGTGAAGAAGTCGGGCATGACACGCCAGTTGACCTGCTCCACCTGCGCCTGGCGCCGCTCGGCGCAGTTCCTGCCCTGGCTGAAGGCGGAGGAGCATCTGGCCGAGGTCCATCAGGCGACCGTCGACCCGACGGCCTGAGCTCCGACGGCCTGAAAACCTGGTGCGGCGCTCGCGGGGAGCGCGGTACGGTTCCGGCATGTCTTCGTTCTTCCAGATCTACGAGTGAGAGCGCGGCGGGTGCGAACTCCCCGCCGCAGCCCGGGGACCGGCGCGACCGGCCCCCGAACACCGTCACCTGACTCACTTCACACCCCACAGGGGAGAACGCCATGGCCAAGAGCCGTAACAACCTGCTCGGCGTCGGCGGACAGCGCAAGAAGCTGTCCCGCGCCGACCAGCAGGGCGCGGGTTCCGCACGAGGCGCCGACCGCAAGGCCGCCGAGGACAAGAAGCAGGAGCTGGTCCGCAAGATGCGCGAGCGCGCCGAGGCCCAGGCGGCAGCGACCGCCGAGCCGACCGCCGGGCAGAGCGGCGAGCCGACCGCCGAACAGGGCGGAGAGCAGGGCGCGTCGCCCGCGCAGAGCTGAGCCGGTACCTGAACGGCTGAGCAGTACCCGTACGACGGTGTGGGCCCGGATCATCCGTGATCCGGGCCCACACCCATGTGTCTCAGGGGGCCGTGGAAGCGGTCCCGGACGCCGCCCGCTCCGCATGCAGATGCCGGGCGAAGAACCGGGCCCCTGTGTCGAGTTCGAACGGTGGGACACCGGTGTGCCCGCCGAGATTGGCGTGCAGGGTCTTCTCCCGGGAACCGAAGGCGTCGAACAGATTCAGGGCCGCCTGCCGGTCGTTGCCTTCGTCGTCCCACTGCAGCAGGACGTGCAGCGGAATGGTGACCCGGCGGGCCTCCTCGAACACGGCGGCGGGCACGAGGCTCCCGGCGAAGAGGCCGGCGGCCACGATGCGCGGCTCGACCAGGGCCAGGCGGACGCCGATGGAGATCACCCCGCCCTCGTATCCGACCGGCCCGCCGATCCCGGGCAGCGCCAGGAGCTCGTCCAGGGCGGCCTGCCACTCCGGGACCGCCCGGTCGACCATCGGGAGGATCAGGGCGTCGACGATCTCGTCGCCGACCGGCCCGCCGCCCTCCAGCGCCCGGCGCAGGTCGGCGCGAGCCTGCTCGGCGGCGGCCCAGCGGGGGCGTTCACCGCTGCCGGGCAGCTCGATGGTGGCCGCGGCGAACCCGTACTCCGCCACGTAGTGCCGCGCCCGCGCCGCCAGCCGGGGGTACGTCCTGCCCAGCCCCAGCGGAGGGTGGCCGATCAGGATCAGCGGCGCCGCTGCGGATACGGAGGGCGTGGGGGATACGGGGGATTCGGCGGCGGGCGTCCACAGGATGCCGGGGATCTCGCCGAGGGTGAACGCACGCTCGACCACGTCGCCGTCGAGTCGCTGTTCGGAAGAGAAATGCACGGTCGTGCCTTTCGGGAGTGCGCGTGAACGGCGCTCCCGGACGACCTATCGCCCGACCGTGACCCCGAAGGGGAGCACCCATGTCGACATTGCGTTCACGGATACCACCTCCTCGGTCTTCAGCACGGCTCGCGAAAACGTAGCAAGGGGCACGGTGATGGTCCAACCGGTTTTCGGGCGACGACGGCAGTTCGGCGACAGGCCCTAGCCCGGCAGCGCGACCCCGGCCAGCTCCTCCGAGACCCGCCACACCCGCCGGGCCTCCTCGGGGTCGGTCAGCCGGCTGTACATCGTCTGCTCGGCGGGCGGGCCGCCCATGTTGCCGGGGCCGCTCGGCCCGTACAGGGCGCCGCCCCGGGCGTCGGGCGAGGTGGCGGCGTACAGCGCGGGGAACTTCGCGCTCTCCACGGTGCCGACCACGAGCCCCCGGGCGGACAGCAGACGGATCATCCGCACGCCCAGCGTGTCCTTGGCCCGGCCCACCTCCGGCCGGGCGGCCAGCAGGCTGGTCGGGGCGATGCCGGGGTGGGACAGGTTGCTGGTGATGCCCCAGCCCTCGGCCCGGCTGCGCCGGTCCAGCTCCAGGCCGAAGAGCCCGAAGGCGATCTTCGACTGGCTGTAGGCGCGCATGCCGTTGTAGGACCGCTCCCAGTTCAGGTCGTCCCAGTTGATGGCGTTGCGGTTGGCGGCCACGCTGATCTGCGAGGTCACCCGGGCCTGCCCGGCCCGCAGGAGAGGCAGCAGCCGCAGGACGAGGGCGACGTGACCGAGATGGTTGGTGCCGAACTGCAGCTCGAAGCCGTCGGCGGTCGTCTGCCGGTCGGGCGGGGTCATCACCCCGGCGTTGTTGACCAGGAGGTGGAGGGGCCGGCCCTCGTCGAGGAGGGCGGCACCGAGGGCGGCGACGGAGTCGAGCGAGGACAGGTCGAGCGCCCGCAGCGACACGTTCGCGCCGGGCGCCTGCCGCCGGATCTCGGCGACCGCCGCCTCGCCCTTGCGCGGGTTGCGCACCGGCAGCACTACCTCGGCTCCGGCGGCGGCGAGCCGTGTCGCGATCCCGAGGCCGATGCCGTCGCTCCCTCCGGTGACGACGGCGCGCCGGCCCGAGAGGTCGGGAACGGAGATGTCGATGGTCTGGCGTGCCATGAGAACTCACTCCTGTGGGGTCGCGTTTCCTCCACGGTGACGCCGACGCCCCGGCCCATCCAGGACCTCCCGATCCACCGATCCGCGAGGCGAGGCTATGGCCCGCGACCGGGCGGGGCCCGGCGAGCGCCGCCGTACGGGGCGTATGGGGGGATCGACGGTCCGTGGCTGAGGGCGGCGGCAGGCGCTACAAAGGGAAGGCAAAGGAAGGGACCGGAAGCCGAAGGGAGGCGGAGGAGACATGGAGATCGACCGGCCCGGGCTCGCCGCGTTCCTGCGGCGCCGCCGGGAACTGCTGCAACCCGAGGACGTGGGCCTCCCGCGCGGGCAGCGCCGCAGGACCGGCGGGCTGCGCCGTGAGGAGGTCGCGGTGCTGTGCCACATGTCGACCGACTACTACGCCCGGCTGGAGCGGGAGCGCGGCCCGCATCCGTCCGAGCAGATGATCGCCTCGATCGCGCAGGGGCTCCACCTCTCCCTGGACGAGCGCGACCACCTCTTCCGGCTCTCCGGACACATGCCACCCGCCCGGGGCACGACCGGCGAGCACATCAGCCCCGGCCTCCTCCGCATCCTCGACCGGCTGGACGACACCCCCGCCGAGATCGTCACGGAGCTCGGCGAGACGCTGCTGCAGACCCCGCTCGGCGTCGCCCTCACCGGCGACACGACCCGGTACACCGGCCTCGCGCGCAGCATCGGCTACCGCTGGTTCACCGACCCCGCCACGAGGACGCTGTACGCGGCCGAGGACCACGCCTTCCTCTCCCGGATGTTCGCCTCCGGCCTGCGGGAGCTGGCCACCCTGCGGGGGACCGGCTCCCGGGCCGCGCACTGCGCCGAGCTGCTGCGCGAGGAGAGCCAGGAATTCCGCCGGTTCTGGGACCAGCACGAGATCGGCATCCGCCCCGACCAGGTCAAACGCTTCGTCCACCCCGAGGTCGGCGTCCTGGAGCTGAACTGCCAGCGCCTGCTGGACCCGGACCAGTCGCACAGCCTGCTGGTGTACACGGCCGCGCCGGGCAGCGAGAGCCACGAACGGCTGCGGCTGCTCTCGGTCATCGGGACGCAGACGCTGCGCTGAGCCCGGGACCACGGGGTACGCCCGTCGGCCCCGGGCCCTGCCCGGCCCGCGAGCAGGACGCGTCGCCCACGCCGCTCAGCCGGCCTCGCCCAGGTGGCTCAGGGCCTCGCGGAAGTCGTCGAGGGCGGGGCCCAACTCGCGGGCGGCGATACGGAAGGCCGACCGTTCGATCAGGGTCCTGGCCAGGGTGCGCGGCCCCTCGGCCGGGTCGTACCGGGGCAACTGACGGGCCTGGGTGACTCCTTCGTCGAAGAGGGGGCGCACCTGCTCCGCGAACAGATGGGTGCGGTTCTCCCAGTAGACGGCGGAGCGGACGGTGAGGACGTTCTGCACCCGGACCAGTTGGGCCAGGCGCGCCGCCGGATCCTCGGCAGTTCGCCCAGCGAGGGCGTCCACCTCACGGCGCAGGGCAGCACGGCTGTCGAAGTAGCGCTGTCGGGCGTCGGGCGACCACTCCGTCGGATTCGTACCCGAGGGTGTACGTGGCCCGTCGGACCAGGACCCCACGCCCTCCGTACCGGAGACCGTCAGCAATACCGCCCAGAACGACGCCTCGTAGCCGCCCCAGGACACCCGCTCACCTGACGCGGCCCGTTCGGTCAGCTCCGTCAGTACGGCGAGTGCGTCCCGCCGCACGCGGGCCGCCTGGTCGTCCTGGCCGTGGAGGCCGAGCATCCGGGCGTACCCGATGAGCGCGTGGAGATGGCACACCACCGGGCCGCTTCTCCTCGCGGCTTCGGCCGCTTCCATGGCGACGAACTGCTCGAACGCGGCGCGTGCTTCGCCGGATCGGCCGGCGTCGTGGAGAGCGGCGATCCACTGCATCAGTGACCAGGCGAGGGCCCCGTCGCTGCGCCCCTCGGGCAGGAGCGCCGCGACCAACTCGTCCATGGCGTCGGCGGCCTCGGCGTACCGGCCCTCCTCGGAGAGCCCGGCGGCCCACTCGCTCAGCCCTTTGGCCACGGGCTCCCCGGACCGTTCGGCCTGCGCACGGCTGATGGCGAGCATCTCGGCGCGCAGGGCGAGGCCTTCGGTACGTCGCCCCCGGCGGTACAGCTCTCGCTGGCACGACCTGAGGGCCTGGTACAGGACATCCGAACGGACGGGCTCGGCCGGATCGATGCGTCGCGCCGCCTCGACCGCCTCCTCGCACAGCTCCAGCGAGGACGGATGCCACGTGCCGGAGCCGGCGTAGCCGAGATGCTGAAGCTTCCTGGCCAGGAGCGGCAGGTACGCGGCGGGACTGACCTGAGCGAGCACCCGATAGGCGTCGACTTCCTCGCGCAGTGTGCGGCGCCCCGACGCGAGCAGCACATTTCTCGCCCGCACGATGTCGTCCTGGTCGACTTTCCCCCACTGATTCATGACGGAGATTCTGGGTGCCTCGAACAAGGCCCCACAAGGCGGTTCAGCTGTGCCGTTACTCCTACGGAAATGCCTTCTGACCTGTCATGATGGGTGTGACATCTTCACGGCCGGAGTTCCACGCGACGCGGGCCGTCGGACTCGGCCAGCGGAACAAATGCGGATGCTGTCGGGCCAGTTCGCCGGTGATGGCCGCGTCGGTGGGGTCGGTCATCTCCCAACTGTGTCCGGGCGGATGTCCGTTGAACAATTCGCACGCGTCGTCCGCGTTGCCGGGGTCGCGGTCCGTGACTGCAAGGCCGTGGACGGCCCCGTGATTGCCGTCCGCGTCACCGCCTTCGCGGCGTACGTCGCGGGCGTCCAAGGCGGGACGTTCGACTGAGGAGCGGTTGGGCCGACGGAAGGCCGAAGGGGCTTGCGTCTCCCGTAGGGGGAGACCCAAAGGTGGGGGCATGAACGGCGACACGCTCTACTCGATCGGCGAGCTGGCCCGGAGGACGGGTCTCACCGTCAAGACCATCCGGTTCTACTCCGATCGCGGAATCGTGGCGCCGACGGACCGCAGCCCGGCTGGCTACCGCCTCTACACCGTCGATGCCGTCGCACGCCTGGACCTCGTGCGGACCCTGCGCGAGCTGGGACTGGACCTTCCCACGATCCGCAAGGTCGTGGACCGCGAGCTCTCGCTTCCCGCGGTCGCCGCGGCGCACGCCGAAGCGCTGGCGGTGCAGATCCGGGTCCTGAGCATGCGGCGTGCGGTGCTGACGGCGGTGGCCGAGCGCGGGTCCACACCGGAGGAGACGGAACTGATGAACCGGCTTGCCCAGCTGTCCCAGGACGAACGCCGACGTCTGATCGGCGATTTCCTCGACGCCGTCTTCGGCGGTCTTGACGCCGCCCCCGCCGCCCCCGCGTTCGCGGGGGTCATGCGCTCGATGACCCCCGAGCTGCCCGACAACCCGGACGCGGAACAGGTTCGGGCGTGGGTGGAGTTGGCGGAGATGTCGCAGGATCCGGATTTCCGCGCCCTGGTGCGGCGGATGATCGAGGACCTGGCAGCCGAGCAGGCGCGAAGCGGTACGACGGTCCCGCGCCGCGACATCGCCGCCGCCGTCCGCGACGAGGCCGGCCCGGCCCTGGCCGCCGGCCTGGACCCGGCCTCCGCCCAGGCCGATCCGGTCGTCGCGGCGTTCACGGCGCACTACGCGCAGCTCATCGGCCGCCCCGACGACGTCGATCTCCGCCGCCTGCTGGCGGCCCGGCTGGAGAACGTGAACGACCCCCGCAGGGAGCGGTACTTCCAACTGCTCGCGGTGGTCAACGGCTGGCCGGCCCCGGAGAGCCTGGCGCCCGTGCTCAACTGGTCCGTCGAGGCCCTGCGGGTCCGGACAGCGTGATGACGGTGTGGTCGCAAGGCGGCTGGGGCCGGACGCGGCCGGTGTCTGCTGAAAGCACCGCCGTACATGAGGGACCGCTGAATGCCCCCGTCGTACTTCAGGTGGCCGCGACGTCGGCCTCTCCCGCTCTCGTTCTTCGCCCCTGGCGCATGGCGGACGTTGCCGCATTGGTCGAGGTGAGCCGGGATCCCGCATTGCGTCGGTGGGCGGCCTCTGCCGTGGACGATGATGCTGACGGGGCACGGTGGGTGCAGGCCCAGCAGCGGGGCTGGGCGGCGGGCGACAGGTTCGGCTTCGCCGTCCTTGAGGCCCAAACCGCCGCAGGACGCGCACAGTTGATGGGCAATGTGGTCCTCAAGGATGTCGCCCACGGCAAACCGGCGGCCGAGGTGGGCTACTGGACCGCGGCGCACGCTCGCGGGCTGGGAGTGGCCCCCCGCGCTCTGGAGGCACTCACCAGCTGGGCCTTCGAGGCCTTCGGAGCCGCCGGGCTGGAGCGTCTTGAACTCCTGCACCAGGTGGACAACTTGGCGTCGTGCCGGGTCGCGCAGAAGAGCCGGTACGACTTCGACAGCGTCCTGCCCGCGACGCCGCCTTCCTTCCCCCTCGATGGCCACCTGCACATACGGCGCTTGAGTGCCTGAGTCCCTCCCGGCTCCTGCGGATCGGCTGAGGCTGCCCACACCACCGGGGCCTTCGGGCGTCCGGGCCGGGGAGCCGCCTGCCTCTACGACGCCGCGCCTTCAACCTCGGTCGGCAACGCGGTCCCAGCCCAATCTTCCGCTGTCATCGACGATGCGCCTGAAGCCATTGAAAGGATCGCCCGTTTCCAGCGCATCTGCTGCTGCCCGCAGGAAGCTGGAGAGGCTTCCCCACGCATGATCTGAAGGAAAGGAAATTTCGCCGATCTCATCGCGGGAGCCTATTCGCCCACGCCGCATGCCGGGGCGATCGTCGACGGCCAGATAACCCCCTCCGTCATCAGAAGCGACCGCGATCCACTCCGGGTGCCAGCGCGCGTGAATTCCATCTATTTCCAAAGGGATATCCTGCGCCAGGTATTCCTGTCTTGTCTCGTTCTCGATTTCGACCTGCAGTTGTTGATGGTCGACAATCGAACGAGTCCCGAGAAGTACATAGACAGGAGGGAGGCGCATGGGGTCGCTTCCGTTGTGGCAGAGCAGTGAGTCGGCCAACTCTGTCGGAAGTGTCAGCCCCAGATCGTTTTCCGCTGCTGCTATCTCCTCCCGCGTAGCGGGCGGAGGAAGGGCGCCATACGTGGCGGGCGCACACTCGCGAAGCCAAGATTCGATACGTTGCCATGTCTGGCTGACGTGCTCCTGAGTCACTTTGCCTCCACCGATCAGTAGTTGCCGTCGGTGGTGCCTCGCCTCCGGAGCGAGGCACCACCAATGCGAGATATGACTGACCTACTCGAGCACGAACTGCTTGCTCATACGCGAGGCACCTGACGAGGGAACCAGCCTGAACGAGACAAATCGAGGCTTATAGATGCTCACGTCCCGGAACAGTGCTCCTTCGGGCGCCCATCGATTGTCGAAGCTGTTTACATTGTAGGACAGCGTCCAACGATCGCCCGACTGAAGTGTCGGGTGAGCGTGAGCATTGTACGCGAAGATGTTCGGATCTCCATAGCTTCCCCATGGACCGGTCTCCGGCATTCGGTAGACCTCGTCATTGCCGTCCCAGTACCCGAAGGCGCCGAATGGGTCGCAGCCCGACCAGATTCGAATCTTGTTGTTGAAGGCGAGCGTGCTGTCCTGGCTGATCACCACGAACTGCCCGTTCCAAGGGGTGACGCTATATTCGTTCGATACCCCTTCGAGGTACTCGTTTCCCTCTGTTTCGCCCCGCATCCAGGTGTTTTCGGTCAGTCCCAGTCTGAAGAATTGCCAGTCGTCCACCTTTGACAGGTCGCTGCCCTTGACACGCGCTATGCGCATCTTCTTGTTTGTTTGATCGTCGCTGACGCCGTAGATATAGGTATAGCCATCCCCGCTGCGGGAGGCAGGCAGCAACGCGGATCCCCACGCAGCGCCTGTGGCAGAAGGTAGCGGATCTATCCACTTCGGCTTGGTCAGATCACTGAGCTCGAAAGTTGCGACAACATTGCGAACGAACTCAAAAGGCATCGCACTTCCATCACCGGTTCCGCGATATTCCTGGAACATGATCTGCAGGTACTGAGAACCGTCGATATTGGCGATCATGCCATCGCCGAGCCAGAACCATCTGTTGTCGATGGCGGGCGGCATGAACCCGGTAGGCTTGGTTTTGCTGCCGCCCGTGATCGTCGAAAGGCTGTTTCCGTTCTGTACCAGGAACGAACTGTTGACGAACTTGGATGTGGTAGGTCTTGTCCCATCGCTGTTCTCCGGCCCGAGGAAGGTGTCGGAGAAGAGGAACAGGCGACGGCCGTCGGGTAGGTCGAACGAATATGTGGAATCCCCGCCTGTCCATCCGTCGGGGGTGCTTCTGGCGTAGCTGTTGAAGAGTTGCTCCGGCGCGGCGTTGGCTTGAATCTCCTTTACTTCTGGCAGGTCACTATTGGGGCATTGACGGTATTCTACGTTTGCTGCTACACCGCTCGGTCCGGGCGCCGGCCCCTGGTACTTGCTGCCGTCTGGATTTCTCAGTTCTACGTAGAATCGATCATTTCGGTCGTCGACGTAGAGGATTCTTTGAGCCTTGTAAAATGACTCCAGCCGACTTCCGGCCTTTTGGTTATGTTTTTTGTTCAGTGGCTTTACGGCGTAGTGGGAAGTGCCTGATCCGCCTGTCTTTGCACCTTGCCGCGTGGACTGGAACGGATACTCATCGCAGTCGAGGGTCTGACCCTTGGTATAGCCGTCTCCCCAGTATTTTTTGCAGGTGTTGACTGCGTGGGTGTGATTCTGCTCCTTCTGGCTGCTGGGTAGGCGAACCAAGGGGGATCCGCTACCGACTGTGCCAGGTATGTACTTGTTGGATTCGGACACCGGGAAAGTCTTGTCCGGGGTATTCAGGGCGGACCATATGAGGTCTGCCGAATCCTGGACATCACTGTCAACGACCAAGGTGAATGTTTCTATCACTTGGTCGTAGACGCAGCCGTGCGCAGACCCTATGTAAGTGGCAGAGTCACATCTAAAACTTTCGCCTCCGTAAGTATTGGAGTCCACGATGTCGGACGTTACCGTCGCTTTGAAGCTATGCTCGTGGAAGACCAGCTTGTCGCCTGTCAGGACGCCGGAATCCGAAGTGAAGTCGAATAGTGCTGACTGGAGTCCGTCCCCGGATATCCATTCCTGAAGAGTGCGTGTGACTCCATTACGGCTGTCTGGCAGACAAGAACCTTGAGGAGTGTTGGTCTTGCAGTCGGCAGACATTCCCAATCTCGTGGTGAGAGAGGGGGCGCCGGTAATGCTGGGCAAATCCGCCATGAACATGACACGCATGGACCTGTCGGCGACAGTGGGTCCTTTATGTCCGATACCCATGAAAGTGAAACGGAACGTGACAGCCCCAGTCGGGGTGCAGCCAGGGTTGCACCTAAATGTGTGAACTGGCTGGTTGAACTTCTTGCACCACGCCCAATGGTCCACGACAAGGCTCTCTTTTCCCCCGTACGGGGCATCCCAGCAGAATGACATATTGCTGGGGGGTACGGAGGCTGCGGCGAATGTCTCGATTCTGGCTGGGTGTGCGGAAGCCTCGGCCACATAGTCGACGCGCGCCTGAGCTTGCTTCTTGGTCTCACTCGATGCCGCGTCGATCAAAGGATCGCCCGGCTCCCCGTCGGTGGGGTAGGGAGCCCCCAGTTGCGCGACGTAGGCGGGATCGGTGGCGCTTCCTTGAGGCTGGGGTGTGGGTGTTTCAAATGTCGTGGACTGTTCTATGGGTGGGTCAATGTCCTGCCGTCTGGGTTCCGGCTCGATCTTCTGAGCCTGTTCTTTCGGTAGGCTCGATTGATCTGTTTCCTGTGCCTCTGATGCGAGGGAAGTCGCTTGATTGAAGGCCTCTTCTGTCCCCTGGGCGGCCGTAGTGAATGAAGTGAATAGGGTAGTGCACAGTGTTGCGAGCACGAGATGCTTGAGTCGCATCAATGGGGCGGTCCTTTTCTTGGGTGTGCTTGACCATGGCAAGCGCAACTGGGCTCAGGTGGCCTGAGTGGGAAGGCGGGCGAGGTGTGAGCATGGTGCGGCTGCGTCAATTGACGATTTCAGCCGGTGCTTGTGGCGTAAATGCCTGTACCTGAAATGAAATGCCCCCCGGTGCGGTGGTTCTCGCTCATCGACGTGCGGTGCGGTCGCCACTTGTCGCTTGTCCTGCGCGACTTGTTGGCCGATGGAAACTGTGGGGGGAGGCGGTGAACGTAACATGAAGGCGCAGCCAGTGGGGAGAATTATTGCCCTCACGTTGAGGCGATCTGTATATGCATGAAGTGGGCCACTGCGCCGAAAATGACGCAAATAGTGATCTGGCCGACTTTCGCCCGGGCTCGCGCTACGGTGCGGAGATGACGAAGTGTGCGGTCGCGTATCTGCTCATTGCTTCAGTCGTAGTCGTTGCCGTCGCTGGTTGCGGCAGCAACGTGCAAGTCGAGGGTTCTTCGCCGGACCCGTTCACCAGCGTGGTGCCCGCCCCGACTGGAGATGGAGGTCAGCAGTCCGACTTTTCCGTGAGGGTCGATCCGGCGGTGGGCGATGCTGCAAAGGGGCAGCCCTGCACGGCAGGGGAGGGCGCGCTGGGGGTTGACGAGCAGCGTGAGCAGTACGCCTGCAGCAAAGGGCGATGGGTGCATATCATTTGGGAACCGCCGAAAGTGGGCGAAACGTGTCCTGGTGATGAAATTCGCTACTTTTATCAGAACAGTAAGGCGACCCATGAGTGCATGGACGGTCGGTGGCAGCTCGCAACGAACAAGGGCTGACACTGAGTTGGACCGACCCTGACGGGCCTCGTCGCATCGCCGACCCGTCGGAGCCGTCCGACGATTCGGGCCGGTGACTAGCATCCCGTGTCATGGCGATGTTCGTGCACCTGACCTCGGCGGCGAACGCGCCGCGCATCCGGCGGTCCGGGATCCGGGCGGCCGGCCCTGGGCAGGGCGGCGGGCGCGGGGTCTACTGCTTTCCGGTGCTGCCCTCGTACACCCTCACCCACCAATGGCTGCGCGAACTCGCCCGGTTCGGCAGCCGGGGCGGGCTCGTGGCCGTCCATGTGCGACTCGACGACGCCGAGGACGTGCTGGTCGGGCGCTACACCGACCGGGCGCGCGACGCCCGGGTCGCCGTTTCCGCAGCAGAGTCAGTACGGCGGATCGCGGCGCTGGAGGACCCGCGCGGATGGGAGGTGTTCGTCCCCCGGGCGATCCGTCCGCGCGAAGTGCACCGGATCCGCACCGCACCGCAGGTCGCGGGCTGGCGGTACCTGCCGGACGCCCATGGTGTGCGCCCCTGCACCTGTTTCGGGTGCCGCGTGCGCGGCGGGTACGGGGCGCGGCGCCTGCGCGAGCGGCTGCCGCATCCGCTGGACGGCCCGCCGCCACCCGTCAAGGTGCTGCTCGCCCGCGTCGAGGCCGGTGCCTCCGGGGACCCGGCAGCGCTGCGGGAGGCCCTGCACTGGTTCGGCATGCGCCGGCGCGGCCCGGTCGACCGCTTGAGAGGCCTCGCCGCCCACCCCGACCCCGGGGTGCGGGAGGAGTTGGTGTGGGCGGTCGCCCGTTGGACCACTCCCGGAGTCGCCGAGCTGCTGGACGGCCTGGCCGACGACCCGCACCCGGATGTCCGGGAGGCGGTGGAAGCGGTCCGCGATCCGGGATGACCGAGGGCACGTGTCTCCGCGGGTGTACCGACGGCCCCCACGGCCCCGGGGGCCACGGGGAGTGGGGGAGACTCCCGCCATGGGATCGTGGGGAACTCTGGGGCCGGCACTTCTGTCTCTCGCGGGAGTCGCACTCGGCGCGGGTGGGTCGCTGTTCGGGCAGTACCTCCTGTCGCGGGTGAGCGCCCGACAGCTCAAGGTGCAGGAGTCGGCCGCGCATCGTGCCGAACTCAAGGACGCGGTACTGAAGTTCCTCGGTGTCGCCGCGCAGGTGGAGAAGACGGCCCTGCCGCGCACGGAGGAAGGCGGCAGGCCGGTCGGTGATGAGCTGGGGCCGCTCGTCGACGAACTCTGGCTCGCACAGGCGGAGATCGATCTGGCCGCCAGGAGCGAAGGGTTGCGGGGCGCCACCTATCGCTATGCGTTCCGTCTTGCCGAGGCGGCCCGGGGCGAGGTGAGCGACGCTTCCGCGCTGCGTGAGCCGCAGAAGGAGTTCATGGACGCCGCGTACGACGACATGTGGCCCGGCCGGCGAAGGGCAGGGGCCACGGTGGGCAGGCGGTCGTGACGAGTCGGGCGACGCGCCGGTGAGGGGTCGGGCGACGCGTGATGAGGAGCCGGGATCGCCTCGCTGCTCAGCCGCCGTTCCCCACCGTGTACGCGTAACCGATGTACTGCAGACGCGCCACGCCCGCGACGAGGAAGGCAAGCGGGGGCACCAGCCACCAACGGCTGAGAGGGCGACGCGACACGGGGGACGCCGTGAGCAGTGCTGTGAGCACCCCCGACACGATCAGCAGCCAGGATGCCAACTCGATGCCCGTCAGGGTGTGTTCGTCCCAGACTCCCTGCGGCTGAATCATGAGAGCGCCGTACGCGATGTAGGCGTTGAGCAGGTTGGCGAGGGTGAGGACCAGGCCCCAGGGTGCTCGGAGCAGACCGGTCGTCATGTCAGGGCGCTCCTCGCGTCGTTCAGGTTCTCTGTCGAAGCCGCGGCCGTGGACCCGGGCGGCGTCATCCTGCCAGGAAGGGTTCGGTGCGGTGCAGCTCCACCGGACTTGGCCGGGCCCGCCGCCGTACCCGGCAGGATGGGGCTCATGCCGAACAACTCACCGGACCGCGCAGACGGCGGCCTCCGCCCCGATGGCCATGCGTCCACGATCCGGATTCCGGCCGGACTCGTCGTCCTCGTCGGCCCGCCCGCCTCCGGCAAGACGAGTTTCGTCCGGGCGCTGGTCGAGCGGGGGCAGATCGAGGCGGAGGCCGTGGTGTCCAGCGACGAGATCCGTGCGGAGCTGTTCGGCGCTGCGGGAGGCCCGGAACCGGCGGACTCCGACGCGGCGGATGCGGCGGACTCCGACGCGGCGGATGCGACGGATTCCGACGCGGCGGATGCGCGGATCTTCGAGGAGCGTGACCGCCGGATCGTCGCCCGGCTCGCCGCCGGGCGCACCGTGATCGCCGAGTCGACGAACGTCACGCCTCAGGCGCGCGCACGACTCGTCGCCCTCGCCCGGCGCTTCGACGCCCCGGTGACCGCCCTGCGATTCGCTCCGGACGTCGCCGACCTCCTCCAGCAGTACGCCGAGCGGGGCCGCACGGACCTCACCACGGCGGACGTCCGCGCCTACGCGGTCGTGATGAGCCGTGACGCCGGTGCCGACCGGCTCCGGTCCGAGGGGGCGGCCGCCGTCCACGATGTGCCCGGACGCCGCCGGTCGGTCGCGCCCGCCGAAGCCGCCGCACGCTTCGCCTTCGGCCAGGTTCTGTCCGGCTACCACGCGACCTGATGGAACTCCATCGTGCCGAAGGTCGTGACGTCCATGACGTAGCTCCACAGCGCGTACCGTCGCTGACCGGCGTCCCGATAGGTCTTGCCGAAGCCGTTGTCGAGAATCTCGTTCCAGCCCTCGCCCTGTCCGTAGTGCGCGAACAGCCGGTCGTTGCGCCGCGCCGCGTCCTCTCCGGACTCCGCCGGGGTCTGGTAGATCACCTCGTGCAGCCGGCCGTGCCAGAGGGTGAGAAGCAGCCGGCCGCCGTCGATCACGTAGGCGTCCACGACCGCGCCGGGAGCGTGTTCGTGAGGGCCTGACGACGTGAGTTCGCCGGGGACCCGTATCTCGTCGGCGGAGCACAGCAACTCCAGCAACGGCAGGGAATCGGTGGGGTGGTGGTCCATGAGGGGCCACCCTAGGCCGTATCCGTACCCGGTGGGCCGACTCCCGCCGGCCCGCCGGGTACGGACGGGTGTCACTTCACCACGACGTTGTCACCGGACGACTTCGACGGGCCGGTGGTGGTGTTGCCGCCGTACGACCAGCGCCAGGTGCCCGTCTTCGTGGCCTTCACGGTCGTCTTGAGGTTGCCCGAGCCGTTCGCGTACACCTTCTTCACCGTGGTGTACGAGGAGGAGCCGGAAGGCTTGAACTGCAGGCTGACGTGGCGGCCCCCGTAGGCGGCGTACTTCCTGGTCTCCCAGTTGGCCCGGGTGACCTTTCCGGTCACGGTGATGGTCTTGCCCTTGGCCACCGGTTCGGGCGCGGCGTTGACGGTCAGGCGGGAGTTGCGCTTGACGTACACCGCCATGCCCTTGTCGTCGGTGTCACCGCTGCCGTCCTTGAAGCGCACCTGGGCCCCGACCCGCCATGCCCCGGCCTCGCTGTTGCGCATGTCCCACACGCTCGGGTCGAAGTACATCCGCTCGTTGATGTCGCAGATGCCCGGGCCCTTGGTGGGGCAGTCGTTCGTCTCGATCGAGTGCCACAACTGCTCCTCCCCTTTGTTGCGGTGGAGGAACAACAGCCCCGGCGACTTCCACTGCTTCGTGGTCGTCATCCGGAAGGACGCGGGCACCGCGACCTCCTTCGTCGTCCCGATCACGATCGGCTTGCCGCCGTTCACCTGGATACGGCTGAACGAGGCCCCGCCCTCGGCCGCCCCGGCCGGCACCGCGGCCACGGCCGTGAACACCGCCGCCGCACCGCCGGCCACGACGGCTCTCCAGACCCGCTTCCCCACCTGATCCCCGATCTCCGTACGGAAAGGCGCCGGAGGCCGAACCCTCCGGACGCTTTACAGACAGCCGGTGTCCACGCGGGGTTGTACAGCCGCGCATCACGATGGGGCATCGGCGGTGGTGGTGTCGTGTCAGCGGTCGTGGTCAGCGGTCGCGGCGAGCGGTCGTGGTCAGTGCCGACGGCCTTCGGGGAAGCGGAACTCCAGGAGCGGTTCCCCGGTTTCGCTCGGCACCTGCCGGAACCCCGCCTTCTCCCAGGCGCGTACGGCCCGTACGTTCTCGCGTACGGGATCGACCGTCACGCGCCGCCAGCCGAGCTCCCCACCCACGTGCGCCAGCAGCGCCCGCGTGGCGTCCGGGCCCAACCCCCGTCCCTGTGAGGCTGGTTGAAGCACCAGGTCGATGCCGCCTTCGGTGCCGCTCTCGGTGCCGTCCGCGTGCCAGAACTGGGCGTAGCCCACCGGCACGTCCTCGGCCAGCACGAGATAGGACTGCACGCGGGGCCGACGCCGGCCGACGTACTTCTCGGCCACCTCGTCACGCGACAGCGGTACGCCGCCCCAGTACGTGACGAAGTCCGGCGAGGCGAACCACCCGGCCAGCAGGTCGAGATCGTCCTCCGTGGTCGGGACGAGGCGGGTCAGTACTCCGTCGAGCGTGGTCGTCGTGGTTGCCGTGGGTTCTTCGGGCATGTGCCTGTCTCCGTGTCAGACGACCATGACGCGGCGGCCCCGGGCGTGGCCCGCCCGGCTGTCGGCGTGCGCGGCCGCCGCGTCGCCGAGCGCGTAGGACTTCTCGACCGGGATGTGCAGCCTGCCGTGCGAGATCAGCGTGGCGGCCTCGGCCAGGGCGTCCGGCACGCTGCCCGCGACGCCGGAGAACCGGACGCCGAACCGCGGCGCTTCCAGGTCGGCGATGGAGACGACCTTCGCCGGATCACCGGTCAGCTCCACCAGTTCGGGGATCACGCCCGAGCCCGCCAGGTCGAGGGCCGCGCCGACCGGGCCGAGCCGCCGCACCCGCTCGACCCAGCCTTCGCCGTACGTCGTGGCGAGCGCGCCCAGGCCGCGCAGGTAGTCCTGATTGGCGGCCCCCGCCGTGCCGATCACCGGGATGCCCCGGTCGCGGGCGATCTGCAGCACCGCCGAACCGACTCCACCGGAGGCGCCGCTGACCAGCAACGTCTCTCCGGGGCGGGCGCCGACCTCGCGGAGGACGCGCAGTGCGGTCTCCACCACGGACGGGTAGCCGGCCGCCTCCTCGAACGTCAGGCCCTCGGGCATCCGGGCCCAGGCCGACAGCACGGCGAACTCGGCGTAGGTGTCGGCCCCTTCGCCGAAGACGTGGTCGCCGATCTCCACCCCCTCGACGCCCTCGCCGACCTCGTCCACCACCCCGGCGGCATCGATCCCCACCCCTGACGGCAGCGAGATCGGGTGCGCGCCCAGGACCTGCCCCTCGCGCAGCCGCCAGTCGACGGGGTTCACCCCGGCCGCGCGCACGGAGACACGTATCCGGCCGGGGCCCGCGTGGGGCTCCTCGGCATCGACGAGGCGGAGGACGTCGGGGCCGCCGAACGCGGCGAAGGTCACTTTCTTCATGCGGCCGACCGTAACACTAACGGTTAGCTTTTTGGATCGGTTACGTATCCGCATTTGGTAGCGTCACGTCATGACCGAGCAGACCGGCCGCCGTGAACGCAAGAAGGCCGCGACCCGTCAGAAGATCGCCGACACCGCTCTGCGCCTCTTCCTGGAACGCGGTTACGAGGCCGTGGGCATCCGTGACGTGGCCGCCGAGGCCGACGTGGCGGTCACCACGCTCTTCTCCCACTTCGCCTCGAAGGAGGCGCTCGTCTTCGAGCAGGACCCGGGCTTCGAGCAGGGCCTCCTGCGCGCGGTGGCCGACCGCGCTCCGGACGAGCCGCTGATCCCCGCGCTCCGTCGCGAGGTCCACGCCCTGGTGCGCCACTGCACGGCGCCCGAGGCCGCGCCGGTCTGGAACATGATCGAGTCGTCCCCGGCACTGCGGGAGTACGAGGAGTCGATGCGGCTGCGGCACGCGGAGTCGCTGGGCGCGGCCCTCGCCGCCGACCTCGGCGTACCGGAGACGTCGATCGCCTGCCGGACCATCGCCCGCTTCGTGATCGACGCGTACGCGCTGGCCCGCGAGGCGGCCGATCCGGAGGCGGCGGTGGACGAGGTCTTCCGGATGATCGAGGCGGCCTGGGGGGTGGCCCGCCTCGACCGGTCCATCACCGCGTGACCAACTGCTCCAACGGCAACGTCATCGACCACTCCGGCGCCGAGGCGCTGCCCGGCCACTGAACCGGGGGCCCGGGACACCCCGTGAGAACAGGGCCCGGGCGACGGACGCCCGGGGCCCCTGCGGCGGCCATTCTCAGCGTGTGCACAGGCGGCTCCGAGGCCCGTCATGGGTCCGGCCGCGATGGTGGGCAGCGGGGCCGACGTACCCCGTTGTCCCGGCACCGCTGACGGAAGGCGCACACGCGATGAGGAAGCCGAAACCCGGCATGACGCCCGAAGGCCCCGCCTACGAAGGGCGTCTGCTGCCACATCCGGAGGAAGAGGTCGTCGATCAGGGGCTGGGGTTCGACCTCGGCACCCTGCACTCGCGCAGAAGGATCCTGGGCTTCCTCGGCGGGGTCGGCGGAATGGCCGCTCTGGCGGCGTGCGGCTCGGGCTCCACGTCCGCGAACGGCGCCACCGCCTCGGCCTCCTCCTCCGCCTCGGCGGCCTCCTCGCTGACCGAGATCCCCGACGAGACGAACGGCCCGTACCCCGCGGACGGCACGAACGGGGTCAACGTCCTGGACAAGGACGGCATCGTCCGCCAGGACATCCGGTCGAGCTTCGGAGACTCCAGCGCGACGGCCGAGGGAATCCCCTTCACCTTCGAACTCACCGTGCTGGACATCGTCGAAGGCGGCGAGCCGATGGCCGGCGCGGCCGTCTACGCCTGGCAGTGCGACCGGGACGGCGCGTACTCGCTGTACTCCGAAGGGGTCGAGAACGAGAACTACCTCCGCGGCGTACAGGTGGCGGACGACCGGGGCCGGGTGAAGTTCGTCAGCGTCTTCCCCGCCTGCTACCCGGGGCGCTGGCCGCATGTGCACTTCGAGGTCTACCCCGACCTCGACTCCGTCACCGACTACGACAAGCGCCTGTCGACCTCACAGCTGGCGCTCCCCAAGAAGGTCTGCGACAGCGTCTTCGCCACGGCCGGTTACGAGTCCTCCGTCGAGAACCTCGCCCAGCTCACCCTCAAGACCGACAACGTCTTCGGGGACGACGGCGGTGTCCACCAGCTCGCCGCCACCACCGGGTCCCCGGAAGCCGGCTACACCGCGACCCTGACCGTGCCCATCGACACCAGCACCGAACCCACCGGAGGCAACGCCCCGGGCGGAGGATCGGGCGGAGGGCCGGAAGGCGGCAGCGGCGGGGCCCCGGGTGGAGGCGGGCAGCCGCCCAGCGGAGCCCCGACGGGCGCACCGCCGTCAGCGGGATGACCCCGAACCCGCGCGGTGCGTGACGTACGGCGCGTGACGTACGGCGCTTGGCGTGCGGCGCGTGACGTGCGGCGCATGGCGAACGGCGCGTGCGCACGGTGCGCGTCACGCGGCGTGTGGAGCGTGGCGACGGAGGCGTTTTGGCTGCTTCCGGTGGGCGGGTCAGACTGTGGACGGTCTCCCGCCCGCCGGAAGCAGCCAAAACGCCTCCG
>MUNB01000370.1 GCA_002154345.1 Streptomyces griseus
CGTTCCGCGCGCGGAACGTCGGGGCGGTCCGCGTACGGGCTCTCGTCGCGTTCCGCGTCCGGTTCCTCGTAGCGGTCCGCGTACGGGTCCTCGTACGCCTCCGCGTACGGATCCCGGACGCCTCCGCGCACGGTGTCCGGGCCGGGGTGGTCGTCCACCGGTCTGCTCACCGTGTCCGACACGGAGTCGAAGCGGTCGTCGAGGCTGTCGGCCGCGCTGCTGGGACCGGTGTCCGGCGCGGTCTCGTCGTACAGCTTGCGCCACCAGTCGTCCTCGTGGGCGGCGGGCTTCTCCCCCTGCTGACTCATGCCCTTATTGTCCACCGCGAAGGTGCTCCGAAAACGGGGCATCGGGAAAAAGTGGCCCGTAAAAGAGGTCCGCCGGGCGGCCCCCACCCCCCACGGGAAGGGACGCCCGGCGGACCGGTCGCGGTGATCGGCAGATCAGCGTTTCAGCGCGTCGACCGTTCGTACGAACACCCGATCACCGGGTCGACGGCTCATCGGCCCCGCCGCTTCACCGCACCGCGTACGCGTCGTCGACGGTCTGGACGACGGTGTTGCCGTTCGCGTCGGTCAACTCCGTCCGCAGGGCGACGGACTTCCCGCTCGCGTCCGCGTGGTCGACGGTCGCGGTCCAGCGCCCGCCCTGCCGCGCGGTGGTGGCCGCGTGCCAGGTCTCGCCGCCGTCGTAGCTGAAGGAGACCTTCGCGCCGGTGAGTTCGCCAGGGGTGTATCCGGCGTGCCCGGTCGCGTCGAGCCCGATACTCTGGCCGTTCTTCGCGGGCACGGTCTTCATCCCGTCCTCCGGCACGTCGTAGCGCGGGAAGAGCAGCGGGAGACCCTGCGACACCACGTCCGGCTTCCGCTCGGAACGGAACGTCCAGGTGGTCTCGGTCTGCGTGGACCGCTTCCAGACCGCGGCGGGCGAGCCGATCTTCGTGGTCGTCATGGTGAGTTCGTACGCGGCGGCCTCGGCGGGCACGTCGAAGACGCCGAACGGATAGCCGCTGCTGCCGACGAGTTCGCCCTCGCGCTTGAGCTGCACATTGCCGATGTCGCCGAACGAGCCCTGCTGGCCGATGTGTTCGGAGTCGGTCAGGAACGCCGGGGCGACGCCGATCCGATCGCCCTGCCGCTCACCGGCGAGCGTCTCCTCGCCCTTCGCGTCGCGCGGGGCGCCGGGGACCAGCAGGCCCCGGTACCACTCCTCCGTCTCGGCCCGGCCCGCCCGGTACGTACGGGCCTCGCCCGTCATCAGCTCGCCCCAGGGGAAGCTGGAGGAGAGCATCTTCTGCCAGACGGTGTCGCCCGCCGTGTAGTACTCGGTGCGCTTTCCGGGGGCGGAGACCAGGGCGAGCGAGGACGCGCCGAAGGTCGCGCCGTAGGGGCGGGAGACCAGGAGCGTGTCGACGTAGTCGGCGGCCACGCCCATGGCCGCGTGGGTGGAGACCACCGAACCGAGCTTCCTGTCACGGACCTTGTAGGTGCGGTCCGAGGTGATCCGCCCCTGCTCCGGGAAGGAGAGGTTGTAGACGAAGGGGCTGACGGCCGTGGCCGTCCAGGAGACCTCCGCCTTGCCCTTGCCCAGTGCCTTCTTGAGCACGGCGGCCTCGTCGGCGCGCAGTCCGAGCACCGGCAGGGGCGCGGCCCCATAGCCGAGGGACGGCTGCCAGTCGCCGACCGACGGCCGGTGCACCAGGAGCGCGGTGGCCCCG
Organism: Streptomyces griseus; assembly: GCA_002154345.1. GTDB lineage: Bacteria > Actinomycetota > Actinomycetes > Streptomycetales > Streptomycetaceae > Streptomyces > Streptomyces caviscabies. The sequence continues at coordinate 1,718 of MUNB01000370.1, forward strand.
GCGTCCTGGGCGGCCCGGGCCTGGGTGAGGACGGCCGAGGAGTCGTCGCCGACCTTCACCAGGGCGATCCGGCCCCGCGCTCCGGCGGCCTCCAGCTCGGCGGCGCTGCCCGCACCGGCGTCGACGACCTCGGCGCGGCCGGCGCCGTCCAGGTTGACCGAGCCCGTGGTGGCGGGCCGGGGGTGCAGGGCCGCTCCGCCGACGAGGGCGAACTTCTGGATCTGCGGGGCGTAGGCGCGCCAGAAGGAGGCGAACTCGAAGTCCCCGTCACGGGCCTTGCCCTGGACGTCGACCAGGTAGTCCTTGACGATCCCGGTGCCGGAGATGGACCCGGAGTGCAGCCAGGTGTCGTCCCAGGAGCGCCCGAACGCGAGGGTCGCGCCGCGCGTCTCGGCGGCCCGGTCCTCGGTCCGCACCTTCAGGCGGTGGGCCTTGCGGGCGTCGAGGACGAGAGTGGTGTCCTTGGAGACGATGAGCTGAGGGTGTGCCAGATAGCCGACCGAGCCCACGAGTTGACCGGTCGCGTCGGTGGTGTCGGGCGAGGCGATGAAGCTGGAGACGAAGTACGCGCCGGGCCGGACCCGGTAGGTCTGGTCGGTGGCGCCCTCGTTGAAGCGGCGTTCGCCGGACGCGGTGTCGGTGCCGATGAGGTCGAGGGAGGAGACGCCGTCGGCGGGCTTGCCGGTGCGGTCGACGAGCTTGACGCGCAGGGTGACCGTCTCCGGTTCCACGTACAGCGAGAACGGTGTGGAGACCCGCACTCCGCCGGGGGCCGTGGCGAGGACGCGGCCGGTGACGTCGCCGTACTGGGCGGCGGTCAGCCGGGCGTCCGGGTCGAGGGCGAGCGGCACCTCGACGGTCGCTCCGGTGGGCACGGTGACGGATGTCCGGCCGAGCGAGGCGACCTTGGAGCCGACGGTCGAGCCGTCGTTGCCGGTGACGCCCGCGACCTTCAGCGAGAGCTTCACGGGCTTGCCGCTCGTGTTGGTGTACGGCACGGCGACGGTGGTGCGATCGCTCGTGTCCTGCGGCCAGTTGAAGGTGCCGCCCTGGACCGCCGGTGCGCCGAGCAGGGGCGTACGGATCGCGCGGTCGACGTCGAGACGGCCGCCTCCGGTCTCGCGTACGTCACCGGGCACGGCACTGTGCGCCGAGGAGACGAGGGCCGCCTTGATCTGCTGGGCGGTCCACTCGGGGTGGCGCTGCTTCACCACGGCCGCCGCGCCCGCGACATGCGGGGTCGCCATCGACGTACCGGACATGGAGCGGTACGCCTGTGAGCCCCGGCCGCCCGCGGCGGCGGCGGAGATCGCGACGCCGGGCGCGGCGATCTCGGGCTTGAGGGTGTGCGAGACGATCGCGGGACCGCGGCTGGAGAAGTTCGCGGTGGAGTCGTCGCGGTCGACCGCGCCCACGGTCAGCACGCCGGGGGCGCAGCCGGGCGAGGAGACGGTGTTCAGGGACGGGCCGAGGTTTCCGGCGGCGACCACGAACAACGTGTCCTTGTTCTTGCCGAGTTCGGTGGCGGCCAGGCTCATCGGGTCGGTGCAGTCGGTCGGTTCGGCGCTGCCGAAGCTCATGGAGACGACGTCGGCCTTCTGGTCGACGGCCCACTCCATGCCCGCGATGATCCAGGAAGCGGCGCCGGAGCCACTGTCGTTGAGGACCTTGCCGACCAGCAGATCGGTACCGGGCGCCACGCCCTTGTTCTTCCCGTCGCTCGCCGCGCCGGAGCCGCCGACGGTGGACGCCACATGGGTGCCGTGGCCCTGGAAGTCGCCGGTGCCGGCGGAGTCGGTGAAGTTCTCCGACGCGGTGATCCGGCCCTGGAGGTCGGGGTGTTCGGCGTCGGCCCCGGTGTCCAGGACGGCGACCTTGGTGCCGGTGCCGTCATAGCCGGCGGCCCAGGCGAGATCGGCGCCGACCTGCTTGGTCGACTTGTCGAGACTGGCCTGAACCTTGCGGTCGAGCCAGAGCTTCTCGAGTCCGGAGGCCGACCGGGAGCGGGGTGCGGTGAGGTCGGCCCAGAAGGCGGCGGCCTTCTTCTTGTCGGCCTTCAGCGCGAGTCCGCCGATGATGTCGAGGGCCGCTCCCCGCTCGGCCCCGCGCGGGGTGACGAGGGTGCGGCGGGCGGTGTCGCCGGTGTACGTGGCGATCAGCGGGACGGAGTCGGTGCGGCTGTCGTCGTAGCCCTGGCGGATCAGCCCGGTGACGTTGAACAGTTCCTCGTCCACGGTGCCCGCGGCGAGCGCGGACACGGCGGACTCGGGGTAGACGTACAGGTCAGGGCCAGACTGCCGGGTCTGGACGAGCGGCACGGTGCCGTCCTCGCGGGGCAGCGCGGTGGCGGTGGACGCGCCCGAGGGGTCCGTCGTCACCAGCACCGTGTCGCCGGTGACGAGCGTCAGCGTGACGGGCTTCGGCCTCTCGGCGGCGGCCGCGCTTCCGGTGATCGGTCTGTTCGCGTCCCGCTCGTCCGGTGGCGCGGCCACCGACGGCGCGATCACGGTGACGGCGAGCACGGCGGCGCTCGCCGCTCCGAGTGCCGTACGCGATATCGGGCGCATCGCTCTCCCCAGGTCATTCCGGAACGAAGCAGCCCAAGAGGCCGCATCCCGGAGGTTGTTGGTGCTGCGGTGGCGCCACAGTGGCAGAGGGTCCAGGGGTACAGGGGATGATGTGGGCGGCGGGTTTACGCCGTGGCCCTTTCCCGCCACCCAGGAGCCCGCCGCAGGGGCGCCGTGATGCGCGATCACCACACCAGGGGAGGTCGAGAGAATGCTGGGGGCCATAGGTCTCGACGAGAGGCAGGAGAGTGCGTACCGCGCGCTCGTCGCCGCGGGAGCCGCGGAGCTCACCGATCTCGCACACCGGCTGGCGCTGTCGGAGGCGGAGGCCGAGCGCGTGCTGCGACGGCTGGAGCAGCAGGGTCTGGCCGCCCAGTCCTCGGCCCGTCCCGGCCGCTGGGTGGCGGCGCCGCCCGGAGTGGCGCTGGGCGCACTGCTGATCCAGCAGCGGCACGAGCTGGAGCAGGCGGAGCTGGCGTCCGCGCTGCTCGCCGAGGAGTACCGGGCCGAGGCGAGCGAACCGGCGGTGCACGATCTGGTGGAGGTGGTGACGGGGGCGAGCGCCGTCGCGCAGCGCTTCCACCAGCTGCAGCTGGGGGCGGTGTCCGAGGTGTGCGCCCTGGTGACGGGCAAGCCGATCGCGGTGACCGGGATGGAGAACGAGTCCGAGGAGCGGGCCACCTCGCGCGGGGTGAGCTACCGGGTGGTGGTCGAGCGGGAGGTGCTGTCGACGCCGTTCGGGATCCTGGAGCTGTCGGCGGCGCTGAGCCGGGACGAGCAGTGCCGGGTGGTGGACCGGGTGCCGACGAAGCTGGTGGTGGCCGACGGGAGCCTCGCGATGGTCCCGCTGACCGGTCGCGGCGAGGAGCCCGCCGCCCTGGTGGTGCACGCCAGCGGTCTGCTGGAGTCGCTGATGGGCCTCTTCGAGGCGGTGTGGCGGGAGGCGATGCCGCTGCGGCTGGGCGAGGGCGGCGGCGGGGTGCGCGAGGACGGGGTGGGGCCGGATCCGACGGACCTGGAGATCCTGTCGCTGCTGCTGGCGGGGCTGACGGACGCCAGTGTGGCCAAGCAGCTGGATCTGGGGCTGCGGACCGTGCAGCGCCGGGTCAAGGGCCTGATGGAGCTGACCGGGGTCTCCACCCGGCTCCAGCTGGGCTGGCACGCGTACGAGCGTGGCTGGGTGGCCCGTACCGGACCGGCCTGAGGCATACCGCCCGGGGCGGCATCGACGCAGGTGGCCGCGGGTCGCCGGGGCGCGCTGACGGGCGGAGCGGGGCACTCTCCGGCAGGCTGGTCAGATGAGTGTCTGGCAGCTCGTCGCCGTGGGCCTGGTCATGCTGCTGGGCCTGGCCGGGGTGCTGGTGCCGGGCGTGCCGGGGCAGGCGATCGTCTGGGCGGCGGTGCTGTGGTGGGCGCTGACGGACATGACACCGGCGGCCTGGGGCGTCCTGATCGGCGCGACGGCGCTGATGCTGCTCAACCAGGCCCTCAAACCGCTGCTGCCGCCGCGCCGCCCGGGTGAGTCGGGGGCGCCGCGCCGCACGTTGATGATCGGCGGGGTGGCGGGGATCGTGGGCTTCTTCGTGGTGCCCGTGGTGGGCGGCGTCCTCGGGTACGTGGGGGCCATCTTCGGCGCGGAGCGGCTGCGTCTGGGCAGTCGCGGCGCGGGCTGGGCGTCGGTGCGCTCGGTGATGCGGGCGACGGGCTACGCGGTACTGGTGGAGCTGTTCTGCTGCCTGCTGGTGGCGGGCGCCTGGCTGGGCGCGGTGCTCTGGTCCTGACCGGAGCCCCTCCGGCGGCCGGGGCCGGGCAAGGTCAGGCCGGGACCGCCGTCTCCGCCGTGCCCTCAGCTTCCAGGTGGCGGACGGCGTAGGAGCGCCAGGGCCGCCACCGCTCCGCGCCCGGCGTTCCGTACGGGTCGACGTCGGGGTCGCCGAGCGCCCGCAGCCGGATCAGGGCGGCGGTGCGCCGGCCGATGCCGGGCAGCGTCAGCAGCGTCCGTTCCGCCTCGTCCCGGTCGGCCCCGGCGTCCAGCCGCAGCCGGCCGTCGGCGAGCGCGGCGGCCAGGCCCGCGAGCGCCGGATCCTCGGCGGAACCGGCGAGCACGTCCGGCTCCGGGAACACATGCGTGAGCCCGCCGCACGGCACGTCCAGCGCCTTCCCGTACCGCTCGACCAGCTCCGCGGCGTCCGCGCTCCCCAGCAGGGTCCGCAGCGCGGCCTCCTCCGGGTCGGCCGCGCCCGGCGAGCGCAGCCCGGGGCGGGCGGCGACCAGCGGGGCGAGCCGGGGGTCGGCAGCCAGGGCCTCGTCCACGGCGTACGGATCGGCGTCCAGGTCGAACAGCCGGCGGACCCGCTGGACGGCGGTGGTCAGATCGCGCAGGTCGGTGAGCTGGACCCGGGCCTCCAGCCAGGGGCCGCCGGGCGACGCCTCGTCGACCGCGACGAGCCCGGTGCCGTACGGCAGCCGCAGGGTGCGCCGGTAGGTGCGGCGGCCGGGCGGTCCCGCCACCTCCTCCACCCGCGCGACCGCCTCGGCGGCCAGCAGGTCGAACAGGGCGCCGGTGGCGTACGGGCCCCGATGGGCGAGCCGCAGCGGGATCCCGGCCCGCAGCCCCTCGCGGCGCCCGCCGCCGAGCCCCGTGCCGGCCTCGGCGCGCAGGGCGCTCGGGGTGCGGGCGTAGATCTGCCGGATGGTGTCGTTGAACTGCCGGACACTGGCGAACCCGGCGGCGAAGGCGATCTCGGTGACCGGCAGCCCGGTGGTCTGGAGGAGCACCCGGGCGGTGTGAGAGCGCTGGGCCCGGGCGAGCGCGACGGGTCCGGCGCCCAGCTCGGCGTTGAGCTGACGCTGGACCTGCCGGGCGCTGTAGCCGAGCCGCCCGGCGAGTCCGGGTACGCCTTCGCGGTCCACGACGCCGTCGCCGATCAGCCGCATGGCCCGGCCGACGACGTCCGCGCGGACGTTCCACTCGGCGGAGCCGGGCACGGCGTCCGGGCGGCAGCGGCGGCAGGCCCGGAACCCGCCCGCCTGGGCCGCCGCCGCGGTGGGGTAGAAGCGCACGTTGGCGCGTCTGGGGGTGACGGCGGGGCAGCTCGGCCGGCAGTAGATGCCGGTGGTCACGACGGCGAAGAAGAACGCGCCGTCGAACCGTGCGTCGCGGCTGCTCACCGCCTCGTACCTGGTCCGTTCGTCCATCACACCGTCCAGTGTGCGGCAGCCGGAGCCGCCGCACTCGCGGGATTCGGACGTCGAATCCGTACGCCCCCGGCTACCGGACCCGGCCGCGCTTGGCCTGCATCGCCGCGCGCCCCTCCGCGCCCTTGCGCTTCCAGTCCCGCAGGATCTCGGCGCGTACCCGGGCATCGGTCTTGGCGACGATCCGCTGGTTCTCGCGGATCAGCTTGCGGTAGCTCTCCAGCCGCCGCTCGGGCAGGGTCCCGTCCTCCAGGGCGCCGAGGACCGCGCACCCCGGTTCGGCCTCGTGGGCGCAGTCGTGGAACCGGCACTCCTCGGCCAGCTCCTCGATCTCGGAGAACACCTCGCCGACCCCGGTCGCGGCGTCGAAGAGGCCGACCCCGCGCAGTCCGGGGGTGTCGATGAGGACGCCCCCGTGCGGCAGGAGCAGGAGGTTGCGGGTCGTGGTGGTGTGCCGGCCCTTGCCGTCGACGTCACGGGCGGCCCGCACCTCCATCACGTCCATGCCGAGCAGGGTGTTGGCCAGGGTGGACTTGCCCGCTCCGGAGATGCCGAGCAGCACGCTCGTACCGCCGGAGACGATGGCGCCGAAGACGTCGAGCCCTTCGCCGGTGGTGGAGCTGACGGGCAGCACCTGGACGCCGGGGGCGATGGCCTCGACGTCCTGGACGAGGTGGGACAGGGTGACCGCGTCGGGTACGAGGTCGGCCTTGGTCAGGACCACGATCGGCTGGGGCTGCCGCTCCCCGCCCGAGCCGTCGCCCAGCAGAGCGGCGCCCTCCGAACTGGACAGGGCGAGCGCGAGGAACCGCTCGACCCGCCCGAGGTCCAGCTCGACCGCGAGCGAGACGCAGATGGCGATGTGGTCGATGTTGGTGGCGAGCACCTGCCCCTCGGACCGCTGCGACGAGGTCGAGCGGACGAAGGCGGTCCGGCGCGGCAGCAGCGTACGGACGAAGCGCGGGTCGCCGTCCGCGTCGAGCGCCACCCAGTCGCCGGTGCAGACGATCCGCATCTGATCACGCGGCACCACGAACGCGGTGTCGGCGCGGACCGTGCCGTCGACGGTGATCACGTCGCACTGACCACGGTCCACCCGCACGACCCGCCCCGGCACGAGACCCTGCCGGGCGTACGGGGAGAACGCGGCCGCCCAGTCCTCGTCCCAGCCGTACGGAGTCAGCGGGTGCGAGGAAGAGACAGCGGAAGAAGAGAGGGAAGGAAACGAGAAAGACAAGGGAGACCCTTCACAGGGTGGCCCCGGCACGCGCGCTCGGCGCGGATCAAAGAGAGAAGTGGTCAGCCGGTGGCCACGGGGATGAGGACGATGCTCTTCCGGTTGTGGGCAGCGCCCACCGCAACGACAGTCATCAATGTCCTCACCTCCTGATTCCTCTGATTCCTCTGGTTCCTCCGGCTTCCGGCTTCCGGCTTCCGGCGGAACGGTGATCACCCTAGCCCGGCCCCCCGGAGCAGCGTCAACCGATTTATCCGGGCCCACGGTCGAGGGATGCCCGGACAGGCACATGCGCGAGGAATAACCGCAATCTCCCTCGATCGGGTGATACGCATGCATGAGGCCCGGTTCATGGCCGTTAGGGTGCCGAGCATGACCACACCCCAGGGCTCCACCGTCACGTTCACACAGGCCCAGTTGGGCACCCAGATCCTGATCGGCTGGAGCGGCCGGCAGCCCGACGCCGACCAGGACACCGCCTTCCTCCTCGCCTACTCGCTGGGCGACGGAAAGGACGGTCCGGTGGTCGGCCGCGAGGCCATGCGCGCCGCACTGGAGCGCGCGGGCCTCCAGGTCGGCGGCGCGATCCAGGACGCGGCCGAGTCCCCGGGCATCCAGGCGAAGCTCCTCGTCCAGGCGGGCCGGGCCGTCCTGACGCTGCCTCACCTCACGGCGCAGTACCCCGCCCCCGCGGAGTGGCTGGCCGCCGCTCAGGCACAGGGCCAGGTGTACGGGATGTTCGCCACCAGCCCGTGGCCGGAGGCCGTTCCCGGGCAGCCGGTCAGCGAGGACCAGCTGCGGGCCTTCGCCGCCGACGAGGAGGTCGTCCGCACGGCCGCCCACTGCCTGCTCCCGGTCCGCTCTCTGGGCTGAGCCCGCCACCCCCGCCGCTCCGCACGAACGACGAGGCCCACCAC
>MUNB01000371.1 GCA_002154345.1 Streptomyces griseus
CTCGGTGTGCGAGTCGACCGCGTGGTAACAGACCTTCGAGCGCACGTCAGTTCACCCCCGCGTCGATGAGGGCCTGGGTGGCGGAGCGGACGACGGCCTCGGTCTCCGGGTCCAGGGCCTGCCGGGGCGGGCGGCAGACTCCGCCGGTCCGGCCGATCATGTCCTGGCCGAGCTTGATCGCCTGGACGAACTCGGTCCTGCTGTCCCAGCGCAGTACGGAGTGGAGTCGGCGGTAGAGCGGCAGCGCGGTGTCGAGGTCGCCCGCCAGCGAGGCGTTGTAGAGGTCGAGGCAGGCGCGCGGGAAGACCTGGGGGTAGCCGGCCACCCAGCCCTTGGCGCCGGCGACGGCGACCTCCAGGACGGTGTCGTCGGTGCCGATGATCAGGTCGAGGCCGGGGGCGAGTTCATTGATGGCGTAGCAGCGGCGGACGTCTCCGGAGAACTCCTTCACGCCCACGATGAAGCCCTCGGCGTGCAGTTTGGCCAGCAGCTCCGGGCGCAGGTCGACCTTGGTGTCGATGGGGTTGTTGTAGGCGGTGACGGGAAGCCCGGCGGAGGCCACCATCGCGTAGTGCTCCAGGACGGCGCGGTCGTCGGCCCGGTAGGCGTTGGGCGGCANNTGGCGAACAGCGCGTGCCGCCGCGCCTCGATCGCGCCGTACGCCCCGACGCCCGGCATCACGGTGAAGCCCTCGGGGGCGTGGGCGACGGCGGTCTCCACGACGCGGTCGCGTTCCTCGTACGTCAGGGTCTGGTACTCGCCCAGCGAGCCGTTCGGGGCGACGCCGTGCAGGCCCTGTTCGGCGAGCCAGGCGACGTTCTCGCCGTAGGCGCCGTGGTCGACGGCGAGGTCCTGGCCGAAGGGGAGGCCGGTCGCGACGATGACGCCGTGCCAGGGCGTCCGGGGACGGGGGGAGGTGCGGTCCATGGGAACTCCTCAGGTGGGATCGGAGGCGGGAGC
>MUNB01000372.1 GCA_002154345.1 Streptomyces griseus
GCGCGGGCGCCCGCGCGCCGGAGGTCGCCAAGGCGTACGTCGCCGAGCTCCGCGAGCTGATCAAGGCGCTCGGGGTCTCCGAGGCGCGCATGGAGATGGGCCAGATGCGCTGCGACGTGAACCTGTCGCTGCGCCCGCACGGTCGCGAGGAGTTCGGCACCCGCTCCGAGACGAAGAACGTGAACTCGCTGCGTTCCGTCGAGCGGGCCGCCCGCTTCGAGATCCAGCGGCACGCCGCCGTGCTGTCCTCGGGCGGCACGATCGTGCAGGAGACCCGGCACTTCCACGAGGAGGACGGCTCCACCACGGCCGGCCGCATCAAGGACAACGCCGAGGACTACCGCTACTTCCCCGAGCCGGACCTGGTGCCCGTGGCGCCGGCCCGCGAGTGGGTCGAGGAGCTCCGCAAGGGCCTCCCCGAGCTGCCCCGGCTGCGCCGGGCGCGGCTCAAGGAGGAGTGGGGCGTCTCCGAGCACGACATGCAGTCCATCCTCAACGCGGGCGCGGTCGACCTGATCGTCGCCACGATCGAGGCGGGCGCCCCCGCGGACCAGGCCCGCAAGTGGTGGATGGGCGAGCTGGCCCGTAACGCCAACGAGACCGGCCGCGGTCTGGACGAGCTGCCGATCACCCCGGCGCAGGTCGCCCGGGTGGCCGCACTCGTCGCCAAGGGCGACCTCAACGACAAGCTGGCCCGCCAGGTCATCGAGGGCGTCCTCGCGGGCGAGGGCGACCCGGACACCGTCGTGGAGAAGCGCGGCCTGAAGGTCGTCTCGGACGAGGGCGCGCTGTCCACGGCCGTGGACGAGGCCATCGCGGGCAACGCGGCCATCGCGGACAAGATCCGCGGCGGCAAGGTCGCGGCGGCGGGCGCGCTCGTCGGCGCGGTCATGAAGGCCACCCGCGGTCAGGCCGACGCGGGGCGCGTGCGCGAGCTGATCCTGGAGAAGCTCGGCGTCGAGGGCTGATCACCCCGATCACCACCCGGAGGGGCGGTGCACCCGTGACACGGGGGCACCGCCCCTCCACCCGTCCGGAGAGAACCCCTGAACACCGTCACCGCCGAGCTCGTCTCCTTCGCCCTGCTGCTGGGCGTCCTCGCCTTCGCCGTCGTACGCCCCCGGGGCCTGCCGGAGGCGACCGTCGCCGTGCCCGCCGCCGTGCTGGTCGTGGTGGTCGGTGCGGTCTCCTGGCCCGAGGCGCGGGAGCAGGTCGGCGAGCTGCTGCCGGTGGTCGGCTTCCTCGCCGCGATCCTGGTGCTGGCGCAGCTCTGCGCCGACGAAGGGCTGTTCCGGGCCGCCGGTGACTGGGTCGCCCGCGCCTGTCACGGGCAGACCCGGCCCCTGCTCGGCGGGGTCTTCGTCGTCGCCTCGATCGTCACCGCCGTCCTCAGCCTGGACGCCACCGTCGTCCTGCTCACCCCGGTCGTCCTCGCCACCGCCGCCCGGGTCGGCGCGCGGCCCCGCCCGTACGTCTACGCCTGCGCGCACCTGGCCAACTCCGCCTCGCTCCTGCTCCCCGTCTCCAACCTCACCAATCTCCTGGCGTTCACCGCGAGCGGTCTCTCCTTCACCCGGTTCGCCGCGCTGATGGCGCTGCCCTGGCTCGCCGCCGTCGCCGTCGAGTACGCCGTCTTCCGCCGGGCCTTCCGGGACGACCTGGCCGCCGGGGCGCACGCGCCGGATCCCGAGGCGGAGCGCACCCCCGTGCCCGTCTTCACGCTGGTCGTGCTGGCGCTGACCCTGGCCGGGTTCGTCGTGACCTCGTTCGAGGGGGCCGAGCCGCTGTGGGCGGCGCTGGCCGGGGCCCTGGTGCTCGCCGTACGGGCGCTCGCCAAGCGGGAGACCACACCGCTCGCCGTCGTCCGCTCGGCCAACCCGCTGTTCTGCCTCTTCGTCCTCGCGCTCGGCGTCGTCGTCAAGGCGGTCGTCGACAACGGCCTCGGCGACGGCATCGCCGCCCTGCTGCCCGACGGCCACACCCTGCCCGCCCTGCTCGGCGTCGCCGTGGTCGCGGCCCTGCTCGCCAACCTGATCAACAACCTGCCCGCGATCCTCGCCCTGCTGCCGATCGTCGCGCCGGCCGGGCCCGGACCGCTGCTCGCCGCCCTGATCGGGGTGAACCTCGGGCCGAACCTCACCTACGTCGGCTCGCTGGCCACGCTCCTGTGGCGGCGCATCCTGCACGCCCACGGGGACGCCCCGGAGCTGGGCCGCTTCACCCGCCTCGGCCTCGCGACCGTACCGGCGACGCTGCTCGCCGCGACCCTCGCACTGTGGGGGTCGCTGCACCTCATCGGGGTGTGAGGACGCCGTCACCGCGGGTTGGACTTTCGGGTGGGACCTCTTGGACGTTCACCACCGGGCCGTACGCAGTCCTTCCCGACGCCACCCGGTCTGACTAGCTTCCCGGCTGTAACCACCGGAACCAGGAGGCTCCTTTGACCACGGACATGTCACGGCGACGGCTCTTCGCGCTGGGCGGCGGCGCACTCGGCGCCGCTGCGGCCGGATCGTTCCTGCCGCCGTCGCTCCAGGCCGCCATCGCCGCGCAGCCCGCCCACGCGGGGTCCGGCGGGCTCGGGTCGATCAAGCATGTGGTGATCCTGATGCAGGAGAACCGGTCCTTCGACCACTACTTCGGCAGCCTGCGCGGCGTCCGCGGCTTCGGCGACCGTAACGCCATCGAGCTGCCCACCGGCTCCACGGTGTTCGAGCAGCCCGACGCGGCCGGCTCCGCCGTGCTGCCCTTCCCGGTGCGCGGCGCGGCCGAGGAGCAGAAGAAGGACCTCCAGTACATCGGCGCCCTCGACCACTCCTGGAACGGCGGCGCGAAGGCCTGGGCCGGCGGCTGGATGAACGGCTGGATCAGCGCGAAGACCGCGGCCACGATGGCGTACTACGACCGCCGTGACATCCCGCTCCACTACGAGCTGGCCGACACCTTCACCGTCTGCGACGCCTACCACTCCTCGATCCACACCTCCACCAGCCCCAACCGCAACCACCTCTGGAGCGGAAAGACCGGCTTCGAGGCGAACGGGAAACGGGCCGTCGGCAACGACGCCTACAGCGAGGGCACCCACCCCGGCTACGACTGGTCCACCTACGCCGAGCGGCTGGAGAAGGCCGGGCGCAGCTGGCGCACGTACACCGAGTGGGAGAACTTCACCGACAACCAGATCGAGTTCTACGCCACCTTCAAGGCGGTCGCCCGCAAGGCACTGGCCAAGACCGGCGGCCACACCTACATGGAGTCGTTCTACGCCAAGGTCCGCGGGGCCTCCGAGGCCGAGCGCACCCGGCTCCTCGGGCTGCTGGAGGAGGGCGTCGCCACCCTCACGCGGCAGGAGCGCAGCCTGTTCGAGAGGGCGCTGCGCCGGGTGCCCACCGGAACGCTGGCCGACGAGTTCGCCAAGGACGTGGCGGCCGGGACGCTGCCGGAGGTCTCCTACCTGGTGCCCTCGGCGATCGACTCCGAGCACCCGAGCACCTCGTCACCGGTGCACAGCGCCACCATCGTCTACAAGATCCTCGACGCGCTCGGCAAGCACCCGGACGTCTGGCGGCACACCGCCGTACTGATCAACTACGACGAGAACGACGGCTTCTTCGACCACGTCCCGCCGCCCGTCGCACCCCCCGAGGTCACCGACGAGCAGTGGGAGGGCCGGCCCACCGGCCTCGGGATCCGGGTGCCGCTGCTGGTCGTCTCGCCGTGGACCGTCGGCGGATACGTCTGCTCCGAGGTCTTCGACCACACCTCCGTCATCCGCTTCCTGGAGCGCTGGACCGGGGTGGAGGAGCCCAACATCAGCGACTGGCGGCGGCGCGTCACCGGCGACCTCACCTCCGCCTTCGACTTCACCCGGGCCCGGCGGCAGCCCGCCGTGGAGCAGCCCGGCGCGATCCCGCCGCTCAGCGGACGCTGGCAGCCGAAGCCGCCGGCGGTCCAGCAGCTGCCCGAGCAGGAGCCCGGCGCACGCCCGGCGCGCCCGCTGCCCTACCGGCCGGACGCCCACGCTCGGCGGTCGGGCGACGCGCTGCGGGTGGAGCTCGACAACACCGGCCGGTCCTCGGCGCACTTCGCGCTGTACCCGTACGCGGGCGAGTTCCCGGCCCCGCAGCACAAGGACGTCCGGGGCAGCGCGCACTGGACCGTGCCGCTGACCGGTGAGGCGTACCGCTTCACGGTCACCGGACCGAACGGCTTCCGGCGCGAGTTCGCCGGACCGGCCGACGGGGGAGCGGAGGTCGCCGGCCGCATCGACCACCGCGACCGCGACATCCACCTCACCCTGCGCAACACCGGCCGCCGCCCCCTGACCTTCCTGGTGCGGCCGCTCGGCTACGTCGACGAGGACGACGTACGGGACTGGACCCGCCGGGTCACGGTGAAGCCCGGCCGCGGCCGGGCGCTCGTGCACTCGGCGGCCGACGCCCACGGCTGGTACGACCTGGAGGTCACCGTCGACGGCGAGGACGGCTTCCGGCGACGGCTCATGGGGCACATCGAGAACGGCCGCGCCAGCGTCTCCGGCTGACCGGATCCGAAGGGTCACAGGGCTTGATCCAGCCCGTGTAGGGAACAGATCAAGCCCTGTGACCATGGCCACGAAACGGACAAAGGATCACGTTCTGCTGACAGAGTGGCGGTCTCAGGTCATGAGACGTTTGCGGGCAGATCACGTTATCTGCGGGTAAAGGTCCACGAACCCGCAGGGAGCTCATCCGTTGGCTGCCATCGCCCGCTGGTGCATCAGGCACCGCCTCGTCGCCGTCCTCATCTGGCTCGCCGCCCTCGGCGGAACCACCGCCGCGGCGGGTTTCGTGGGTTCGGCCTACTCCAACGACTACGAGGTCCCCGGCACGGAATCCGGCCGGGCCACCGAACTCCTCTCGCGCGGCTTCACCGACCTCGGCGGCGACACCGACACCGTCGTCTGGCACACCACCGGCTCCACGGTCCGCGCCGCCGACGTCGAGCAGACCATGACCCGCACGCTCCACGCGATCGAGGGCCTGCCCGGCGTGGGCGGGGTCACCGGCCCCTACGGAGCCGCCGGTTCCGGGCAGATCAGCGAGGACGGCCACACCGCCTACGCCACGGTCACCTTCGACAAGCCCGCCGACGAGATCCCCGCCGCCCAGGCACAGGCCCTCGTCGACACCGCGAAGGCCGCCGAGGCCGACGGGCTCCAGGTCGAGCTGGGCGGCACCGCCGTCGCCCTCACCGAAGCGCCCTCCGTCCACCTCGCCGAGGGCATCGGCGTCGTCGTCGCGGCCGTCGTGCTCTTCCTCGCCTTCGGCTCGCTCGCCGCCAGCCTGCTGCCCATCGCCACCGCCCTGGTCTCCGTCGGCACCGCCTACGCGGGCATCGTGCTGCTCGGCCAGGTGATGACCGTCGCCGACTTCGCCCCGATGCTCGGCATGCTCATCGGGCTCGGCGTGGGCATCGACTACGCCCTGTTCATCGTCACCAGACACCGCAGAGGCCTCCGGCGCGGGATGTCGGTCGACGAAGCGGCGCAGAACGCGGTCACCACCACCGGCCGGGCCGTCGTCTTCGCCGGGGCGACCGTCTGTATCGCCCTGCTCGGCATGCTGATCCTGCGGCTCGGCTTCCTCAACGGCGTCGCCATCGCCGCCTCGCTCACCGTCGTCCTCACCGTGATGGCCTCGGTCACCCTGCTGCCCGCCCTGCTCTCGCTCATCGGGATGCGGGCGCTCAGCCGCCGCGAGCGGCGCGAGCTCGCCGAACACGGACCGCGGCCCGAGCTGCCCACCGGCTTCGCCGCCCGCTGGTCCGCCTTCGTCGAGCGCCACCCCAAGCTGCTCGGCGGCGTCGCGGCGATCGTCATGGTGGTGCTCGCGCTGCCCGCCCTCGGCCTCCACCTGGGCACCTCCGACCAGGGCAACAACCCGGCCACGGCCACCACCCGACAGGCCTACGACCTGCTCGCCGACGGCTTCGGGCCCGGCGTCAACGGCCCCCTCACCATCGCCGCCCAGCTCGACGGCGCGGACGACCGGCTGGCGCTGGACTCGCTGCCCGAGACGCTGCGCTCCACCGAGGGCGTCGCCTCCGTCAGCCCGGTCACCTACAACGCCGGCGGCGACACCGCCTTCCTCACCGTCGTACCCGACTCGTCACCGCAGTCGCAGGACACCAGCGAGCTGGTCGACCGGATCCGCGCCGACGTGCTCCCGCCGGTCCAGGACACGACCTCGCTGGAGGCCCATGTCGGCGGGGTGACGGCGAGCTACGACGACTTCGCCGAGATCATCGTCGGCAAGCTGCCGCTCTTCGTCGGCGTGGTCATCGGACTCGGCTGCCTGCTGCTGCTCCTGGCCTTCCGCTCCATCGGCATCCCGCTCAAGGCCGCCGTGATGAACGTCGCCGCCGTCGCCTCCTCCTTCGGCGTCGTCGTGGCCGTCTTCCAGTGGGGCTGGGGCAGCGAACTGCTCGGCCTCGGCAGCGCCGGGCCCATCGAACCCTTCCTGCCCGTGATCATGGTCTCGGTCCTCTTCGGCCTCTCCATGGACTACCAGGTCTTCCTGGTCGGACGGATGTACGAGGAGTGGCTGGAGACCGGCGACAACCGACGGGCCGTCCGGGTCGGCCTCGCCGAGACCGGCCGGGTGATCAACTCCGCCGCCGTGATCATGATCTCCGTCTTCCTCGCCTTCGTGCTCAGCGGCGACCGGGTCATCGCCATGTTCGGCATCGCGCTCGCCACCGCCGTGGCGCTGGACGCCTTCGTCCTGCGCACCCTGTTGGTGCCCGCCCTGATGCACATGCTCGGCGGGGCGAACTGGTGGCTGCCGGGGTGGCTGGAGCGACGGCTGCCCAGGATCAGCATCGAGCCGCCCGACTGCGTACCGCTCCATGCGAAGATCCCGGGGGCGCGCGCCACGGAGGAGGGCGCCGCGCACACCGAGGAGGAGCACGATGTTCGCCATATCGCTGGGTGACGAGACGGCGGAGCTGCGCCCGCTGGAGCCCTGGCAGGCCGTGGAGTTCCTGGCCCACATGGACCGGGCCCGGGAACTGCTCGACCCGTGGATCCCGTTCGCCTCGTACGCCACCGACCTGGACTCGGCGCGCGCCCTGCTCCAGAAGTACGCGGACAAGCAGGCGGCGGACACCGGACGGCTGTACGGGATCTGGCTGGCGGGCACCCTCGTCGGCGGCGTCCTCTTCCCGTCCTTCGACGCCGAACGGGGCAACTGCGAGGTCGGCGTCTGGCTGGAGCCCGCCGCCCAGGGCCGCGGGCTGATCACCCGTGCCGCCGAGCGGCTGATCGACTGGGCGGTGTACGAACGCGGCATGCACCGCGTGGAGTGGGACGCCTCTCCCGGGAACACCCGGTCGATCGCGGTGGCGAAGCGGCTCGGGATGACCCGGGACGGGGTGCTCCGGCAGAGCTACTTCTACCGGGGGGAGCGCCACGACTCGGAGATCTGGTCCGTCCTCGCCCCGGAGTGGAAGGCCCGCGCGGGGCGCTGAGGCCCGGCGCGCGCCCGGCGTTAAGGGGGCTCTCATCCGGGCCCCCTAGCGTGCGGCGCATGAACACCACCCCCTCCAGGACGACGACCCCGTCCACGACCACCCCGCCCGCCGGGACGACCGACCCCGCCGAGGGCACCGCCGACGCCGCTACGGAGGACGCGACCGGCCAGGACGCGACCGGGCCGGACGCGACCGGCCAGGACGCCACGGCGAAGGACCCGCTCGCGAAGGACGCCACCGGTACGCCGTCCGGCGCGGCCGACGCCACGGCGGCCTCCGACGACGTCGCCGACGGGACCGACCGGGCCGACCGGACCGCCGAGGCCGACGACGCCGACGACGAGGACCTGGAGCCCGACCCCTTCACCGAGGCCCGGCGCGGCGTCGGCGCGGGCGCGGCCGCCGTCGTCTCCGCCGCCCTGGGCGTCGTCGCCCTGACCGGCGCGTGGACCGGCCGGGTCGCCGCCGAGCGCGAGACGCTCATCGGCCAGATCAAGACCTCCGGCGGCGGCAGCGCGGCCCAGCAGATCTCCGAGATCTACGGCGACGCCTGGCACACCACCGCCCTGGTCAACGGCGTCTTCGCCGTCCTGGCCCTGCTCGTCGGCGTCTTCGTCCTGGTCCGCCCCGCCTTCGGCATCCCCTCCGAGAAGCCGCAGCCCGGCTGGGTCCGCGCGGTCGCGCTGGCCGGTGTCGCCCTCGGCGCGCTCGGCGTCCTGATCTCCGTGGGCATGTACTTCGACCTCTTCGTCGCGCTGCCCACCGCGGGCACTCCGGCCGCCGGCTGACCCGGGCCGCGCCCCGTAGGGCTCCGTACGGCACACGTCTAAGGCCCCCGCTCATCCCTCGGACACGGGGTGAGCCCGCCTAAGGCCCCCACCGCCGCGAAGATGCGGAACTCGCCCGATGCGGCACCCCCTCCTGGCCGACGACAGTGGACACACGGCGAACACAGGGCCCCGGCCGACCGGCCGGGCACCCCTCCGGTCCGCTGCCACGACCAGGAATCGGGGAGTACCTCATGTACGCGTACGAGCTCTACCGCTACAGCTCGGCCGAGCTGATCCGCCGGGCCGACGCCGAGCGCGAGATCGGCCGGGCCCGCCGCCTCCGCCGCGCCGCCCGCCGTACCGGACGCGGCGATCCGGGAGGGAAGGTGATGGAGGCCGACCGCAGCCGCTTCGCCCCGGCCGCCTGACCGTGTCCGGGCCCGGGACGACCGCCGAGCCGGGACCCGACGGCGCCCGGAGCATGATCACCGTCGGCGAAAAACATCCCGCCGCCTCGCACGCGTATGCGATGCTCGGCGGCGTGGAGACCAGGTCAGTGAGCCCCGTGTTCGTCGGACGCGCCGAGGAGCTCGCCTCGCTCACCGAGGCGCTCGGGCGGGCCGCGTCCGGCGACCCCCAGGCGCTGCTGATCGGCGGCGAGGCGGGCGTCGGCAAGACCCGGCTGGTCGAGCAGTTCGTCACGGCGGCCGAGCGGCGCGACGCCGTGGTGGCCGTCGGGTCCTGCGTCGAGATCGGGGCCGACGGACTGCCGTTCGCCCCCTTCCCGACCGCCCTGCGCGCCCTGCGCCGGGCCCTGCCCGAGGAGATGGCCGCCGCCGTCGCCGGGCAGGAGGGCGAACTGGCCCGCCTGCTGCCCGAGCTGGGCGAGGTCCACCGGGACGCGACCGACGAGCACAGCACCGCCCGCCTCTTCGAACTCACCGTCCGGCTGCTGGAGCGGATCTCCGCCGACCGGGCGGTCGTCCTCGTCCTGGAGGACCTCCACTGGGCCGACACCTCCACCCGGCATCTGCTCGCCTATCTCTTCCGCACCCTGAACACCGGCCGCCTCATGGTCGTCGGCACCTACCGCGCCGACGACATCCACCGCCGCCACCCGCTGCGCCCGCTCCTCGCCGAGCTGGACCGACTGCGCACCGTCACCCGCGTCGAACTCGACCGGTTCAGCCACGACGAGGTCGGCCACCAGCTCGCCGGCATCCTCGCCGCGACGCCCGAGGCCGCACTCGTCGACGAGATCTTCGACCGCTCCGACGGCAACGCCTTCTTCGTCGAGGAGCTCGCCCGCTCCCTGGAGTGCTGCGGTGACAGCTCCGGGCTGACCGAATCGCTCCGCGACCTCCTGCTCGTCCGCGTGGAGGCGCTGCCCGAGCACGCCCAGCGGATCGCCAGACTGGTCGCCGAGGGGGGCTCGTTCGTCGAACACGAACTGCTCGCCGCCGTCGCCGGACTCGGCGAGGACGAGCTCGACGAGGCCCTGCGCGCGGCCGTCGGCGCCAACCTGCTGCAACCCGCACCCGACAGCGACGGCTACCGCTTCCGGCACTCGCTGGTCCGCGAGGCCGTCAGCGACGACCTGCTGCCCGGCGAACGCACCCGCGTCAACCGCCGCTACGCCGAAGCGCTGGAGGCCGACCCCTCCCTCGTACGGGACGACGAACGCGCCACCCGCCTCGCCAGCTACTGGTACGCCGCCCACGACGCCCCCAAGGCCCTGCCCGCCGTCCTCCGGGCCGCCGTCGAAGCCCGCCGCCGCTACGCCTACTCCGAGCAACTGCGGCTCCTGGAGCGGGCGATGGAGCTGTGGGACGACGTTCCCGACGCGGTACGCGCCACCCTGCGCCCCTTCGACTACGCGGAGGTCTACCCGGCCTCCGCGTGCGACCCGGAGAACACCCCGCTGCGCTACCTGGACGTGATGGCCGAGGCCACCGTCGCCGCCCACTTCGGCGGCGACCGCACCCGCGCCCTGGCCATCTCCAAGAAGGCCATGCGGGTCCTGGCCTCCGAGTCCGACCCGCTGCGCGAGGCCTGGTTCCTGGTGCAGCGCAGCCGGCTGGCGCAGTCCCTCGACAAGGGGGACGGCTGGGAGGAGCTGGCCACCGCGCAGGAACGGGTACGCGGACTGCCGCCGTCCGCCGTACAGGCCGACGTCCTGACCAACGTGGCCAGTTGGAAGGCGCTGCACCGGCCGGGACCGGAGGCGCTGGCCGACAGCGACCGCGCGGTGGAGTACGCCCGGCTCGTCGGCGACGAGTACATCGAGCTGCACGCCCGTCTCACCCGGGGCTGGCTCACCGCCGACGCGGGCGGCGTCGAGGACGGCCTCGCCGAGATGTACGCCGTCCGGGACCGCGCCGAGCAACTGCACCTGATGAACCTCCTCGGCCGGGTCAGCGTCAACCTGCCCTCCTCGCTCGAAGCGATGGGCCGCTCGCTGGAGGCCGTCGCCGCCGCCGACCACGGCATCGAGATCTGCCACAGCCACGGCCTGGCCGACTCCGGGGCCTGGGTGTACGCCAACCAGTCGCAGTCCCTGTTCTCCCTCGGCCACTGGTCCCAGAGCGAGGCCGCCGCCGCGTCCTCCGCCCGGCTGGCGCTGGGCTCCAGGGGCAAGGGCCTCGCCGCGCTGCGCCGTACCGAACTGGCCGTCTCCCGCGGTGATTTCGCCGAGGGCGAGGAGCTGCTCGCCCAGGTGCACAAGCTCTTCGGGCACCGCGATCCGCAGCACCAGCACGTGATCGACCCCGTCCGGCACGGCATGGTGCTGGCCGCCCTCCAGGGCAGGCTCGCCGAGGCCCGGACCGCGTTCGAGGAGCTGGCCGGGGCCGGCTTCCCGCCCGGCACCCAGCGCTACGCCCTGCCGCTGCTCCAGACCGCCGCCATGATCGAGGCGGACGCCCGCGGACTGCCCGCCGCCGAACCGGACCGGCCGAGGCTGCTCGCCCTGATCCGCCGGTGCCTGAAGAACCTCCCGATGCTCGTACCCGTATGGGTGGCCTACGGCGTCTTCATCGAGGCGGAGCTGGCCCGGGCGGAGGGCACGGACACCCCCGGCCACTGGGCCCGCGCCGCCGAGGCCTTCGGCCCGCTGTGCCGCCCGTACCAACTGGCCCAGATCCACCGCCGCTGGGCGGAGTCGCTGCTCATCGCCCCCGGCGGCCGGGTCACCGCCACCGCCCTGCTGCACCGCTCCCTGGAGGCCGCCCGCCGGCTCGGCGCCCGCCCGCTCGCCGAGGCGGTCGTACAACTGGCGGCCCGGGCCCGCATCACCCTGGACGGCTCCGGCACGGCGCCCGGAGACGACAGCGGGATCCACCCGGCCGTCCTGGCCGCCGAGCCGGGCGGAGAGGGCCGGGAACCGGCGCCGGGCGAGGAACAGGACCCGGCCGTCGCCGCCGTGGCGTCCTTCGGGCTGACCCCGCGCGAGCAGGACGTGCACCGGCTGGTCGCGGCGGGGCACACCAACCGCAGGATCGCCGAGGAGCTGTTCATCTCGCCGAAGACCGCGAGTGTGCACGTCTCCAACATCCTGGCCAAGCTCGGCGTCTCCAGCCGGGGCGAGGCGGCCGCCCTCGCCCACCGCCTGCGCCTCTACCCGACCGCGTAAACCCGGTCAAGATCCGCCGGAAACACCCTAGCCCTCGGGATCCTCCTCGGCCCGGCGCTCCGGCCCGCTCACCGGCTTCCCGGCCCGGGGCCGGTCGAGCACGGCGTCCTGCTCGGGCGCGACCGGCCGCATACGCCCGTTCCGGTGCTCCGGCTCGGCGGCACTGTCCAGCACCGGGGCGCGCACGGTCACCTTCCCGGAGGTCAGGTCTATCGGCCCCCGGTTCGGATCGCCGATGCCGAGATCCACCCGGCTCAACTCCAGCCGCTTCTGCTCGTCGGAGACATGTTTGCGTCCCGGGGCGAAAAGCTCCTCGAAGAAATTGAACACCGGCCGTGCTCCCTCCGACATGCCTCGCGGGCGAGCGGCTACTCCACTTCCACCTGGAGGATCCTGTCGTCCCCGGGCTTCGGCGTGCCCCGTCCGTCCGTGTTGCTGGTGACCAGCCACAAGCGGTCGCTCCCCGCACTCACCACAGTGCGCAGGCGGCCGTGCTTCTCCTCCAGGAACGACTGGGGGTCGGCATAAGGTTCCGCCGCCTTCTCGCCCGACAGCGGAATCCGCCACAGCCGCTCACCGCGCAGCCCGGCCATCCAGATCGAGCCCTCCGCGTACGCGATCCCGCTGGGGGAGGCCTCCGAGGTCTTCCACTGCGCCACCGGGTCGATGAACCCGTCCTCGCCCTCCTCGCCCTCGACCTCGGGCCAGCCGTAGTTGCCGCCGGGCTCGATCAGATTCAGCTCGTCCCAGGTGTTCTGGCCGAACTCGGCGGCCCACAGCCGCTTCTCCTTGTCCCAGGCGAGCCCCTGCACATTGCGGTGCCCGTACGAATACACCACCGAGTCCGCCTCCGGATTGCCGTGCACCGGCTCGCCGTCGGGGGTCATCCGCAGGATCTTGCCCGCCAGCGACTCCTTGTCCTGGGCCAGTCCGGTGTCCCCGGTCTCGCCCGTGCCCGCGTACAGCATCTTGTCCGGGCCGAAGGCGATCCGGCCGCCGTTGTGGATGCTGCCCTTGGGGATGCCGCGCAGGACGGTGTCCGGGGCGCCGAGCTGCTGCCCCGCCGGGCGCTTCTCGTCGTAGCTCATGCGGACGATCCGGTTGTCGGACGTGGTGGTGAAGTAGGCGTACACCAGCTGGTCCGCGCCGAACGTGGAGGAGACGGCGAGCCCGAGCAGCCCGCCCTCGCCGGCCGGGGCCACCCCGGGCACCGAGCCCAGCAGCGTCTGCTTCCCGCTCTCGCCGTCGATCCGGTGGACCGTGCCCTCGTCCCGCGAGGACACCAGCAGATCACCGCCCGGCAGCGCGGCCAGACCCCAGGGCGACTTCAGCTCCTCGGTCAGCGTCGAGAGAACCTTCGCCGACCCCTTCGCGGGCGGCAGATCGGCCGAGCGGCTCGGTGAGGCCGGCGGAGCGGAGCCCTCCGAGGCGGTCGGGGAACCCGCGGGCCGCCCGGACGCACCCCCGTCCCCGTCGGCGGAACACGCGGCCGACAGCAGCAGGGCGGCCGACGCCAGCGCCGCCACCACCCCCCTGCGCATCGCCCGGGGCTGCACAGGTCCGAACTGAGCACCACGCACGGAACCGATTCCTTTCGACGCTTGCCCGACTACCTGCTCCCGCACCCTGTTCCTCCACCTCGGCCGGCCCAGGAGTTCCCGATCCGCCCATTCTCCCGCCGTACGGGCCGAGACGCCCGGTCCACCGGACCCGCCCCGGTCAGTCCCACGATTCGCGGGCGGCGGGCAGGGCGTCGATCTCCGCCAGGTCCCGGTCGTCCAGGACCACCCGTGCCGCCCCGGCGTTCTCCACCGCCCACCGCTCCCGCTTCGCCCCCGGCACCGGCACCACATGCGGGCCCTGACGCAGCACCCACGCCAGCGCCACCTGGGCCACGGTCGCCCCCCGGCGCTCCGCGACCCGCCGCAGACCGGCCACCACCGGCTGGTTCGCCGCCATCACCTCCGCCGTGAACCGCGGATGCCTGGCCCGCAGATCCTCCGGCTCGAAACCCTGGCCAGGCTTCAGCGTCCCGGTCAGATAGCCGCTGCCCAACGGCATCGCGGCCAGCAGCCCGACCCCGCGCGCCACACACCACGGCAGCAGCTCCGCCAGCGCCTCGCGCGACCACACCGACAGCTCCGCCTCCACGGCGCTGACCGGGAAGACCTGCTGGATCCGCTCCAGTTGGCGGATCGTTCCCTCATGCGGCCCCTCGCCCGAACGGCGCGGGGCCCGCGCCCCCACCGCACACAGTCCGAGCGAGCGCACCTTGCCCGCGGTCACCAGCTCCGCCAGCGCACCCCAGGTCTCCTCCACCGGCACCTCGGGGTCGGCCCGGTGCAGCTGGTAGAGGTCGATCACATCGGTCTGGAGCCGCCGCAGCGAGGCGTCGCAGGCCCGGCGGACGTACCCGGGGCGGCCGTTGGCGACGATGTGCTGATCGCCCACCAGCAGCCCGCACTTGGTGGAGATGAACGCCTCCCCGCGGCGGCCCTTCAACGCCCGCCCCACCAGCAGCTCATTGGTGAACGGGCCGTACATGTCCGCGGTGTCGAGCAGCCGGACGCCCGCGTCCAGAGCCGCGTGCACCGTCCGCACCGAACGGTCGCCGAGCTGCTGCGACGCGCTGTAACCCCAGCTCATCGGCATACAGCCGAGACCGACCGTGCCCACGGCAAGCCCCGCCGCCCCGATTGTCCTGCTCTCCAACTCCCCGAACCCTTTCCTGGACGCGCCGTTCCGCCGTTCCCCTCCGCCGCGGTCCACGGGCGGCTCCTCCGGGAACGGCGCGGGAAACGCGGTCCCGGACCCGGACGGCCACGCCCGTCCGATCCACGACGCAGGTCCCTGTCGGGGGAGTTCGGGGAGTGATTGACGGAAGCGTTTGGGCGATGTGACGATACGCCGATGCCCGCCCTACACGCACGGATGGCTGCTCGCAGCGGTGACCTCACCGCTGCCGTGGTCGCCCGGTGCACGGCGGAGATCCCGTTCTACGGGGAGTTGCCGCGCCACACGCTGGAGGGCGAGGTCACCCGCTCGGTCACGGCCGTGAACGATCTGCTGCTGCGGGCGCTGCGCCAGGACGGCGTGCTGAGCCCGGGCGAGCTGACCCGGCTCATCGAGTGGTCGGGGCGCCGGGCCGAGGAGCGGGTGCCGCTGGAGGCGGTGATCGCCGCCTACCTCGTCGGCGCGGAGGTCTGGTGGCAGACGCTGGCCGAGACGGCGGAGCCCGAGGAGCTGACCGGAGCCGGAGCCACGCTGCTGGCCTGTCTGCACGCGGCGATGCCCGCCGTCGTGCTCGCGCACCGCACGGCCCAGGAGGACATCCACAGCGAGGACAAGCGGGTGCGGCGGGCGCTGCTGACCGCGCTGCTGGCCGGCCGGCCGTACGAGGAACTGGCGGAGGCCGCGGGGGTCACGGTGACCGGGGGCCACGAGGTGCTCGCCCTGGCCTTCGCGTCGCATCCGCCGGCCCGGCTGGTGCAGTCGTCGATCGAGGCCCACGTGGGCGTCCCGGTGCTGATGGACCATGTCGCCGGCATCGCGCTGCTGCCGGGCGGCCGTGACCTCTCCGGCCTGCCGGACGCGCTCGGGAAGGACATCGGGCAGCGGGTGTGCGCGGCCGCTTCCCCGGCCGCCGGGCCGGAGGCCGTTCCGGCGGCGGCGAAGGAGGCCGGGCGCGTACTTGAACTCGTCCGGCGGCTGGGCCGCCCGCCGGGGCTGTACCGGCTCGACGACGTGCTCCTGGAGTACCAGCTCGCGCGTCCCGGCGAGGCGTTGCGGCGGCTGGCCGCCAAGCTCGACCCGCTGGACGACCATCCGTACCTGCTGGAGACGCTGCGGGTCTTCGTCGACCACGGGCACCACCGCAGCCGGAGCGCCGCGGAGCTGTGCGTCCACCGCAACACGCTGGACTACCGGCTGCACCGGGTGAGCACCCTGACCGGTCTCGACCCGAACGTGCCCGCCGACGCGCGGCTGCTCCAGGCCGCGCTGGTCGCCCGGGCCCTGGGGGGCGTCTGACGTACGCCGCTACAACCAGGCCCGCAGCTCCTCCTGGCGCGGCGCGAGCACCGTGGACGTACCGGGGTGGTCGAAGACCCTGACCGGCCGTCTGCCGTCCCAGGCGGCCCAGCCGGGGTCGCCCGTGGCGGCGAAGCCGACCCAGGCCCGGTGCATGGCGTCGGCCAGCGGCTGCGGGGCGTCCGGGCCGGTCAGCGCCTCGCCGTACCGGAGGTTGTCGAAGACGAAACCGATCTCCAGCGCATGACAGGCGCCCAGCTCCAGGACCGGCGAGCGCCAGGCGAACTCGTAGAAGAACGTCCGCGCGGGCCGGGAACCGGAGGCCGCGGGGCCGCCGGGCGGGGAAGCGGCCGCCGGGGAGCCGCCGGTCCCGGCACCGGAGTGCCCGGAGGCCGGGAGCCCGGCGCCCGGCAGCCGGGAGTCCGCCAGCCGGTTGAGCGGCCCCCGGAGCAGCAGGTCGGTGGCCATCTCGCCGAGGATCACCCCCGGCTTCGCGCCCGGCCGGCCCGCCCGGTACAGCCGCGCCACCCGGCCGGGGATCCGGAACTTCAGCAGGGCCAGCCGCAGCGTGAGTCCGTTGACACGGTCCAGCGCCCCGCTCGGCACGAACCACAGCCGGTACTCCTCCCGGTTGCAGCCCAGCAGCAGATCGACCGAGGGCGGCGGCGGATCGGCCGGCACCACGTCGTCGTCGACCACGATGTGGAAGCCGGGACCACCGCTGATCGGGTCGGCCCCGCCGACCACCTCGTGCTGGGCGTCCAGCAGCCGTGCGCGGTCCACCGCGGCGAACGCCTCCGCGGTGGCCGGCACCCGCAGCGCCTTCGCCATCGCGCGCACGGTCCGCGCGCCCCGGTCGCGCGGCACGGTGTGCGGCGCGCCGCTCTGCAGGACCGCCCGGTGGAACAGACCGGCCGCCCGAGGGCTGGTCAGCAGGGCGGCGATGCTGATGGCTCCGGCGGACTCGCCGCACACCGTGACGCGCGCGGGGTCTCCGCCGAACCCCGCGATGTTGTCCCGCACCCAGGTCAGGGCGGCGATCTGGTCCAGCAGCCCCCGGTTGTCGGGCGCGTCGGGGAAGACGCCGAACCCTTCGACCCCGAGCCGGTAGTTGACCGATACGAGGACCACACCGTCGCGCGCGAAGGCCTCGCCGTCGTACAGGGGCATGGCGGCGGAACCGTTCCGCAGGGAGCCTCCGTGGATCCACACCAGCACCGGCAGAGGTCCGGCGGCCCGCTCGGGCGCCCAGACGTTGAGGTTGAGGCACTCGTCCCCGGGGACGTCCACCTCGGGGATCAGCCGGTCCAGCGGCGGCCGGTAGGGGCGTTGCGGCGCGGTCGGCCCGAACTCCAGCGCGTCGCGCACTCCCTCCCAGGGCTCGACGGGGGCGGGGGCGCGGAACCGGTGGACCCCGAAGGGCGCGGCGGCGTACGGGATTCCCCGGTAGGAGGCGATGCCCCGGTCGACGCGGCCGCGTACCTTCCCGTGGCGCGTCGTCGCGATGATGTCCATGCCGGTCCGATCGGTCGGGGCGGGTTACGGAGTGGTGGCCGGGAGGCTCAGGGCCAGGCTGTTCCGGCGGACGTCGGACCAGGTGGCGGTGTCGGCGCAGATGCCGCAGCCGGGTCCGAAGAACTGGGCGCGGGCCTCCTGGTCGCCCATGAGGTGGGCACGGAACCAGGCGGTGGTCGGCGCGGCGAACGGGCCGGGGTCGCCGACGACCGTGAAGTGGTCGGCGCCGCGCAACTCGCCGTAGAGGGCCGGAATATGGTCGGCGGCGTGGTAGAAGGCCCGGACGAGGGCGGGGAAGACGATGCTGTCCTGCTGGCCGGCCAGCAGCAGCGCGGGCACGTGCACCGCGTTGATGTTCGCCAGCGGACCGGGCTGGATCGGCAGGATGGCGTCGATACGGGGATCCGCGCCGACGACGATGGCGGCCGCGCCGCCCTGCGAGTGCCCCGAGGCGCCGATGTGCTCCAGGTCGACGCGGTCGAAGAAGGCACTGCCCGGGTCGGCGTTCCGGCCGGTGAGCAGGTCGATGCCCGCACGCATGGAGATGCCGAGGTTGGACTGCGGGGTGTTCGCGGCGGCGACGATGAAGCCCTGCCCGGCCCAGTGGAGCAGCAGCTCCCGGTAGACGAGGGGGACGCCGCCGGTGCCGTTGCCCCACACGATCACCGGGTGACGGCGGTCGCTGTCGGCGATGTCGCGCGGGTAGTACAGGGTGGTGATCGCGCCGACCTCCACCGCGGTGGCGTACGGGCCGGGGGCGCCGAAGTCGGCGGCGGCCACGGGGGTGTCCGGGGCCGCCACCGCCGTGCCCGCGCCGGTCGACGCGGACAGGGCCAGGGCGAGCGCGGCCAACGGGACGAGCAGTTTCCTTCTCCACAGCACGGCGACTCCTGACGTCGGGGTGGACCGGGTGACGCGTCCGGGTCACATCGGTGTCCGACCGCACATCCTGGGCGAGCGGCGGGTGGCCGTCTCTGCGCAATCGCGGCAATCACCGACGGCGGAGTTTGTGCAACCTGCCGAGAGACCGGCTCCGCGCACGGTGGACCCGCGCCGACGGCCCCGGAGTCCGGGCCGCCGTCCTGGAGTGTTCGCACACCCGTCGCATAGCCTCCTGACCATGACTGCGACGACTGCCGATGTGTGGCTGCCCTTCCCGGCCGAGGAGATCGACGGGCTGCCCGATGGCCTCAACTACCTCTTCTGGGACGGCGAACCGGACTATCCCGCGGACCCGGCCGACTGCGCCTACTACGTCGTGCCCTACATGAAGGGCCCCGAGATCGCGGTGCGCCCGCTCGCCGCGATGGGCGCCGTCCAGGTGGTGCAGACGCTCTCCGCCGGCATCGACCATGTGGAGCCGGGCCTCGGCGTGCTGCCCGCCGGCGTACGCCTCTGCAACGCCAAGGGGGTCCACGAGGCGTCCACCGCCGAGCTGACGATCGCGCTCGTCCTCGCCTCCCTGCGCGGCTTCCCCGGGTTCGTCCACGGACAGGACAAGGAGGAGTGGCGGTCCGGCTTCTACCCCGCGCTCGCCGACAAGTCCGTTCTCATCGTGGGCTACGGTTCCATCGGATCGGCCATCGAGGACCGGCTCGTCCCGTTCGAGTGCGCGCGGGTGGCGCGCGTCGCGCGCTCCGCGCGGACCACCGCACGCGGCCCCGTACACACGCTCGACGATCTGCCCGCCCTGCTGCCCGAGGCGGACATCGTGATCCTCTCCACCCCGCTGAACCCGTCCACGCAGGGGCTGGTGGACGCCGACTTCCTCGCCGCGATGCGCGACGGCGCGCTCCTCGTCAACGTCGCGCGCGGCGGAGTCGTCGACACCAAGGCCCTGTTGTCCGAACTGGAATCCGGACGGCTGCGGGCCGCACTCGACGTGACCGACCCGGAACCCCTGCCCGCCGGCCATCCTCTCTGGCATGCTCCGCATGTCTTGATCACGCCCCATGTGGGCGGCAGCACCTCGGCGTTCGAACCGCGCGCCAAGCGACTGCTGGCCGCGCAGCTCACCCGGTTCGCCGCCGGAGAGCCGGTGCACAACGTGGTACGCACCACCGGCTGAGCCGCCGAGGCGGCCACGCTACGGGGTGGTCCGGATGCACGCAGTGCCGCTCACCTCGCCTTTCGTCACGGAGCGTAGAGAATCTATGGCCCTGAGTGACGGATCTGGTGTATCGTCCGATCCGGGGGGCTGCGCCGTGGAAGGGACGGCGCGGGGGGAGCACCGGAACGCGAGGGGGCGACGGGCGATGTGCTGGCCATGGAGAGACGATCCGAAGCGGACGGGCGGACGGCCGCTGCCGTCCGCGACGACGGAGCACAGCACCCGCGGATGGCCGGATTCCTGCCCCGGACCGGCATCGCCGACGCCGCCCGGGCCGAGCCGGAGCGAGCGGCGCCGAGGGCGCCCCGCGAGGCTCCGGGCCCCGGGCCGCACCTGCCCGGCGGGCCCGGGGCGGGGAGCCTCG
>MUNB01000373.1 GCA_002154345.1 Streptomyces griseus
CGCCCGGCGGCGTCAAGGCGGCGGCGTCCGGCGACCCCTCGATACGAGGGCCGATATCGGGGGTTCGGCGCGTGAGCGTCCTGCTCGGAGCGCGGTCCGGCGAATTCGGAGAGTAATGATGGAGTGGCGTGGCACGCGCCGGCACTTACGAAGGGTTATGGTGGAAACCCCCCCTCGGGCCGGTCCGTNNCCGGCCCAGATGTTCGTGCCCGCCGTGTCCACGGCGAAGGCGTCGATCTCCTTCAGCTCCTCGGCGGTCAGCGCCGGACCGGCAAGGGCCGCCACGTTCTCCTCCAGCTGCTTGACGCTGGACGCGCCGATCAGTGCCGAGGTCATCCGGCTGTCGCGCAGCACCCACGCGATGGCGAGCTGGGCGAGCGACTGGCCGCGGCCCCGCGCGATGTCGTTGAGCCCGTTGAGGCGGCGGACCACCTCGTCGGAGAGCAGGCCCGGGTCGAGGGACTTGCCCTGGGTGGCGCGCGAGCCCTCCGGGATGCCCTGCAGATACTTGTTCGTGAGCAGGCCCTGGGCGAGCGGCACGAAGGAGATGCAGCCCATCCCGGCCGCCTCCAGGGTGTCGAGCAGCCCGTCGTCCTCGATCCAGCGGTTGATCATGGAGTAGGACGGCTGGTGGATCAGCGCCGGTACGCCCATCTCCTTGAGCAGCCCGGCCGCCTCGGCGGTCTGCTCCGCGTTGTACGAGGAGACGCCCACGTACAGCGCCTTGCCCTGC
>MUNB01000374.1 GCA_002154345.1 Streptomyces griseus
CCCCCGACCGCACCCAAGACGCCTCGTCGGCCACTCCCCCGGCCCAGCGAACTCACCCCGGAGCTCGACCGCGCCGCCACCGCGCTCCTCAGCGATCTGCACCGCCACGCACCCCAGTTCACCCTGTCCGAGGCCGATGTCCGTCGGCTGGTTCCCGGAGTGGCGGCCTGGCTCGAACGCGAGGCCCGTCCGGTCGCCGTCCGCCGTGCCCTCACCGACGACCTGCCCCACCCCCTCAAGCACCCGGCCAAGCTGCTCACCTACCGGCTCACCGAGCTGCTCCCGCCCGCGCCTCCCGGCGTCGACGACCTCGCAGCGCTGGCTCGCCCCCGCGTCACCGTCACGCCCTTCCAGACCTGCGACGACTGCGACCGGGCCTTCCGCTCCCCCGCCCCCGGCCACTGCCGCGACTGCCGCGAAACCCGCGAGCGACGAACCGAGAACTTGGCGAACGCCGCCTGATGGCCTTGCGGACAGGGATGACACATGCGGTTCGTTCTTCGACGGCCGGCACGTAGGGCCCGTCAGGCCGGCGACCATCTCTGGGCACCGAGGGCCGCGCTCCAGCGTGCACGGAAAGGTGCTGCCCACTCCGGCTCCGTGCCGCTCGCGTGGGCAATGAGGCCGTCCACGTGGTGCACCAAGCCCGCGAGAGACGCGAAGCCTCGGTGGCGCTGGTGGGAGGAGAGCCCGAATTTCTCCACCCCGTACACGTGGCTGCGGACACGGGACTTGAAGTCCGGGGACAGACGTGGAGTGTCACCGTCGACCAGCAGGCCCGGCACCGACCGGCGAGTGCCGGGGGCGACGATCTGCGTCTTGCGCGGGTGAACGGCAAACCCCTATCCCTGGACGACGTGGGTGAGCTCTCTGAGCATGGCAGCGGCCGAACGCCGGACGAAAGCTGTCCCCGAGGAGAAGACCATGTCGTCCGAGTAGCGCGTGTAGACGAGACCGTAGCGGGCGGCGACGTGCGACAACCGGTCGTCCACGGGGCGGATCGCGAGGTTCGCGAGCGCTCCGCACATCGCCCGGCAGGCCGCCGCCGGAAGCACGAAGAAGGAGATCATCCGCCTCCTCCAAGGCGCTATTGCCCGGGAGATCTTCCGCTACCTCACCACACCGGACAGCGTCCCGGACGTCTCCGGTCTCCGGTCTCCGGCCGACATGCCAGGCCGCGAACATCTTCCTGACCGCCGTCGCTTGACCTCGGCAGACCGACCGTTCCACGGTCGCAGGACGTGACGTCATGGATGATGAGGCGATGCTCGTCCGCACAGAGAGCCTGCCGCAGGCCCTACCGCAGCACACGACCATTCGGGTTCACACACCCATCGGGTCCGCCGTGGTTCTCTGGCGCGGTGATGTGCAAGAAACCGACGGCCAGCACCTCATCGAATGGGCCGTCGACGCGGACCTCCTCTGGGGCCAGAACACCCGGCCAGCCGATGCCACCGAGCCGGAACTACGGCAGGAAGGCGACCGGGTGATCATGCGCGGCCGCCTTCACCTGACCGACGACGGAGCCGCCTACCTCCAGATGGGCGACTGGTCCGTGCTGTTCGACCTGGCATCCCCCGTCCCCAGCAGCATGAACGCGTCCTGGGTGGAGATCAACGTCGGAACGGAGAGCGTCGCTCTTCACCCTTACCGAACCTGACCATCATCAGGTTCTCGGCTCCCTTGACTGCGACTGTTGTGGCAGGCCGGTTTACATTCCGCGGGCTGGGCCGTTCCAGGGCTCTGGCCGTTCCTCGGCGGTCATCGGAAGTAGGCGCAGTTGTACCGGGCCGGGGTAGAAGGCGGCGGTGTTGGGGCCAGCCATGTCTTCGCCGATGAGGTAGCGGTAGAGCCATTCGGAAAAGCTCACCGGTTGTGCAGGGCCTCCGCCATCACCACGGCGGACGGGGCGAGCCGGGTCTCGCCGTCCTCGATGTCCCAGAGGGCGTTCTGCAGCAGCCGCCCCAGCGTCCAGCCGGCGGCCCGGGCGCGGTCCAGGCCGAGGGCTTCGGTGAGCAGGTCGAACCGGCGTCGCACCACGCGCAGCGGCTCGCCCTGCGCGACGACGACGTCGTCCCACCGGCTGTCCAGGGCGGGCCACAGGTCGAACCCCGGATCGCCGGCGAGCGGTTCTGGGTCGATGGCGAGCCACGGCTCACGCTGCGCGGCAAGGACGTTGTCGTAGTGGAGATCCCAGTGCAGCAACCGGTCCCCGGGGTCGTCGGCCAGTTCGGCGACGGCCGACGCCCAGCCCCGCAGGAGGTGCCGGTCGGCCGGGTCGGTCAGCTGGGCGACCGCCTGCGGGACCTGCTCCAGCATCGCTGCGGCGACGTCACCGAGGCCGCGCAGCCCCGGCGGCGCGGGGAGGGCGACCAGTCGCGCGTGCAGTCCGGCGAGGATGCCCATCGCCATGTCGTCATCGTCGACGGAGGCCAGGGTGCGGGCTCCGTCCAGCCGTTCCAGAAGCATGCTGCCGCTCGCGGGGTCGTGATCGAGCAGCCGGACCGTTCCCTCGCCGTTCCAGGTACGGAGCCCGATCAGCGCGGCGGCGGTCTCCTCCCTGGGCATCTGGAGTCTGAGAACCGCGCGCGTGCCGTCGTGGCGCAGTACCGGCAGCACCAAGGAGGCCTGGCCGGACCGGACCGCGCCATCCCGCCGCAGCTGCCAGTGGTCCAGCATGTCTGTTGCCAGAGACGGCAGTTCGGCGATCCAGGCTCTTCCTTCCTCGCCGAAGCCCGTGGCGTACGACGCCATCAGGCGCTGCGGGACCTCGTCGGCTGCCAACGTGTCGGGAACGTTCACCGGTTCGACTCCCGGTCCTAGTGGCCGGCCGTCGCGTCCCAGTCGCGGCGGAGGAGGCCGAAGACCCAGGAGTCGGAGACGTCGCCGTTGACGACGCAGTCCTCGCGGAGTGTGCCTTCGTGGACGAAGCCGAGCTTCTCCAGGACCCGGGCGGACGCCACGTTACGGGTGTCGGTCTCGGCCTGGACGCGGTTCAGGTCCAGGGTGTCGTACGCCCACCGCAGGACGGCGTGCGCGGTCTCCGTGGCGTAGCCGTTGCCCCATGCGGCGGAGTCGAAGACGTAGCCCAGCGACGCGCTGCGGAAGTCCGGGTTGAAGCCGGTCAGGCCGCACCAGCCGAGGAACGAGCCGTCGGAGACGCGTTCGACGGCCACCCGGGCTCCCGAGCCTTCCTCCTCGATCCTCCGGCAGGTCGCGAGGAAGCGCTGGGAGCGGGCGGGGTCGGTCCACGGCGGGGAGTCCCAGTACCGCAGTACGTGGGCGTCGCTCTGCAGCGCGTAGAGCGGTTCCGCGTCGGCGTCGGTGAACGGCCGCAGGCGCAGGCGCTCGGTGGGCAACTCGGGGGTGGGCAGCGTCATGCGGAGCATCCTGCCGAGTGACACCCGCCTCCGCCATCCGTTATCGGCGGTGTCGCCGTGCGGGCATCACGGACGGCCGCCCCCGCCGACAGCCCGGTCTCCGCGCCGCGACTACCATCCCGGCCCATGACCACCACGACCAGCGCCCAGCCCGGCGAAGACGCCTACGAGGTCGACACCGATCCGGACCGCATCGACCTCGATCGCGTACACCACTGGCTCTCCACCGACGCCTTCTGGGCGCTCGGCCGCAGCCGGGACCTCGTCGAGCGGTCCCTGCGCGGATCGCTCAACTTCGGTGTGTACGACGGCGAGGGGACGCAGGTCGCCTACGCCCGGGTCGTCACGGACCATGCCACCTTCGCCTGGCTCTGCGACGTCTACGTGGACCCCGCGCACCGCGGCCGGGGCCTCGGCGTACGTCTGGCGACCGCCGTGCGCGACCACCTCGCCCCGTACGAACTCAAGCGGATCCTCCTCGCCACGCTCGACGCCCACGAGCTGTACGCCAAGGTCGGGTTCGTCCCCGTGTCCGACCCGAAGATGCTGATGATCCTGAGCCCGACGACCTGACCGGCCCTTACTCCGTGACACCGCGCCCGGCGGCGGAAGCCGCCCCGGCGACCGTCCACAGGGCCAGGCCCCACAGGCAGAGCGCGGAGAGGAGGCCCACGGTCAGGCGCACGGCGCTGTCCGGGCCGCCCGCCAGCCATACGGCCAGGCCCGCCGATCCGGCCGCGCCCAGCAGTGCCGCGGGCACCCGGAGCCGGGGCTGCTCGAACACCGCGGCGAGCGGAAGGAAGTGCGCCCCGACGACCAGCGCGACCAGCGGGGGAATCAGCACCGGCGCCCCGGCACGCGAGCACACCACCGCGATGGCGACGATCAGCAGCCACTGGAGACCGTTGATCCGGTTGAACCGCCGCCGCCGGTCGGCGGGGAACGGCCCTCCGGCCGACGCGGGAAGGAAACGGCGCGCGGCGAGCATCAGCCCCACCGTGACCGCGCAGCCGGCCCCCACAGCGACCAGCCGGACCGTGCCGCCGAACGCGCTCGTGGCCAGCAGCCACCAGCCGAGGCCGAACAACGCGAAGAACCCCACCCCTGACTTGAACATGATCGGGAGACTAGGTGAGGAACCAGCTATTCCACCCGGGCGTTCCCGCGCTTGTCACGCCGACCTCGGCACAGAGTGCTCCCGGGGGAGACCTTCCCGACTCGTGCCGTCGGTCTACCTTGTCGGGGTGTCGTCCCTCACTGTCACTGCCTCTTCGCACTCATCGGCATCCGCCGCCGTCGTCTACGCGGCGCTTCTGCACGCGGAGTCCTGGCCGCTGTGGTCCGCCCACGCCGACGTCGAGTGGGATGTGCCCACGGGAATCGACCGACCGGCACGCGTGGGTGACCGGCGCACCATCCGCACCCTCACCGGACGTGTGCACTGCCACGAGCGCGTCGTGGAGATGGTTCCCGACCAGCGGTTCAGCTACGAACAGGCCTCGGGGCTGTTCACCTCGCATCGCGGGTCCGTGGACCTTGCCCGAGCCCCCCGTGGCGGCACCGACATCACCTGGTCGGCGACCTACCGGCACGCCCTCCCCTTCTTGGACACACCCAGGAGGCGGCGTCTGCAGGTCTGGGTCCACGATCTCGCGTCCTACGCCGACTCGATCGTGAGCCGTCACTCGTAGGTCCTCCGGGCTCGCCGGATGAGATGACGTCCTACCGCAGCTCCGCCACCACCTCCCCGTCCTCCTCCACCCCCGTCGGCCGGAAGCCGAGCGCGGTGTACAGGTGGGCGGCGGCCTCGTTGTCCGGGGCGTACGAGAGGCGTACGGCGGTGCTGTCCTCGCGGGCGGAGAGCCAGGCCGCCAGGGTGCGTACGGCGGCTCCGCCGATGCCCGTGCCCTGGTGGGCGGCGTCGATCAGCATGCCGCCGATCCAGTACGAGCCGTCCTCCTCGTCCCGGCCCCACATGATGTGGCCGGTCACCCGGTCGCCGGCCAGGACCGCCAGCGAGTGCCAGGTGTCCTCCCGGCTGCTCAGCACCAGGTAGCGGGCGGCCAGGGCCGGGACCCAGTCGCGCTGGTCGTCGCGGGGCGCGCTGTCGGCGACCGCCCGCCAGTTGTCCGCGTCCACCGCGTGGAGAGTGACGGGGCGGCCGGTCTTGTCGGTGTGTCCGTGGTCGATCATCCGCGCAGGGTAGGCCCCCCTCGCGGTACCCGGCCACGGAATTACGGCTGCGCCATCGCCTGCCGGAAGCCGGTGTTCACCGCGAGGATCCCGCCGTCCACGCGCAGCGTCGTCCCGGTGATCCAGGCCGCGTCGGTGGAGGCGAGGAAGGCGACAGCGGACGCGATGTCCTCGGGGGTGCCGACCCGGCCGAGCGGGTAGAGGGCCGCCGCCCGGGCCAACTCCGCGTCGCGGCCCGCCCAGGCGTCGGTGCGGATCGTGCCGGGGGCGACCAGGTTGACGCGGACACCGCGCGGTCCCGCGTGGCCCGCGAGCGTACGGGTCAGGCTGGCCAGGCCCGCCTTGGCGGCGCTGTACGCGTGGCCGCCGAAGTCCTGTTCGCCGTTGACCGAGCCGATGGTGACGATCGCGCCCCGGCCCGAGGCGACCAGGTGCGGCAGCGCGGCGCGGGCGCAGCGGAACGGGCCGGAGAGGGTGATGTCCAGGTCGCGTTCCCAGGTCGCGTCCGACTCGTCCTCGAAGAGCGGCTCGTCCTGGCCCGCCGCGTACGCGTTGTTGACCAGGACGTCCAGGCCGCCGAAGGTCTCGACCGCGTACGCCACCGCCGCCTCCACCGCCGCCCGGTCGGCCACATCGCAGACGAGGGACGCGGCGCTGCCGCCCGCCTCGCGGATCGCCGCCGCCGTGTGCGCGGCACGCTTGGCGTCCAGGTCGGTGACGAGGACGGAGGCCCCTTCCGCCGCCAGGCGGCGGGCCGTTGCCGCGCCTATGCCCTGGCCGGCGGCGGTGATCAGGACGCTGTAGCCGTCGAACCGGGCTGATGTCCGCTCGTGTCTCATAGCGCCGACCGTACTGCCCTGACCAGTGCCTGGGCACGGGGGTCGGCGGTGACTCCCTTCTGGAGGCCGTTGGTCACATAGCCGAGCGCGATGCCCGACTCCGGGTCGGCGAAGCCGAGGGAGCCGCCGCGTCCCGGGTGGCCGAAGGAGCCGGGGCCCAGCAGCGGCGAGGCCGGGCCGTGCAGCATGTAGCCGAGGCCGAACCGGGTGTTGACGACCAGGACGCGGTCCGGGCCCGCCGACTCCTCGGTGCGGGCCAGGGTGAGCGTCGCGGGGGCGAACAGCCGGCGGTGGCCGTCGACCGGGCCGATCATCGCGGCGTAGCAGCGGGCCAGGCCCCGGGCGGTCGCGATGCCGCCCGACGCGGGGAGTTCGGCCGCGCGGTAGGCGGGGTCGTTCTCGTCGGGGAACGGGTCGATCGCGGCGAACGCCCGGCGGGTGAGCGACTCCGGGTCGTTGTACGCCTCGACGACGGAGCGCTTGGGGCGTACGCGCAGGGCGCCCGACGCCCCGGCCGCGGCCGGGGGTTCCACGGGGCCGATGCGTCCGATGCGGTGGGCCTCGTCGGCGGGGAGCCCGAACCAGAAGTCGAGGCCGAGCGGGCGGGCGATCTCCTCGGCGATCCAGCGGCCGATGGTACGGCCGGTGGCGCGGCGGACCAGTTCGCCGATCAGCCAGCTGTAGGTCTGGGCGTGGTAGCCGTGGTCGGTGCCGGGCTCCCACTGCGGGCGCTGGGCGGCGACGGCGGCGGGCCCGGAGACCCCGTCGGCGGCCTCGGCGGGGGTGAGGGCGGTGTCCAGGGCGGGCACCCCGGCCCGGTGGGCGAGGAGGTCGCGGACGAGGACGCGTTCCTTGCCGTTCGTCTTGAACTCCGGCCAGTAGGTGGAGACCGGGGCGTCCAGGTCGACCTGTCCGCGCTGGTGGAGGAGGAGCGGGACGGCGGCGGCGATGCCCTTGCCGGCCGAGCGGACGATCTGGACGGTGTCGACGGCCCACGGTTCGGTGCCGTCGACGTCCCTCGTACCGGCCCACAGGTCGACGACCTTGCGCCCGTGGCGGTAGACGGCGACGGCCGCGCCGCGCTCCCCGCGCTGCTCGAAGTTGCGGACGAAGGCGTCCGCGACCGGTTCGAACCCGGGCGCCACCGTGCCCCGTACGTCCACGGCACCGGCCCCGGAGGCGGAGGCGGAGCCGGACACGGGCGCGGCCCCCGGCCCCGACCCGGCCCCGGAGGCGGGCGCGTTCACGGCCTCCGCCTCGTCCGTGCCCGCTCCCGCTCTCGCCTCCGTGGCCGGTTCCGGTTCCGCTTCCGCGCCCGTCGTGCTCACTCCCGCGCTCCCGCTCATCCCTCCATGGTGCACGTCCCGGCGGGGTGTTCGCGGAGCGGGTCGCCGTGACCACCGCACTGTCACGATCTGTTTACGGCGATGGAACCGTGACCGAACGCGGGTCGAAGCCGAACGGCAGCTCCAGCCGGTGGGAGCGCATCAGTTCCTCGTCGCAGAGGAGGTCCTGCGTACGGTCGTCGGCGGCGATGACGCCCTCGCTGAGGATGACGGCGCGCGGGCAGAGCTCCAGGGCGTACGGCAGGTCGTGGGTGACCATCAGCACGGTGACGTCCAAGGACCGCAGGATGTCGGCCAGTTCGCGGCGGGAGGCCGGGTCCAGGTTGGACGAGGGTTCGTCCAGGACGAGGATCTCCGGCTCCATCGCGAGGACGGTGGCGACGGCGACGCGGCGGCGCTGCCCGAAGGAGAGGTGGTGCGGCGGCCGGGCGGCGAACTCCGCCATGCCGACCTGTTTCAGGGCGTGCAGCACCCGCTCCTCCAGCTCCGGACCGCGCAGTCCGGCGGAGGCCGGCCCGAAGGCGACGTCCTCGCGGACGGTGGGCATGAACAGCTGGTCGTCGGGGTCCTGGAAGACGATGCCGACCCGGCGGCGGATCTCGGCCAGATTCCGTTTGGCGACCGGGAGTCCGGCGACGCGCACCGTGCCCGAGCCGGCGTCGAGGATGCCGTTGAGGTGCAGGACGAGGGTGGTCTTGCCCGCTCCGTTGGGGCCGAGGAGCGCGACGCGTTCGCCGCGCCCGACGGTCAGGTTCACCCCGAAGAGGGCCTGGTGGCCGTCGGGGTAGGCGTAGGCGAGGCCGCTGACTTCGAGCGACGGGGCGGTCGGCGGGGTGTCCGGCGAGGTGTCTTCCACGGCAGGGGTCACAGGGTCCATCCCAGCAGACAGATCGCGAGCGCGAGTACGGGGAGCGTCGCCGCGTGCGCCCATTGGGTCCGGTCCGCCGTCACCTCGTCGATCACCGGCATCGTGCCCGTGTATCCCCGGCTGACCATGGCGAGGTGGACGCGTTCGCCGCGTTCGTAGGAGCGGATGAACAGGGCGCCCGCCGAGGCCGCGAGCACCCGCCACTGCCGTACGCCGCGCGCCTCGAAGCCCCGGGAGCGGCGGGCGATGGCCATGCGCCGCATCTCGTCGGTGACGACGTCCCCGTACCGGATCATGAACGAGGCGATCTGGACGAGCAGCGGCGGCAGCTTGAGGCGCTGGAGGCCGAGCAGGACGGCGCGCAGTTCGGTGGTGGAGGCCAGGAGCACCGAGGCGGCGACGCCGAGGGTGGCCTTGGCCAGCACGTTCCAGGCGCCCCAGAGGCCGGGGACGCTGACGGAGAGGCCGAGCACGGTCGTCTGCTCGCCCGGCACCACGAACGGCATGAGCAGGGCGAACGCGACGAACGGCACCTCGACGACGAGCCGCTTCAGCAGGAAGCCGGCGGGTGTGCGGGCCACGGCGGCGACGGCGGCGAGCAGCGCCGCGTACAGCCCGAAGGCCCACATCGCCTCGCGCGGGGTGCAGACGACCACGAGCACGAAGCAGAACACGGCCGCGAGTTTGCAGTGCGGCGGCAGGTCGTGGACCGGCGAGTGCCCCTGCCGGTAGAGCTTGTGGGCGTGGCCCGCACCCATGTCAGACGCTCTCGTGGTCGCGGTCGTGGGGCGCCGCGCCGGGCTCTTCCCTGCGGCGGCGCACCACCCAGAACACCCCGGTGCCGACGACGACGGTGGCGCTGACGCCGATCACTCCGGCGAGGCCGCCGGAGAGCCGGGCGTCGGCGATGTCGCCGACGCCGTAGTCGGCGAGCGGGGAGTCGGCCGCGCCGTGCTCCTCCGCCTTCTCGTCGATGCCCTGGTCGGCGGCGACCTTCTCCAGGCCGTCCGGGTTGGCGGAGGCGTAGAAGGAGACGACCCCGGCGAGGAGGAAGGCCGAGACCAGGCCGGTGATCCAGAATCCGCGGTTGGAGCGGGGCGCGGCGGCGGGCTCGGGCTCGCGGGTGGCGGCCGGGGCGTCGACCAGTTCGCCGTCGATCCGGAGCTTGAGGGGGGCGGCGAGTCCGCTGACGCCGTGGACGAGGTCGGGGCGCACGGCCAGGACCGCGCCCACGGTGAGCGCGGTGATGACCGCCTCGCCGATGCCGATCAGGACGTGTACGCCGACCATGGCGGTGAAGACCTTGCCGATCGGGATGTCGGTGGTGCCGCCGATCCAGTAGAGGAGCGTGAAGGCGGCGGCCGCGGCCGGTACGGAGACCAGGGCGGCGACGAACGCGGAGGCGGTGGCCGACCGCCGGGTGCGCGGGAGCACCCCGGTCAGCAGCCGGAACAGGCCGTACGCGACGACGACGGTGACGACGCCCATGACGGTGATGTTGACGCCGAGGGCGGTGAGGCCGCCGTCGGCGAAGAAGACGCCCTGCATCAGCAGCACCACCGCGACGCAGAGCACCCCGGTGTAGGGCCCGACGAGGATCGCGGCCAGCGCCCCTCCCATCAGGTGGCCGCTGGTGCCGGCGGCCACCGGGAAGTTGAGCATCTGCACGGCGAAGATGAAGGCGGCGACGAGTCCGGCGAGCGGGGCGGTGCGCTCGTCCAGCTCGCGGCGCGCGCCGCGCAGGCTGACCGCCACCGCACCGGCGGCCACCACCCCGGCGGCCACGGAGACAGGTGCATCGATGAATCCATCGGGTACATGCATGGGAGGCTCCGCTTCCTGCGGGGTCCACGCGGTCTCCGCGCCCTGCGGACGCGGTCCTGCGGGGCGGGGTCATGAACCCATCAATAATAGTGCCCTCCTGCGAACCATGCGCAAGAGCAGCAGTCCAGCATCTGGGCCGCACGAGCCCTCGGGCTCACCCGCTGTCACGTGAGCGCACGCTCACCGTGCCACTTCCGCGAAATATGGGACATTAGAGGGCAGAGCTACACATATAGGAGGAGCCGGCCTATGTCCCCTGTCGTCGAAGTACATGCTCGGGCCCGGCTCATCACCGATGGCCCTCTGACCCGTCCGGTCCCCGTGGACCTGCGCTACGACCCGGCCGACGAACGGCGAACCGTCCACATCGGGCTGCCCGACGGCGTCGACTGGGCGTTCGGCCTCGACCTCCTGGAACGCGGCCTGCGCACCCCGATCGAGCGCGGCGCCGTCCGCGTCTGGCCGTGCGGCCGTACGCAGCTGATCGTGGAGCTGCACTCGACCGACGGCGTCGAGGTGTTCCAGTTCGAGATCCGGACGCTGATGCGCTTCCTCGCCCGCGCCCGCGCGCAGGCGTCGACCGCGCCGAAGGACGGCGGCCGGGAGCCGCAGCCGCCGTCCCGTACGACCGCCACCACCACCCGCCCGGAGGCAGGCGCGCAGCCGGCCCGCGGCTGAGCCCTCGGGCCCCGGGAAACGCGGAAAGCCCCCGTGCCGTCTCGGCACGGGGGCTTTCGCTGTGCCCCGGTCCCCGTCCCCACAGGTAACCGGCGCTTCCGGGGCCGCGCTCCGCTCAGACGCGGATCCCGGAGCCGGGGGTGCTCAGGAGCGCGGACGGCTCAGGAGCTCGAAGGGCTCGCAGGTCTCGCGAACCTCGCAGGCCTCACGGCGATCGGGTCAGACGCGGACGAGCTCGCGCTCGCCCTCGCCGCCGCCGTCACCGGACCCCTGCCCGGAGCCGTGCTCGTCGGTCAGCTGCTTCTGCAGCTTCTCGCCCTCCACGTCCACGTTGGGCAGCGCGCGGTCCAGCCAGCGCGGCAGCCACCAGGCCTTCCGGCCCAGCAGCGCCAGGACGGCGGGCACGATCGCCATGCGCACCACGAAGGCGTCGAAGAAGACGGCGATGGCGAGCGAGAAGCCGATCATCTTGATCATCTGCTCGCTGGAGCCGATGAAGCCGGAGAAGACCGCCATCATGATCACGGCCGCCGCCGTGACCACGCGCGCCCCGTGCTTGAAGCCGGTCACGATGGCCTGGCCCGGGCTCTCGCCGTGGACGTACGCCTCACGCATCCGGGTGACGAGGAAGACCTCGTAGTCCATCGCCAGACCGAAGACCACACCGACCATGAAGATCGGCATCATGCTCATGATCGGACCGGTCTGCTCGACGCCGAAGAGCGAGCCGAGCCAGCCCCACTGGAAGACCGCGACGACCGCGCCGAGGGCCGCGACCACCGAGAGCAGGAAGCCCAGGGCCGCCTTCAGCGGGACGAGGATCGAGCGGAAGACCAGCATCAGCAGCAGGAACGCGAGGCCGACGACGAGCGCCAGGTAGGGCAGCAGCGCGTCGTTCATCTTCTGCGAGAAGTCGATGTTCATCGCGGTGGCGCCGGTGACCAGGACCTCGGCCCCGGTGTCGGCCTTGATGTCCTTGCCCGCGTCACGGATGTCGTGGACGACCTCCTCCGTGGCGTGGGAGGACGGCCGGTCCTTCGGGATGACCGTGATCGTCGCGGTGTCGCCGGCCTTGTTGAAGACGGGCGGGATGACGGCGCTGACGCCGAGCGCCTCGATCTCCTCGGCGACCCGGTCGGCGGCGGCCTTCCCGTCGGAGCTGTTCTTCGTGTCGACGACGGTCAGCAGCGGACCGTTGAACCCGGGGCCGAAGCCGTCCGAGAGCATGTCGTACGCCTGGCGCTGCGTGGTCGACTTCGGCTGGGCGCCGTCGTCGGGCAGGCCCATCTCCAGCGAGGCGGCCGGTACGGCGATGATGCCGAGGCCGAGGACGCCCACGAGCATCACCCAGACCGGCTTGCGCAGCACGAACCGCGCCCAGCGGGTGCCCATGTTCGGCTTGGCGTCGGGGCTCTTCTCCGCCTCGGCGGCCTTGCGCGCCTTGCGTCCCATGATCCGCTTGCCCGCGAAGCCGAGGGCGGCCGGGACGAGGGTGAGCGCGATGAGGACGGCGATGGCGACCGTACCGGCGGCGGCGAGGCCCATCTTCGTCAGCATCGGGATGTTGACGACGGCGAGACCGGCCAGCGCGATGACCACGGTCAGACCCGCGAAGACGACCGCGGATCCGGCGGTTCCCACGGCCCGTCCGGCGGCCTCCTCGCGCTCCCGGCCCTCCGCCAGCTCGGCGCGGTAGCGGGAGACGATGAAGAGGGCGTAGTCGATGCCGACCGCGAGGCCGATCATCATGGCGAGGATCGAGGTGGTGGAGCCCAGGTCCATCACGCTGGCGAGGGCGGTGATCGTGGAGACCCCGATGCCGACCCCGACGAGCGCGGTCACCAGCGGCAGACCCGCCGCGATCAGCGAACCGAAGGTGATGACGAGGACGACGGCGGCGATGGCGACGCCGATGATCTCGGCGGTCCCGGTGTGCGGCATGACCTGGAGGGCGTCACCGCCGATCTCCACCTTCATGCCGCTGCTCTGCGCCTCCTTGCCCGCGTCCTCCAGGGCGTCGCGGGTCGCGTCGGTCAGCTCCATGGAGTTGACCTTGTAGGAGACCGAGATGTACGCCGTCGAACCGTTCTGGCTCACGGCCTGCTGCTGGAACGGGTCGGCGACCGCGGCGATCTGGTCCGAGCCGGACTGCAGCTCCTTGACGATGCCGCTGATCTCGCGCTTGTTCCCGGCGTCGGTCACCTTCTCGCCCTCGGGCGCCTGGAAGACGACCCGGGCGGTCGCACCGTCGGCGCTGCCGCCGGGGTTGCGCTCTTCCAGGAGGTCGAAGGCGCGCTGCGCCTCCGTACCGGGGATCGAGAAGGAACTGGAGGTGGCGGTGGACGCGGTGGCCGCACCGATTCCGGCGACCGCCAGCAACGCCACCCAGATCAGGGCGACGAAGCCGCGGCGGCGGAAGGTGAGCCGTCCGAGCTTGTAGAGGAAAGTGGCCACGGGGGCGTACTCCCGGTCAGGTCGTATGAGTGGAAATTGGGCGTGAGGAACCAGCCCGACGACGAGAGCGGCGTGTCAGGTGGAGCGTCGGGGAGAGGGCCGTGCGGGTGGGTCGGGGACGTCAGACGCCGAGGGCGGGGAGAACCACGGAGTCCACGTAATCGATGAGGAACGCCTGGTCGACAGGACGGTCCTCGATCAGCTGCCGGGCGGCCAGCGCGCCGACCAGCATGTGCGGGATGTACTTCAGCGCCGGATTGTCCGAACGCAGCTCACCCCGGTCCACCGCCCGTTGCAGCATCTGGTCGAAACCGGTCATCTCCGGTTCGATCAGCAGCTCGCGCAGGGCCTGGAGCAGCTCGGGGTACTCATGGACGGCATGGCTCAGACCCCGCATCAGCGCGGCGTCCTTCTCCATCTGGCAGTCGTCGGTCCGGCTCAGCACGGCATGGAAGTCACCGCGCAGCGAACCGGTATCGATGTCCGCGAGGTTCCCCGGCTTGTTGTGCCGCAGCGCCTTCGCGACCAGCTCGGGCTTGGAGCC
This sequence comes from Streptomyces griseus, assembly GCA_002154345.1. Taxonomy (GTDB): domain Bacteria; phylum Actinomycetota; class Actinomycetes; order Streptomycetales; family Streptomycetaceae; genus Streptomyces; species Streptomyces caviscabies. The sequence goes on from MUNB01000374.1 coordinate 14,127, forward strand.
CCACTGGCGGTAGAGGGTGGCCTTGCTGGACCGGGTGCGGGCGGCGATGGCGTCCATGGTCAGGGCGTCGTAGCCGACCTCGCGGAGCAGGTCGAGAACGGCCTCGTAGAGCTCGCCCTCACGCTCGGGGGTCAGCCTGGTGCGTGCCATGGTCCGACCTCCTTCGCTTCACCTGTCCGGTGTCCCGCTCATGCTCACTCAGCCCCGCTCGGCATCGAACGAAACTGTTTCGTACACCTGAACCGTACCCCCACCGCCCAGCGAAACGAAATCGTTTCGCTTGTGTCGTGCACCACAAGTTGCCCCGGGCTCCGCACACCGAAAACATTGGGGGGTGAGTGACGACGTCGCGTATCTCCGTTTCCCGCACCTCCACCAGGACTTGCTGTGCTTCGCGGCCGAGGACGACCTCTGGGTCGCACCCCTCGCCCGCGCCGGGCACCGCCCGGAACGGGCCTGGCGGGTGACCGTCGACCGGACCCGGGTCAGCCATCCGCGCTTCTCGCCCGACGGCGCCTCCATCGCCTACACGACCTGGCGCACGCTGGACCCCGAGATCCACCTCGCCCCGGTGGCCGGCGGGCCGGCCCGCCGGCTCACGTACTGGGGCTCGACCGACGCCCGGGTCTGCGGCTGGAGCCCCGATCCGGGCGAGGCCTGCCAGATCCTCGCCGTGTCCTCGCACAACCAGCCGTTCTCCTACTTCTCCTGGGCCTACAGCGTCCCCACCGACGGCAGCCCCGGCGGCCGGCTGCCCTGGGGCCCGGTCTCCGACATCGCGGTCGCCGACATCGACGGCGAGCGCCGCACCCTGCTGCTCACCGGCACGCCCCCGCACGAACCGGCCGCCTGGAAGCGCTACCGGGGCGGGGCCATGGGCCGCCTGTGGCTGCACGGCGAACGCCTGCTCCCGGACATCGACGGCCACCTCGCCAACCCGATGTTCGTCGGCCGCCGCATCGCGTTCCTCTCCGACCACGAGGGCGTCGGCAACCTCTACTCCTGCCTGATGGACGGCACCGACCTGCGCCGCCACACCGACCACGACGCCTTCTACGCCCGCAACGCCTCCAGCGACGGCCACCGGGTGATCTACCAGTGCGCCGGCGACCTCTGGCTCGTCGAGGACCTGGAGGCGCCCGACGCCACCCCGCGCAAGCTGGAGGTACGCCTCGGGGGGCCGCGCACCGGCCGGCGCGTCCACCAGGTGCCCGCCGCCAGCAACGTCGACTCGCTCTCCGTCGACGAGACGGGCCGGGCCAGCGCCGTCACCGTACGCGGCAGCCTCTACTGGCTCACCCACCGCGACGGCCCCGCCCGCACCATCGCCGACACCCCCGGCGTACGGGTGCGGCTGCCGGAGATGCTCGGCAGCGGCGGGCAGGTCGCGTACGTCACCGACGCGGACGGGCCGGACGCGGTCGAGATCGCCTATCTGCCGCGCGCCAGCGGCGACCGCCCGCCGCGCAGGCTGGCCACCGGGCAGCTGGGCCGGGTCCAGGAGATGATCTCCGACCCGGACGGCGAACGCCTCGCCATCGCATCCAACGACGGCCGCCTGCTGCTCCTGGACACGGCGGAGCCCGAGGCGGAGGCGGCGGAGCCCCTGGAAACCGCGGAGAAGCCCCCCAGCGGCTCGACCCGGGCCGACCTCCACGCGGCCACCGGCGCGGCGACCCCGGACAGCGCGGCGCCGGTCGACGAGCACCCGGGCCTCACCGAGCTGATCCGCTCCGTCAACGGCCCGGTCCGCGACCTCGCCTTCTCCCCCGACGGCGACTGGCTGACCTGGTCGCACCCGGGCGTCGGCCGCTCGCTGCGGCAGATCAAGCTGGCCCGGATCTCCGGCCCCGGCGCCCCGGTGATCGTCGACGTCACCAACGGCCGCTTCGAGGACGAGAACCCGGTCTTCACGGAGGACGGCCGCTATCTGGCCTTCCTCTCCTGGCGCGGCTTCGACCCGGTCTACGACGTTCACACCGGCGACCTCTCCTTCCCGCTCGGCTGCCGCCCGTACCTGGTCCCGCTCTCCTCGGCGACGCCCTCGCCCTTCGCGCTCTCGCCGGACGGACGCCCGGCGGCGGGCGGCCTGGACCCGATAGACGTTCCGGAAGCAGGAGGTACGGGCGAGGGCTCCACGGTCATGGTGGAGTTCGAGGGCCTGGAGAGCCGGGTGACGCCGTTCCCGGTCTCCGCCTCCAAGTACTCGGCGCTCGCCCCCGTGAGCGGCGGCGGGCTGGTGTGGCTGCGCTGGCCGATCTCGGGCGCGCTGGGCGAGACCTTCGCGAACCCGGCCGACATGTCGGGGCGGCCGACCCTGGAGCACTTCAACATCGCGAAGGCCCGGAAGGCGGAACTGGTCGACCACCTCGACTGGTTCGCGGTCAGCGGCGACGCGACCCGCCTCGTCGTGATGGACGACGGCGAACTGCGCGCCGTACCGGCGACCGAGCCCGGCGACACCGACTCCACGGTCTATCTGGACCTGCGCCGCATCCTGCACGAGGTCGACCCGGGCGCGGAGTGGCGGCAGGCGTACGGCGAGGCGGGCCGGATCATCCGCTCCTACTTCTGGGAGCCGGACATGTGCGGCATCGACTGGGACGGCGTCCTGGACCAGTACCGCCCGCTCGTCCAACGGGTCGCCTCACCCGACGAGTTCGCGGATCTGCTGCGCGAGGTGCTGGGCGAGCTGGGCACCTCGCACGCGTACGTCTCCCCCGCCCGCCGCAACGAGGGCCCGCCGCACTACCAGCGCGCGATCGGCCTGCTCGGCGCCAACCTGGTCTGCCGGGACGGCGCTTGGGTGCTCCAGCGCATCCTGCCCGGCGACTCCTCGGACTCCAAGGCGCGTTCGCCGCTGGCGGGTACGGGCATCCGCGAGGGCGCGGTCCTGACCCACGTGGACGGCCGCCCGGTGGACCCGGTGACGGGCCCGTACCCCTTGCTGACCGCAGCAGGGGGCACAACGGTCGAGCTGACGTTCTCCCCGGCCGGCGGCGGCCCCTCCCGCCGGGTGGCGATCATGCCCCTGATCGACGAACGCCCGCTCCGCTACCAGGACTGGGTGGCCAAACGCCGCGACGTCGTACGGGAGTTGAGCGGCGGCAAGTGCGGCTACCTGCACATCCCGGACATGGGCGGCTCCGGCTGGGCCCAGTTCAACCGCGACCTGCGCCTGGAGGTCTCCCGCCCGGCCCTGATCGTGGACGTCCGGGGCAACGCGGGCGGCCACATCAGCGAACTGGTCGTGGAGAAGCTCACCCGCACGATCCTCGGCTGGGACCTCACCCGCAACGCCCAGGCGGTGAGCTACGCCTCCAACGCACCCCGCGGCCCGGTCGTCGCCCTGGCCGACGAGGCGACGTCCTCCGACGGCGACATGATCACCGCCGCGTTCCGGCTGCTGAAACTGGGCCCGGTGGTGGGCCAGCGCACCTGGGGCGGCGTGGTCGGCATGACCGGCCGCCACCGGCTGGGCGACGGCACGGTGATCACGGTCCCGATGAACGCCGCCTGGTTCGACACGTACGGCTGGTCGGTGGAGAACCACGGCGTCGAACCGGACGTGGAGGCCCTGCGCACCCCCCTGGACTGGGCGGAGGGCCGCTACGCGGTCCTGGACGACGCGGTCCGCCTGGCCCTGGACCTCCTGGCCGCCCACCCGGCGGCGACCCCACCGTCGTACGACACGGCCCCGGACCTGAGGAGGCCACCGCTGCCGCCGCGGAACGCCTGAGGGCGGCGCCGGCCATCTCCAGCCCGCCCGGCGCTTGAGGGCGTCTTTCAGCCCGTCCGGCGCTTGAGGACAAAGAAGGAGGCGCCCCCGGTCGCCCGGGTGCGCCTCCTGACGTAACGCGTACGCACGCGCGAACCGCAGCGCGTACGCGTCACACCTCAACGACCGTCAACGGTCAAAACGCTCGCGCGCCTGGTCCGCCGCGTCCTGGGCACGGTCCTTCATGCCCGAGGAGGAGTCCGACCTCTGGTCGCGGGCCTGCTCGCCGCGCTCCTTGGCCTGGTCCTTGCCCTGGCCGGCCTTCTGCTTGGCCTGGTCGGCGAGCTCCTGCGCCTTGTCCTTGAACTGGTCTGCGATACCCATGCTGTTCACTCCTGTGGGATGCGTGGGGTACGTGGGGGATGGCCCCCTGCGGGGCCGTGCCCAGCGTTACACGGCCCGACATCTCACGCATGTCGGACAGCTACCCACCGTCACCCACGGTCCGCGCGCTCCGCCCGCGCGTCCTGGTCCGCCGCTCCCCCGGCCCCCACCAAGCCCTTCGACACGGTGTGCAGGCGCGGTTCGAAGCGCCGCATCTCGCGCTGTCCGCCGATCGCGATCACGGAGGGCAGATAGCCCCGGACCGACTGCATCCCGCGCAGCCACCACTGGGCGTAGACGTGCGCGGAGCGCCGCGCGATGCCGTCGACGATGCGGTCGACGGCCGGGCCGAGCGGGTACGTGCGGTTCATCGGCCACGGCAGCCGCTGGCGCAGCTCGCGCATCACGTCGTCCTGGTCCGCGCCGCGCACCATGTCGGTGTCGGTCCAGGAGAGATAGCCGACGCCGACCTTCACGCCCTTGTAGCCGACCTCGGCGCGCAGGCTGTGCGCGAAGGCCTCGACGCCCGACTTGGACGCGCAGTACGCGGTCATCATCGGGGCCGGGGTGATCGCGGCCAGCGACGCTATCTGGAGGAAGTAGCCGCGGCTCTCCATCAGCACCGGCAGGAAGGCCCGGCCGGTGACCGCGCCGCCGATGAGGTTGACCTCGATGACCCGCCGCCAGGCGTCCGGGTCGGAGTCGACGAACGGGCCGCCCGAGGCGACGCCCGCGTTGGCGACGACCACGTCGACCTTGCCGAAGCGTTCCTTCACCTCGCGTGCCACCTGGGACATCGCCGCGTGGTCGGTGACGTCGGCGAACCAGTGGTCGCTCTCGCCGTGCAGCCGCTCGGAGACCTGCTTCAGCTCGTCCGCCTCCAGGCCGACCAGGGCGAGCGTCGCTCCGCGCGCGGAGAGTTTGCGGGCCAGCAGCTCGCCCACGCCCCGGGCCGCGCCGGTGACGACGACGACCTGGCCCTCCAGATTCCGCCTGCTGCTCATGCGACATCCTCCCTCTCCGCCGTGGCGGCCGTGCCCGTGCCGGCCGCCCCCGGGGCGACGTACCGGGTGACCAGCTCCCTGATCTTCGCCGTGACGGCCTCCGGGGCCTCCACCGGCGTCATGTGCCCCATGCCGGCCAGCTCGGTCAGGCCGAGGCCGACCGGCAGCGCGGCGGCGATGGTCCGGGCGTGGACCGGCGGGGTCAGCCGGTCGTCCGTGCCGGCGATCACCGCGGTCGGCACCCGCAGCTCGCGTACGCCCGTCGCGAGGTCAAGGTCGGCGAGCACATGGCCCCACTCCACCCTCGCGCGGCGCGGGCAGGCGTGCACGATGCGGGCGCAGGCGTCGACCCGGTCCGGAGCCGAACCCCGGCCCATCGTCGCGTACTTGAGGATCTTCTTCGAGACCGGGGTGACCGGGCCGAGCGGCGCCTTCGCGCCCAGTACGACGGTGGTGAGCCGGGTGCGCAGCGCGCCCGCGCGCAGCGGCAGGACGCGCGCCTCGGCGGTCAGCCGCGTGCTGCCGGTGGAACAGAGCAGAACGGCGGCGGCGTGCTCGCGCAGCCCGGGGCGGGCGGCAGCGGCCATCAGCGTCATCCCGCCCATGGAGTGCCCGACGAGCACCGCCTTGCGGCCCGGGGCGAGCGTCCCGGCGAGGACCGCTTCGAGGTCGTCGGCCAGCGCGTTCGTGCTGTAGCCGCCGGGGCCCGGTTCGGGGGTGAGGCCGTGGCCGCGCTGGTCGTAGGCGATGACCCGGTGGTCGGCGGCCAGTTCGCGTATCTGGGCGTCCCAGAAGCGGGTGTTGCAGGTCCAGCCGTGGGCGAGGACGACGGCGGGCGCGTCCTCGGGGCCGTGCAGTTCGACGTGTATCCGCGAGCCGTCGGCCGACCGTACGGTCACCTCGGCGGCGGGCACCGGAGGTACGGCGTCGCGGTGCAGGAGGCGGCTCATCGCGTGGCCTCCTCGGCGACGGGACCGGCTTCCGGCGCGGCGGCGGTCACGGTCTCGCGGTCGGTGCGGCCGGGCTGTTCGGGTACGCGCCCGGATCCGGCGGCCCGTCGGGCACCGCCCGCCGCGCCGGCCCGGATGACGTCGTACTCCGCGAGGTCCACCGAACGCGTCTGCCGCCGGAACTCACCCGTCGTGCCCGGCCAGACCGTGGTGTTGCGGCCCGAATCGTCCAGGTACCAGCTGGTGCAGCCGCCGGTGTTCCACACCGTGCGCTTCATCCGCTGCTGGACCTTGTCGTTCCACGCGGTGACGGAGGCGGACCGGGCGCCGAGCGCGGCGCGGCCGCCGAGGACGTTCAACTGCCGCAGGTAGTCGGCCATGTAGTTCAGCTGGGACTCGATCATCAGGATCATCGAGGAGTTCCCGAGGCCCGTGTTGGGGCCGATGATCGTCATCCAGTTGGGGAACCCCGCGGCGGTCGCGCCGCGCAGCGAGTTCATCCCGTCCTTCCAGGACTCGGCGAGTGTGATGCCCTCCTCGCCGACGACCCGCTCCGCGATCGGCATGTCCGTCACATGGAAGCCGGTGCCGAAGATGATCGCGTCGACCTCCGCCTCGGTGCCGTCGGCGGCGACCACCGTGGAGCCGCGTATCTCGCTGAGACCGGAGGCGACCACATCCACATTGGGCTGGGCGAGCGCCGGGTAGTACGTGCTGGAGAGCAGGATCCGCTTGCAGCCGATGCGGTAGTCCGGGGTCAGCTTGGCCCGCAGAGCCGGGTCCTTGATCGCCCGCGCCATGTTGGACTTGGCTATCTTCTCCACCAGGCCCAGCTGGTCGGGGTGCTTGGTGAAGGCGCTGACCTGCAACTCCCGTATGCCCCACAGCAGTCCGCGGCGCGCGGTGCCGGTGACGGGGACCGCCCGGTGGAGGGCGCGCTCGGCCTTGCTGATGGTGCGGTCCATGCGCGGCATGACCCAGGGCGGGGTGCGCTGGAAGAGTGTGAGCTTCGCGGTCTTCGGCTGTATCGCCGGGACGATCTGGATCGCGGAGGCGCCCGTTCCGACCATCGCGACGCGCTTGCCGGCCAGGTCGTAGTCGTGGTCCCAGCGCGCGGAGTGGAAGACCTTGCCGGGGAAGGAGTCGAGCCCGGGTATGTCGGGCATCTTGGGGTCGGAGAGCGGCCCGGTGGCGGAGATGACGACATCCGCGTGGAGGGTGGTGCCGCCCGCGGACTCGATCACCCAGTACAGGTTCTCCTTGTCCCAGCTCATCAGCTTCACCTCGTGGTTCAGCCGGATGTGCGGGCGGAGCCCGAAGGTGTCGGCGACGCGCTCCAGGTAGGCGCGGATGTGCTCCTGCCCGGAGAAGGTGCGCGGCCAGTCGGGGTTGGGCGCGAAGGAGAAGGAGTAGAGGTGGGACGGTACGTCGCAGGCGCAGCCGGGATAGCTGTTGTCGCGCCAGGTGCCGCCCACCGAGTCCGCCCGCTCCAGGACGACGAAATCGGTGATGCCTTCGCGGCGCAGCCGGACGGCGGCCCCCAGGCCCCCGAATCCGGTTCCGATCACCGCCACACGTACGTGCTCCTGCTGGGCCATGCTGCCGCCTCCCGCGGTACGTCACGCGATCACGCCAGCAATCACTGGCATGGTTCGGAGAGTAGAGCAGGACCGTACTGATGGGTAGGGGGCCGACCGAGGAAAGTTACCGGCGGTACAACATAGGGTGCCCCTGTGGCTGAAGGACGCGAGCACCGCGAATACCGCATGGAGGAGCTGGCCAAGGAGGCCGGCATCACCGTGCGGACCCTGCGCTTCTACCGGGAACGCGGGCTGATTCCGCCGCCTCGCCGCGAGGGCCGCATCGCCTGGTACGACGACCACCACCTGGCCCGGCTGCGGACCATCGCGGGCCTGCTGGAGCGCGGCCACACCCTCAACGGCATCGCCGACCTGGCCGCCACCTTCGAGAGCGGCCGCGATGTCGCCGAGGTGCTCGGCCTGGGCGAGCCGACCGAGGAGACCCCGGTCCGGCTGACCCCGGAACAGCTCGCGGACTACTTCGAGGGCGAGGTCACACCGGAGAACCTCGCCACCGCGCTGGACCTGGGCTATCTCGCCACCGACGGGGACGAGATCGTGCACATCAGCCGTCGCCTCCTGGAGGTGTCGGCCGAGCTCGTACGGGAAGGGGTGCCGCTGTCCACGGTGCTCTCCTCGGGCCGCCGCGTCCGCGAGCACGCGGACGCGCTCGCCGAGATCTTCGTACGCGTACTGCATGCCCACGCCGCCGAGACCGAACCGGCCCAACTGCGCCCGCTGGCCCGTGCGGTGGTGGACGCGGAGCTGTCGATGGCCCTGGACCGGAGGCTGCGCCGCGAGGACGGCAGACAGCCTCCGAAGGCGTAGCGGCCCCCGTGCCGCAGGACTGCCCCCTCCCGCTCGTACCGCAGGCCTACCGCTCGTAGACGACCGTCACCGGCGCGTGGTCGCTCCAACGCTCGCCGTGCGTGGCGGCCCGCTCGACCCAGGCCTTCACCGCGCGCCCGGCCAGCCCCGGGGTCGCCATCTGGTAGTCGATCCGCCAGCCGCTGTCGTTGTCGAAGGCGCGCCCGCGGTACGACCACCAGCTGTACGGCCCCTCGACGTCCGGGTGCAGCCGGCGCACGACGTCGACGTACGCGGCCTCCTCCAGGACGCGGGTCAGCCAGGCGCGCTCCTCGGGGAGGAAGCCGGAGCTCTTGCGGTTGGCCTTCCAGTTCTTCAGGTCGGCCTCCTCGTGGGCGATGTTCCAGTCGCCGCAGACCACGACCTCACGGCCGTCCGCCGCCGCCCGGCTCTTCAGGCCCTGGAGGTAGGGCAGGAAGGCCGCCATGAAGCGCTCCTTCTCGTCCTGGCGCTCGGTGCCGACCTCGCCGGAGGGCAGGTACAGGCTCGCGACGGTGACACCGGGGAGGTCGATCTCCGCATACCGGCCGCTCGTGTCGAACTCCTCGGCGCCGGGCGCCCCGAAGCCGCCGAAGCCGATCTGGACCCGCTCGGGGGCCTGCCGCGAGTAGAGCGAGACACCGGCACGGCCCTTGGCGGCGGCGGGCGCGTGGACGGTGTGCCACCCTTCGGGGGCGCCCACCCCTTCGGGCAGCTGGGCGAGCTCGGCCCGCACTTCCTGGAGGCAGATCACATCGGCGTCGGTCTCCGCCAGCCACTCGACGAAGCCCTTCTTGGCGGCGGCGCGGAGCCCATTAACATTCACAGAAGTAACGGTCAGCATCCCCGAACAGTACCTACTCCACCCCGACGCACAGATATACGATATCCAGCATGCTTATTCATTCTCGGCCCTTCGACCACCCCGACGCCGTCAAACTCAACGACCAGGTGCAGCTCGAATACGCCGTGCGCTACGGCGACGAGGGCGATGTCACACCGCTCGACCCGTCGATGTTCGTACCGCCGCACGGTCTGTATCTGCTCGCCTACGACGAGCAGGAGCGCCCGGTGGCGACCGGCGGCTGGCGGACCCAGAACCGCAACGCCGACGGCTACGAGGACGGCGACGCCGAGATCAAGCGGATGTTCGTGATCCCCGAGGGCCGCGGCCGGGGCCTGGCCCGGCGGATGCTGGCCGCCCTGGAGGAGGACGCCCGGGCCGCGGGCCGGACCAGGATGGTCCTGGAGACCGGCGACCAGCAGCCCGAGGCCGTCGCGCTGTACACCTCGTGCGGCTACACCGTCTGCGAAGTGAAGTTCGGCCACTACCGGGAGTACGACAGCAGCATCTGCATGGCCAAGCCGCTCCGGCAGCCCGGAGCGTGACCCTTCGCCCCGGAGACACCACCCTCCGGGGCGGAGGCCGGCACACCAGCGCGGACCCCGGTCAGCGCACCCGCGCGACCCCCACGTAGAACCCACTGCGCTCCTGGGCGGGCGCGGGCTGCTCCTGGTACCACTCGGCGGCGGGCACCAGACCCGGCGCGACCAGCTCCAGCCCCTCGAAGAACGGCTCGACCTCCGCGCGGGTCCGCATCCGCAGGGCGATGGCCCCCTTCCGGTACGCCTTCTCCGTCTCCTCCCGCAGCTCCGGGTGCTGGTCGGCCGTGCCGTGCGACAGCACGAGGAAACTGCCCGGGGCCAGCGCGCCGACGAGCGTCCGCGTGATGCCGTACGGATCATCCTCGTCCCGCAGGAAGTGCATCAGCGCGATCAGCGACAGGGCGATCGGCCGGTCGAAGTCCAGCACCTTCCTCGCCAGTTCGAGGATCGCCTCCGGCTCGCGCACATCCGCGTGCAGATAGTCCGTCGCCCCCTCGGGGCTGCTGACCAGCAGCGCCTCCGCGTGCCGCAGGACGATGGGGTCGTTGTCCGCGTAGACGATCCGGGCCGTCGGAGTGATCCGCTGGACGATCTGGTGGAGATTGGGGGCGGTCGGTATCCCGGTGCCCACGTCCAGGAACTGGTCCACCCCCTGCCGCGCCAGCCAGGCGGCGGACCGGTGCATGAAGGCCCGGTTCCGCGCGGCGTTGGCCCTCGCCTCGGCGGGCAGCTTCTCCCCGACCTCCTGGTCGACCGCGTAGTTGTCCTTGCCGCCGAGCAGCCAGTCGTAGACGCGCGCCGGGTGGGGCTTGCCCGTGTCGATCGGGTCGCGCTGCGGGGCGGACGTCACAGAAGCCACTCCTCCGTTCGGAACCGGGGCCGGGACCTCCGCCGGCACCCCGGAAAGCGTACGCCGCCCTACGGTCAAGTAACCACCTGGGCAGGGCGGTTGATCACGTGTCCCCGCCCAGCACCAAGAGGACGTGCTCGTTCTCCCCGTGCTTCAGCGTGCCGGTCGCCACGAACCCGCACTTCTCCAGCAGGCGCACCGATCCGGTGTTCCCGACGGCGGGGTCCGCGTACAACGGGCGGGCCGTCTCCCGCTCCAGGAACGCGGTCAGCGCCTCGGTGCCGATGCCCCGGCCCCAGTACGGACGGCCGAACCAATAGCCGATGAAGCGCCGGTCCTCCTCCCACCAGGCCACGATGTTCCCCGCCGGCTCACCGTCCACGACGACCGTCTGCACGAGGTTCGCGGGGTCGCCCAGCACCCGCGTCTTCCAGTGCGCCATGAACGCGTCCCGCTCCCGGGGAGGGAACCGCGATCTGCGGACCGCCTCCGGGTCGTGCTCGTACGCGAGAAACGCCTCCAGGTCCGCCTCCACGACGTCCCTGAGCCGCACATCGCTCGCCTTGTTCGCCCTGTTCTCCATGGTGCTCCCCACGCTGTTCCCCTGTGCCGACCGAGTCTGGCACCCGCCACTGACA